>CBDUSI010000073.1:0-23638 GCA_965370045.1 uncultured bacterium | reverse complement strand
CCGCGTTCAAGCCCTCAAGCTTCTTGGTGTCTTTGTGTCTTGGTGGTTGATAACGCCTTCGCTCGACGTGGCGGCGATGGATCAATAACTCTCTGGCCGCGTTTTCGGCGGCAGTTTCATCGTCCCCCTTGAGCAGCGTACACAGGCCCTTGATGGTCTGGCCCTCGGCCTCATGTAAACGCAGCTTCTCGGCGCGCTCGTACAGCGGGCCCCAGACTTCGGGATGGTCAATGCTGAAAGTAACCAGCTCGCCAACAGCGGCGCCGGTAGCCGTGGCGATGGCCTCCCACTCCGCGCCCCGGGCCTTAAGCCGGGCAGCGTCCACGAGGACTTCGCGGGGGAAGGGCAATTCCCGGTTGGCCGCGTCCTTTATCACGGAGTCCGCTCCTTTGATAACCGACAACTACTACATACTACACCGAACGCGCCCGAATGTCAAGCAGATAATACAGAATAATGGGGAGAAAGTGCAAGTGGCTGGCGTAGAGCTGCTTATGCGCGTGAGAAAGCGAAGGTTAAGGCGATAATCGCTGGTTGAGATAGCTGGTGATCAGAATTCGGGGTTTGGGGTTGACTCCGGGGCGTCGGCGGGGTAGGTTGCGCAGGAGGGAAATGGAAGCAGGTGGAGGTGGGCAATGCCGGTGGGGTGTCGCCGGAATGTGCCGACTGGTCCGTGAACGCCGAAAGGAGTTGGGAAATGGAATTGAAGAGGGTTGGGATACTGTCCGGTGCGAAGGTGCTGGGCTTGCTGTACGCAGCACTGGGGCTCATATTCGGCGGCATATTCTCGTTCGTTTCCGTCCTGGGCGCAGCCGCGGGCTCTGGGCGAGGTGGCGCGGGTGGTCTGTTATTTGGTGTCGGAGCGGTCATCATTCTCCCGATCTTCTATGGGATAGTCGGCTTCATTGGCGGTGCCCTCACGGCCGTACTGTATAATCTGATAGCGCACGTTGCCGGCGGTCTGGAATTGGAGTTCGAGTCCCGCGATTCAGGAAACATGCCAGAAAGTTCCGGGGGATACAACACCTGATTCCCTCACGTCTTGACCCCGCCCGGCGGGGAGGCTATGTTTTCGTGATATGAACACGCCCGCGCCCGCGCCCAAACCGAAACGCTCGCGGCGGATGGTCGTCTGGATGGTGGCCATGCCGATTGCCATACTCCTCCTGTCCCTGGCCGGCGCCAACTGGAAGACCTTCCACTTGGCCTACTGCAAGCACCTCATCAGCAGCGACGACCTCACGAAGCAGAGGCGCGGCGTCGCGATGGTGCTGAGAACCCACCTTCGCGAGGGCATGCCCCTGGAGGAGGTCCGTTCCATGCTGGCACCCGCCAGACTTACTGAGAAGATTCGCGGGCGGGGACCACGAGCGGACGGACGTCGCGCCTTCGACGTGCGTACAGGAAGACGCTCGCTCAACTACATCTGCCCGCTGACCTTCGACAAGGACGACAGGCTGGTCGATCATGAGTCCCGGGGGGCTGGCAGATGACCACGCCCGAGCCCAAACCGAAACGCTCGCGGCGGATGGTCGTCTGGCTGGTGGCCATGCCGACGGCCATACTCCTCCTGGCCCTGGCCGGCGCCAACTGGAAGCGGTTCCACTTGGCTTACGCCAAGCACCTCATGCGCAGCGATGACCGGATGACGCAGTGGCAGGGTGTCGACATGGTATTGCAGACCCACCTCCGCGAGGGCATGTCCCTGGAAGAAGTACGTCGATTATTGGCGCCCGCCAGAGTTAGTAAGACCATTTCCTTTATCCCTCCCCAGATACCGCCGCTTCGTCCCTTCAAGGTGTCCGTGAAGGCCAACCCTTGGACCTTGGCCGTGCTGAGCTTTGACGCGGACGACAGGCTGCGCTGGATTGCATCTTTGAACATTCCGCACGGCAAGTAGCCCGAAAGCTCCGGTGACATGCACCGATTACGCGTTTAGCGGCAGGTCTATGGTTGACTTCCGCATCCCGCCGTGCTATAAGTGGTTGTGAACTTCGACGAGCTTGACCTCATCGAGCCGCTTCTCCGCGCCATCCGGGACGAAGGCTACCTCGAACCGATGCCCATCCAGGTGGAGGCCATCCCCCACGTGCTGGCCGGCCGCGACCTGATGGGCTGCGCCCAGACCGGCACCGGCAAGACCGCGGCCTTCGCCCTGCCCATCCTCCAGGGGCTGTGCGCCGGGGAGCGCCGCAAGCACGGCCATCACGTTATCCGCGTGCTGGTGCTCACCCCCACCCGCGAGCTGGCCTCGCAGATCGCCGACAGTTTCGCGGCCTACGGCCGGCACACCGATATCCGCCACACGGTGGTCTTCGGCGGCGTCCCCCAGGGGTCGCAGACCCGCGCGCTGCACGCCGGCATCGACGTGCTGGTGGCCACGCCGGGCCGGCTGCTGGACCTCATGGGCCAGGGGCTGGTGAATCTCCGAGGGTTGGAAGTCTTCGTCCTCGACGAGGCCGACAGGATGCTGGACATGGGTTTCATCCCTGACGTCCGTAGAATAGTCCGGGAGCTGCCCACTGATCGGCAGACGCTGTTCTTCTCGGCCACGCTGCCGGAGAGCATCCAGCGCCTGGCCGGGGCGATGGTTCGCGATCCGGTGCGGGTGGAGGTGGCGCCGGCGGCGACCACTGTCGAGTCGGTCGATCAGCGGCTGTACTTCGTGGAGAAGGCTAGAAAACGCGACCTCCTGCTGCATCTGCTGAAAGAGAACCCGGACATATCCCGCACGCTGATCTTCACCCGCACCAAGCACGGCGCCGACCGGGTGACCATGCACCTGCGCAAGGCCGGGGTCGAGGCCCAGTCGATTCACGGCAACAAGACCCAGAGCAACCGCGAACGGGCCCTGGAGCGCTTCAAGAACGGCGACGCCCGGGTGCTGGTGGCCACCGATATCGCCTCGCGGGGCATCGACATCGAGAGCGTCTCGCACGTGATCAATTACGACATGCCCGGCGAGGCCGAAGTCTACGTGCACCGCATCGGGCGCACCGCGCGAGCCGGGGCGGCGGGGATAGCGCTGTCCTTCTGCGACTTCGAGGAGATCGGCGTCCTCGGCAAGATCGAGCGGCTTATCCGCATGAAGCTCACGGTCATAAACGACCATCCCTATCGGGCCTTCGTCTCGGTCCGTCCCACGCAGGAAGCCGAAGCGGCCGAGGGCGGCACGCCCACCCCGGTGCGCCGCAAACGGATCCTGGGCGGCAGACGCCGACGCCGTAGTCGCCTGCGCTGAGAAGCGAGGCCGGCAACCCCGGTCTCCTATATGAGGCACCTGGATTTACAGTAAGCCGCTCTCATCGCGCTACTTAGCTGTCTCCGCGGCAGTTTTCGGGATTTTCATCGTCAATACGGTCGGAGAGGTGTATAGGCCTAATGGGCGCGAGTGGTACAGTGCCAGTACCGATGATGCCCAATTAGGAGAACCAAGCGTTGAGGGATCAGAGCAGCGGGGCAGAGATAGGGACCGAGCTGAGTCGGCTCAGCAGGAAGTTCCTGCATCGGGAAGCCGCTGACCGGGTGCGCGGGTTCATCCGCGACCGGGCACTGTGGGGCAGGTTCCTGCCGCCCGAGAGGGATCTCGCCCGGCTCTTCGGCATCAGCCGCGGGACGTTGCGCAAGGGGCTGAATCTGATCGAGGCCGAGGGCCTGATTTCCCGGCGCCAGGGGCAGGGCACCATGGTCCTGGCGCGCAACGAGACTCGCACCGCGACGGGGCTGGCCCACGTTGCCGTTGCCTTGGTAGGCTCGAGTCAGGCGCGCGGTTACTACGGCGACCTGATGGCCGGTTTGGCAGAGGGCACCGGCAATGCCGACTGGATCGTGAGCTTCTTCAGCGATCTTGGCAAGCGCGAGAAACGGCGCGCATTGCTTGAGGTCCTGCCGCAGCGCGGGATCGACGGCCTGATTCTGCAGTCCATGACCAATCGCGAAATGGTCTCTGAGATACTCGAGCGCTGGAGCGGTCCGACGGTGTTGGTCGACCACTTCTTCGAGGGCCTGCCGCTGACTTGCGTGGTCGACGACAGCCGGCAGGCGGGACGATTGGCCGGGGAGCACCTGGTGTCGCTGGGCCATCGCAGGATCGCCTACATCGACGCCTCCCGGCCGGCGATCAACCCCTGGCGCCGGGAGGGCTTCGCTGCGGCGCTGGCCGCGGGGGGACTGGCGCTCGACGAAGACCTGGTGCTCTGCTGTCACGCCGACGAAGAGCAGGGCGCGGCGGCCGCGCGGAAGCTTCTGGGTCGAAGCGATCCTCCCACCGCGATCGCGGTCTTCGACCACAATCGCGCGAAGGGAGCCTGGCAGGCAGCCGAGGAACTGGGACTTCATGTCGGGCGCCACGTCGCGCTTGTCTCCTTCGGGGACAGCCTGGCGTCTGCCGACGTGGTGCCGGGCCTGAGCGCCGTGGAATTCAGCGCGCGCCAGATGGGGATCACCGCGACCAGGGAACTGGACGAACTCATGACCGGCGGGGCCGAACCGGGCAGGTTGGTGGAGGTGCCGGTGCGGCTCGTGGTGCGGGAGTCCTCCCGCGAGGCACGTGGGAGCAATCAGGGATCCGAAGGAACTGAGGAGAAGCCGTGATGCTCAGGAGAATACTGATCGCCGGAGCTCCGCTTTGGCTGTTCGCCCTGATGATCGCCGCCGCGCCGGACGCGGCTTGTGCGGGTGAGACGGTGCTGCTCGATGCCAAGAGCCTGTGGCGCTGCCGGTTCGTCAAGGGCACCGAACTGATCCGCAAGGGGTCCGGCGAGTTGGGGCACCTCGTGGAGGATCCGCTCACGCAGCGGGCCAAGGTGGGTGGCAAGTACATAAAGAAGACGACTCCGTCCCCGGTGATGCGCCGGCGGCCGCGTTCGGTCCCCGCCAAGTGGACGCAGGCGGATTTCGACGACAGCTCCTGGGGCCTGTATTCGGGCCCCTTCAGGGGAACTGGCATCCGCAAGTTCCGGCGCCAGAACGTGTGCGAGAAGACGCGGATGGTCTTCCTGCGCGGCAAGTTCCGGTTGGCCAACCCCGCGGAGCTGACGCTGTCGATGGGCTTCGCGGGCGGCGCCGCCGTCTACGTGAACGGCAAGGAGGTCAAGCGCGCGCACTTGCCAAAAGGCAAGCTGGAGTTCTCCACTCCCGCGGAGGACTACCCCGATGACGTCTACTTCATCAAGGGGGAACTGGTCGGCGGCGACATGGACAAGAAGTACCCGAAGATGTTCGAGAAGCGGGTACGCAAGATCGAGGGACTGAAGATACCCGCCTCGGCGCTCCGCAAGGGCGTCAACGTGCTGGCCGTCAGGCTGCACTGCGCGTCGATGCCCGAGAAAGTATTTACCGCCAAGGTCATCAAGGGCAGCAGCAGGGCCCTGATCTGGCCACGCGTGGGACTCGAGGAACTCAAGCTCTCGGCGCCCGAGGGAGTCGCGGTCAGTCCCGGTGTCAGGCCGGGAGATCGCCCCAAGGGCTTCCGGGTGTGGAACCACCCGGTCGTACGAAGGATCAGGGTCACCGACTGCGGCGATCCCGCCGACCAGCTTCGCCCCGTGCGCATCGTCGGCGTCCCCAACGGGACCTTCTCCGGAGTGGTGGCGGCGAGTTCCGACGGGGCTATCAAGGGCCTCAAGGCGGTGGCCTCGGCGCTGAAGGGCCCGAGCCCCATTCCCGCCTCGGCCGTGGAACTGCGCTATCCGCGTCCCGACCGCCCAGGCCGGGGCCGCGGGGCACCGAACGAGTTCGACACGCTTGACAATGCTGCGCCCGCGGAGGTCGCAGTGGGCAAGCTCGGTGCGCTCCAGCCGATCTGGATCAGCGTGCGCGTGCCTGCCGATGCCAAGCCGGGCAAATACAGCGGCAAGGTCACGATCACCGCCGCCGGGGGAAAGCCCGTGGAGGTCCCGGTCGAGTTGCAGGTGATCGACTGGAAGATGCCCGATCCCAAGGCGTTCGCCACCCACATGGGGCTGGTGCAGTCCCCCGACTCGCTGGCCATGAAGTACGGGGTGGAGATGTGGTCCGACGAGCACTGGAAGCTGGTGGAGGAGTCCTTCAAACTGATGGGCCAGCTGGGGACCAGGAACCTCTACATCCCGCTGGTGGCCAAGACCCACTTCGGCAACGCCCACAGCATGGTCAGATGGATAAAGAAAGGCGATTCCTACACGCACGACTTCAGCATCGCGGAGAAGTACGTGGACCTCGCCGTGAAGCACTTCGGCGGGAACATCCCGGTGGTCTGCGCCTACGCATGGACTCCGGTCAAGATGGCCGCGCACTGGGCCGGAAAATCTGTGGCCTCCAAGAAGAACTTCAAGGGCATACTCGGCGGTGACGGCAAGGAAGCCGACGAGTTCTTCAAGGACCGGGAGATACTTTTCTCGGTCATGGACCCGGCCACCAAGAAGCTGGAGGTGCTCAAGGGCCCCAAGTGGGGCACTCCCGAGTGCGACGAGTTCTGGAAGCCGGTCATGGCCGGCCTCAAGAAGATCCTGGCCGGGCACGGCCTGGAGAAGTCCATGATGGTCGGGGTGTGCGGTGACTTCACTCCCGGCGAGGGGGCGGTGAAGAGCCTGGCGACCGCGGCCCCCTGGGCGGAATGGGTGGTCCACTCGCACTCCACCGGTTGGCTGCGCAAGGGAGTAAGGGATCAGCCGGTGGGCTACATGGTCTTCGTCTGGGGCGGGTATCCCTGGAGTCCGGACGTGACCAACAAGTACAGCCATCGGAACCGTTTCGCCGGCTGGAAGTGCCCCAAGATCGTGGGCAAGTTCGGGCGCAACGAGTTCCGGCAGCACATGTCCCCGCAGTCTGAGTTCCGGGTCTTTCCCGAGGCCTGCATCCTGGCCGGCGGGGTCTTCGGTTCGTTCGGTCCGGGCGGGAAGAAGGACCACACCGGCGTTGACGGGATAGCGCGCATGGGCGCGGACTTCTGGCCGGTGCTCAAGGACAAGCGCGGCCGGGTGAAGGGCATCCTCGCCGGACGCTACGTGCCCTGGGGCGGTCTGGACATAGGCTCGCACGGGATCCACTACATAATCGGTCCGGGGAAGAAGGGGCCGGTCGCCACGACCCGCTTCGAGATGCTCCGCGAGTGCCTCCAGGAGTGCCAGGCGCGCATCTTCCTCGAGAAGATGCTGGCCGACCCGGCGTGCCGGGCCCAGGCAGGCGAGGGACTGGCCAAACGCGTCCAGGAACTCCTCGACCGCCGCACCCGGGTCACCATGGACTTCGCCATCACCTACCAGGGGAGACACGACAAGCGCTTCTACGTGTGCTCCGGCTGGCAGGAGCGTTCAAAGGAGCTCTACGCGGCGGCGGCCGAGGTCGCCGGGAAACTCAGCGGGAAGTAGCCCAAGCATTCGGAATCGGGAGGTGTGATCGTGAAGCTGTCCGTGATCTGCCGCAAGGTGTCGCTGTTTCTGGTGGGAATGCTGGTCTTCACGGCGGTCGGGCGCGGCGGGGAGACGGTGCTGCTCGAGGCCAAGAGCCTGTGGCGCTGCCGGTTCGTCAAGGGCACCGAGGTGGTTCGGTGCAAGTCCGGAAAGCTGGAGCACACTATTGAGGCGCCTCCCTGGAAGTACGTCAAGATCGGGGGCAAGCGCCGCCGGCAGATAGTCAAGGCACCCAAGGTGCGCCGCCGGCCCGCCCCGCCGGCGTCGAGCTGGACGAAGGCGGAGTTCGACGATGCTTCCTGGGGGCTCTACCCGGGACCGTTTCACGGCTCGGGCGCCAACAAGCACTACAGCAGGAGGCTGTGCGGCAGAACGCGCCTGATCTACCTGCGCGGCAGGTTCCAGGTGACCGACCGCGCGGGGGTGGGGGACCTGACGCTGGCGCTGTCCTTTGAGGGCGGCGTGGTAGTCTATCTCAACGGCAAGGAAGTGACCCGCGCGCACATGCCCAAGGGCGATATTGACGCCAATACCCCGGCCGAGGACTACCCGGAGGAGGTCTACCTGGACCCCGAGGGGGTGCTGCTCAGCGGCTACAATGCCTCGAAGAAGCACCCCGAGCCGTTCAAGAAGCGGGTGCGCACCGCCGGCGGCATCAAGGTGCCCGGCGCGCTGCTTCGCAAGGGCGTCAACGTCCTGGCCGTGGAACTGCATTTCGCCCCTGGCGCCGAGATCATGTATACAGGCAAGCTGGGCAGGAGTGGGGCCACGGCGCTGCTCTGGCCGCGGGTGGGGCTGGAGGGCCTCAAGCTGTCCGCACGGGCCGGCGCGGTGGCCACCCCCGGCGCCCCGCACGGGCCCCGCCCAGGGGGCATCAGCATCTGGAACCACCCGGTGGTCAAAGCGGTTACGGTAGCCGACCGCGGCGACCCCGGCGACAAGATCCTGCCGGTGCAGATAATCGGCGCGCGGAACGGTGTCTTCTCCGGGGTGGTGGTGGCCGGCTCTGCCGGGCCCATCAAGGGGCTCAAAGCGGTCGCTACGGCGCTGGAGGGGCCGGGCACGATTCCGGCCTCGGCGGTCGAGATCCGCTATCCCCTGCCGGATGGCAAACGCGGCCGCAGCCGGAGATTCTTCGACACACTGGAGGAAACGCCTCGGGCTGAGGTTCCCGTCGGCAAGGGCGGCGCGGTGCAGCCTGTCTGGATTCGCGTGCGTGTGCCCGCCGATGCCAAGCCGGGCGACTACGCTGGCAAGGTGACATTGTCCTTTGCCGGCGCCAAATCCGTTGAGGTGCCGGTCAAGCTCCACGTGGCCGGTTGGACGCTGCCGGCCTCCCGGGACCTTACCCCCCACATGGGCTTCATCCAGTCGCCGGACTCGCTGGCCATGAAGTACAACGTGAAGATGTGGTCGGAGGAGCACTGGAAGCTGGTGGAGAAGTCTTTCGAGCTTCTCGGCCAGCTTGGCACCAAGACCCTGTATATCCCGCTGCAGGCCAAGACCCACTTCGGCAACGCGCACAGCATGGTCCGCTGGAAGAAGAAGCCGGGCGGCGGCTGGGAGCACGACTTCAGCATCGTCGAGAAGTACGTGGCCATAGCTGTCAAGCACCTGGGCAAGAAGATACCGGTGGTCGGCCTTTACATCTGGGATCCGGTCAAGCTGGCCTCGAACTACGCCGGGGGCCCCACTGCGAACTGGGCAGCCATCGTCGGTACCGGCGAGGAAGCCAAGAAGTTCTTCATGAACAGAGAGATCCTGTTCTCCGTCAATGATCCGAAGACCGGCAAGCCGGAGGTGCTCAAGGGCCCCAAGTGGGGTACGCCGGAGTGTGTCGCGTTCTGGAAGCCGGTGGTTGACGGCGTCAGGAAGATACTGGCCAAGCACGGGCTGGAGAAATCCATGATGGTCGGGGTATGCGGAGATTTTGCGCCCGGAAAGGGAGCGGTTGACAGCATCACCGCCGCCGCGCCGGAGGCCAAGTGGATAGCCCACTCCCACGGCACCGGCTGGGCCAGGAAGGGGGTTCGCAGTCGCCCCGTGGGCTGCCAGGCATTCGTCTGGGGCGGCACGCCGATAAGCCCCGACGTGGCCAACCGCTACAGCGGCCAGCGGCGCTACTACGGCTGGAAGTATCCGATGCGGCTCAGCAAGTTCGGTCGGAACGAGTTCCGGCAGGACTACACGACCCAGCCCGAGTACCGGGATTTCCCGGAGGCCATCATCACCGGTCCCGGGATCTACGGCGTGTGGGACAGCTCCGGAAAGAAGAAGTTCTCCGGGACCGACGGCCTGGGACGCATGGGCGCTGACTTCTGGCCGGTGCTCAAGGACAAGCGCGGGCGAGTCAAGGGCATCCTCGCCGGGCACTACGTGTCCTGGGGCGGGCTGGATGTCGGATCCTACGGGATTCACTACGTGATCGGCCCGGGGAAGAAGGGACCGATCGCCACCGCCCGCTTCGAGATGCTCCGGGAGTGCCTCCAGGAGTGCGAGGCCCGCATCTTCCTGGAAAGAATGCTCACCGATCCGAAGCGTCGGGCCACGGTGGGAGAAGCGCTGGCCACGCGCGTCCAGGAAATGCTCGACCGGCGCGTACGGGTCTCGCTGGATTTCGACATCAGGCACCAGGGAATCCGCGATGCGCGCTATTATGTTTGCTCCGGCTGGCAGGAACGTTCGCGAGCCCTATACGCCGCCGCCGCCGAAGTAGCTGGAAAATTGGGGGGAGAGTGAGGAGAATAAGGTTGTTGTCCAGGATGATTCCGCAACACATGGGCCACAACATAAGAGGAGGTTGACCATGTCCAAGAAGCTGTCTGTCCTTTGGGTCGCGTTGGCCGCGGCACTGCTGCTGAGTGCTTCAGCCCTGGCGTTGATTAATGAGAACTTCACGCCCATCCACCTGACTACCAAGTCCGAGCTTGTCCTGGTGGTGACGCTCACGCCCTCCGACAAGAAGGGCATTGTCAAGACCAAGATCCTGGCGGTCCTGAAGGGCAAGAAGCCCAAGGCCGCCCCGATCATCGACCTCAGCATCACCGTGCACCAGGAGCAGGCCAAGTCGATCAAGAAGACCATCAAGATGCTGGGCGACGCGCCCGCGCTGATCTTCATTGGCCGGAACGAGGATGATAACGAGGGCGCCTATCTGCACTTCGGCGGGCGGTGGGTGCACATGGACGAGAACCCCGAGCAGAAGGGTTCGTGGGACATGGACCAGATCGACGCCAAGATGGAGGGGACCTGGGCCGGCGGGACTGACATGCTCATCAAGATGATCAAGCTGGTGCTCAAGGACGATGAGCTGGATATTCCGTGCAATGCGGGGGCGCGGTGGTCCGAAAAGATCAAGGCCGGCAAGGTCGCGGGAACGATTTCCAACGTTCAGGCCGTGGATCTGACCGGCAACGGGATAAACCTGCTGCACGTAAGTTCCTCCGCCGGGGACCGGCTGTTCAAGTACGACCCCAAGGAGGGCACGTTCGACGACCTCACCGCCAAGAGCAAGTTGGCCGCCAAGAGCCGCGCGGCAGTCTGGGGCGACTTCAACGCCGATGGCCGGCTGGACCTGGCCTCCTACGACGGGAAGAGCATCTCGATCTGGTTGCAGAAGGCCGACAAGACCTTCGCCGTCCCGGCCAAGGCGATCCACTCCGTTGAGAAGTGCCTGGCGCTGGCGACGGTGGACGCGGGGGTCGCGGGCAAGCCGGGCATCCTGGTGAGCTCAGCCGGTGCTCCGGTGTTGCTGGTTCCGGGCAAGGGCGGAGCCTTCACGGCCAAGGCCCTCAAGGCCGACAAGGCCCTCATCAAGGGTTTCGGAAAGGCCGGGCGCTGCCTGGTGGCCGATTTCGATGGCGACCGCAAGGCGGATATTCTTCAGACCGCCGCCAAGGCCAGCGTTTTCTACAAGGGCAAAGGCAAGGGTTCCTTTGCGCCCGGGGTGAAGTCCATGGTGGCA
Source organism: uncultured bacterium (assembly GCA_965370045.1). Taxonomy (GTDB): domain Bacteria; phylum Planctomycetota; class SZUA-567; order JAKLDR01; family JAKLDR01; genus CAZONU01. The sequence goes on along the minus strand of CBDUSI010000073.1, from coordinate 12,283 downwards.
CTGGGGGCCGGGCGCGCGGGCGGCTACGTGGGTGACTGGGACCAGGACGGCCGGCTGGACATCTTCTTCGGAGCGGAGGACTACTGCCGGCTGTGGCACAACAAGGGGGCTGACAAGAAGGGGAATCTCGTATTCCGGAGCATGTTGGGCATCTCCGGTGAGATCGCCTACATCTCCAAGCCGGGCGCCTTCGGCGGAGTCGTCTGCGACGTCAACAACGACGGTCTTCAGGACTTCTTCATTCTCTACCAGAAAATGGCCCCGCAGATATTCTTCAACCGGGGGTTCCGGAGCACCGGCCACGCGCACCTGATGGACCTGGCCGAGAAGGAGCTGTTGCCCGAGTCCGCGGAAGGCCAGCAGGCGGGCACCGTGGCCGACATTACCGACGACGGAGCCCAGGACATGGTGGTGGTCCTCATGAGCGGTGATATCTGGGTCTTCCCGCGCGAGATGGATGACGACAGCGCGCTCTGCGTGAAGGTAGTGCTGCCTCTGGGCAAGGGCTTCACCGGGCCGGTGACGGTGACCGGGTCCGTCAAGACGCGCTCGCTGGGTGCCTGGAACGTGATGTCCGGGACGAGCGAGGCCTTCTTCGGTCGCGTGGACGATGACGTGGTGACGGTCAAGTGGCAACTGCCCGGCGGCAAGGAGCAGAAGAGGACCGTGAAGGTCAAGGACAAGCCGGTCCGGATCGTGATCGGCGCTGACAAGTAGGGGAGGACTGCCCATGCGGTGCCTCAGGATTTGTCATCTGCTGACGGCGCTGGCGTTCCTGGGGCTATCCGGGGCGCAGGCGGCGGAGACGACGGTCCTGGGCGCCAAGAGCTACTGGCGCTGCTTCTCGGTGCGGGGCAGCGAGTTGACCCGGACGAAGACCAAGGAACTGGTGCACCTCTACGAGTTCGGCGCGAGCAAGTACGTCAAGGTGAAACGCAACGGCAAGAGCGTGCGCCAGGCGGTGCTCAACGTCGTGAAGGAGCCCAGTTCCACATCGCTGCCCCCCGCCGGCTGGATGAAGCCGGAGTTCGACGACGGGGGCTGGGCGCACTCGCGAGGGCCGCTCTACGGCTTCGAGAAGCGCCGGGGCGGCTATCTCAGCGTAAAGCTGCTGTGCGCTCGCGGGAGGTTCGAGGTCAAGGACCCCGCGGGGGCCAAGGGCCTCAAGCTCTCGGTGGCCTACAATGGCGGGGTGGTGGTGTATGTCAACGGCAAGGAGCTGAAGCGCCAGCACCTCCCCAAGGGCAAGCTGGAGCCTCTCACCCCCGCCGAGGACTACCCGGAAGACGCCTTCCTGACTCCCGACGGCCTGTTGCTGAGGTTCGGCTACGGCGACACCAAGAAGTACCCGGAGCGCTACGCCATGCGGCCCAGAAAGCTGGAGGTCGAGGTGCCGGCCTCGGTGCTGCGCAAGGGAGTCAACGTCCTGGCGGTCGAGGTGCACCGCGCGCCGGCCCCGGAGAGCATGTTCACCGGCAAGACCAAGAGGGTGCACGCCAAGAGCACCTGGTGGCGCCGGCTGGCCCTGGAGAAGACCGAATTGACCGCGCCGGCCGGTGCGGCGGTGACGGCCAACGTCGCCCGGCCCAAGGGGCTGCAGGTCTGGAACCACTCGGTTATTCAACGCGTCGCGGACAGCGACTACGGCGATCCCAACCAGCCGCTGCGACCCGTGAAGCTGACCGGCGTCCGCAACGGGGTTTTCTCCGGACAGGTGGTGGTGGGCAACACCGGCCCCATCGGGAATCTCAAGATAGAAACCGGCGATCTCAAGGGCCCGGGGACGATCCCCGCCTCGGCAGTTGAGATCCGCTACATGCTCCGCGACGGTGGCAGCCCTCGGAGCAAGAAGCGCTGGTTCTACGGGCTGGCGGAGTCCGCGCCCAAGGAGGTCGCGGTCGTCAAGGAGGCCGGCGCCGCCCTGCAGCCCGTGTGGGTCACCGTGCGCGTGCCGGGCGACGCCAAGCCCGGCGACTACAGCGGCAAGGTGAAGCTGAGCGCGCAGGGCTCGAAGCCCGTGGAGGTGCCCGTCAGGCTCACGGTCATAGACTGGAAGCTCCCGGACTCGCAGGAGTTCGGAACCCATGTTGGCCTGATCCAGTCGCCGGAGACGCTGGCCATAAAGTACGGCGTCCCGCTCTGGGGCGAGAAGCACTGGAAGCTCATCGAGCGGTCCTTCAAGCTCCTGGGGCAGGTGGGCAGCAAGAGCATCTACCTCACGCCCATCCGGCGCACGCACTTCGGCAACGAGCATGGCATGATCACCTGGGAGCGAGGGGCCGACGGGTCGCTGAAGCCCGATCTGAGCATAGCCGAGAAGTATGTCGCCACCGCCGTGAAGCACCTCGGCAAGATCCCCGTCGTGGGGGTCTATTGCTGGGAGCCAAAGACCTCACCGCCGCACTACCCCTCATCCTCCGGGAAGCGGGACATCTCGGCTGGCGGCAACAGGGACATACTGATATCCGTGAAGAAGGACGGCAAGCTGGAGGAGGCCACCGGGCCCAAGTGGGGCACGCCCGAGTGCCGCAAGTTCTGGAAGCCGGTTATGGCGGGAATCCGGAACATTCTCAAGAAGCACGGCATCGAGAAGTCCATGATGCTGGGCATCTCCTGCGACTGGATCCCCACCAAGGAGTGCATGGACGACCTCACCGCCGCCGCGCCCGAGGTCCCCTGGATCGCCCACTCGCACGTCTACTGGACCAAGGTCCGGGACCGGCCGGTGGGCTATCTGGCTTCGGTGTGGGGGCTCAGCGGGACGCGCGATCCTGCACTGCCGCCAACCTACTACGGCCACAAGCGCTACTACGGCTGGCGCAAGCCGTTCCGGGTGGTGGCCTTCCCGCGGGCGGGCTGCCCGGTCTACGAGGTGGTCGGCAACAAGCCTCCGGAACTCTTTCGCTTCCTGGCCGAGGGCGGCATCGTTTCGGCCGGCAAGCAGAACGCCAAGCCCCCCGGCGTGCGCGGCTTCGGGCGCCTGGGCGCGGATTTCTGGCCGGTGACCAAATCGGTGCGCTCCGGCCGGGGCATCGCCAGGGGCAGGGCCCGGCCCATCTGCGGTCGCTACACCGAGGCCCTGGGCGGGGGCATGGCGCTCACCTACGTCGTCTATCACGTGCTCTCCCCGGGCCCCGCCGGCGCCCTGGCCACCGACCGCTTCGAGATGCTCCGCGAGGGACTGCAGGAGGCCGAGGCCCGGATATTCATCGAGAAGGCGCTGCTCGACGAAGCCAAGAAGGCCAAGCTCGGCGAGGAGCTGGCCGCGAAGTGCCAAGCGTTGCTCGACGAACGGGTGCGGGACTTCCTGCACGGCGCCGGCCAGCGGAATCTGGTGCCCGCCGACTGGCTGTGGTACCGCGGCTGCGGCTGGCAGCAGCGCTCGCGCGCTCTCTACACGTTGGCCGCCGAAGTGGCCGCCAAGCTTGGCGGAAAGTAACAGTCGCACGAAGCGAAAACCGATACCGATGAGGAGAAACTCCTGATGCGCAAGCTTACCCTGCTGTGTGCCTCCCTCGCGGCTCTCCTGGTTGCGACCGCGACTGCCCGCGGCGCCGCCGGGCCGGCGGTCTCTGCCGGCAGCGCGCACTGCCAGGCCACCCGGCCGGACGGCAGCGTGTGGGGCTGGGGCATGGTCCGCTTCGGCAACCTGGCCGAGGGGTCCAGCGGCGGACACAAGGAATGTAAGAAGCAGCCCATGCAGGCCAAGGGTCCCGGGGGCCAGGGTCTGCTGACCGGCATCGTGGCCCTGAGCTGCTCGGTGGGCACCACCTGCGCCCTGCGTAAGGACGGAACGGTGCTGGCCTGGGGCCTGGGCATTCACGGGCAACTGGGCAACGGAACGGCCAAGAGTTCGGCGGTGCCCGTCAAGGTCAAGGGTCTGGATAAGGTGGTCGCCGTGGCTGCCGGGCACACCCATTGTATCGCCGCCAGGGCTGACGGGACGGTTTGGACCTGGGGGCTTAACGACCGCGGGCAACTGGGCAACGGGAGCACGGTCAAGCAAAGTGCCGTGCCCGTACAGGTGAAGAGCCCGGACGGGAAGGGCGTTCTCGGAAACGTGATCGCCGTTGCCGCCGGGGTTGGCCATTGCCTGGCCTTGCAGAAGGACGGTGCTGTATTGGCCTGGGGCGAGAACGTCGTCGGCCAACTCGGCGACGGGACGCTCACTGATCGTTTTCTTCCTGTCAAGGTCGGGGGAATCAAGGACGCCGTCAGCGTGGGGGCCGGATACTACCACAGCCTGGTGGCGTGTAAGGACGGCTCGCTGTGGGGCTGGGGGTATAACGTATTCGGCCAATTGGGCGACGGGACGCGGGTTGACCGACATCGGCCGGTGCGGGCCAAGAACCCCGACGGCAAGGGTTTCATTGCGGATGCCGCCAGGGCCACTGGCGGCTCGCTGCACACGCTGATCATCAAGAAGGACGGGACCCTGTGGGCTTGCGGGAGCAATCACTTCGGGCAACTCGGCGATGGCAAGCCGACAGGGCGGAAGGTATTGCCGGTGCAGGTCAAGGGGTCGCACGGGAAAGATGTTCTCAAAGATGTCGTCGATATCGGAGCGGGCAGCGTCCACAGCGTGGCGGTCACCAAGGACGGAACCGTTTATTGTTGGGGTGACAACTACCGCGGCCAGATCGGCAACGGCATATCCGGAGCACGGTGGGCGCTGGACGGCAAGCTCATCGACTACAAGACAGGCGTGAAAGAGAGACTGCACAAAAAGGGAGCCGTAAAGGTCGTCGGCCCGCCCTGGCCGTGGCCCGTTAAGTTGCCCTAGTTTCTTTTGCTGAGGAGTTAGATTGATGAGAAGAGCGCAGGGTTTCTTTGGCCTTTGTGTGCTGGCAACGCTGACAATCCTGGCTGCCCCGGTCCCAATCCGGGCGGCTGAGAAACTGCCCGCTTTCCCCGGGGCCGAGGGCTTTGGCACCGACTCGGTCGGCGGTCGCGGCGGCAAGGTCCTCAAGGTGACCAACCTCGACTCCAAGGGGCCGGGCAGTTTTCGGTGGGCTCTGGAGCAGAAATATCCGCGCATCATCGTCTTCGATGTCAGTGGTGTTATCCGCCTCAGCGGGAAGTTCTACAGCCCAAAACTGACTATCGCCGGCCAGACTGCCCCGGGCGCGGGGATTACTATAGATGGATGTCTGGCCTTCTGCGGTTCCAAGGACGCCGCGATGGAGGATCTGGTCATTCGTTTCATCCGGGTGCGCCCGACTTTCAAGGGATGGACCAGCGGTGGCGACTGCATCCGTGTGGGTGGCGGCCGGGGAGCCAAGAGCGATCAGCGCGTCGTCCTGGACCACGTCTCGGTAGCCTGGAGCACCGACGAGGCCATCCAGTTCAGCGCCGGCGGCACCATGCAGTGGAGCGCCTGCGAGGGCTCGGACACCGGCTGGGAAGGGCATCACCATCACAACTACGGCCCGTATTTCTACGCCTGCAAATTGCCGCAGACCCTCCACCACTCGCTGATCGCTCACGCCACCGAGCGCTGCCCGCAGCAGTCCGGCACTCCGCTGTTCGACATGCGCAACTGCGTAATCTACAACTGCTGGCCTGGCGTCCAACTGGGCAACAGCAACGCGGTGGGCAATTACCTCAAGGAAGGTCCTGGCGGCCCGCAGAACATGCGGCCGAACATGCTGCCGCTGCGGCCGGCACGTCCCGGACTTTCCCAGGTGAGGGGAGGTAAGGTCTACGCAACCGGGAATGTTATCAAACCGCTGCGAGGCGCACCCCAGAAAATCCAAGGGAAATTCCGGGGCAGACGCGACACGCCCCACCCGGCCCCCAAGGTCACCACCCAGAGCGCCGAGGAGGCCTACGAAATGGTCATGGCCCACGCCGGTTGTCTGCCCCGCGACGCGGTCTCGAAGAAGACCTTCATGGAGGCGCGCACCGGTACCGGCTTCATGGGCCGCTATGAGCCCGAGGGTGGCCTGATGACCGGGCTCAAGCCCGGCAAGCCGCCGAAGGACAGCGACAAAGACGGGCTCCCCGACGAGTGGGAGAAGGCCCATAAGCTGAACCCCAACGACCCCAAGGACAGCAACAAGATCGTGCCCGCGGGCGCCTCAAAGGGTGACCGTCACAAGGGCTACACCTATATCGAGTTCTATATCGATGAACTGGCCGACAAGCTCATAGCCCAGGCCATCGCCGAATACAAGGTAACCAAGGCCAAGGAAGCGGCCGCGAAGCGGTAGTCCCTGCGTGAGAGGCCTGCGCGAAGGCGCGCCTGATGACTGAGAGGGGTGCTGTCATGAAGGCTGACGCAACAGTGAAGACGACCCTGATGCTCGTGTTCCTGATGACCAGCGCGGCGGCGCCGGTCGCGGCCCGCGCGGGTGCGGAGGAGCCGGCCGCGGGCCAGGTGATCCTGGACCTGACCACCCGCTGGCGCTTCCGGATGGTCACCCGCACTGACCGGGTCAGGCGGGAATCGGGTAAGCTGGAGTACATCCGCCGGAAGATGCACGGCTCTACTGTCAAGGAGTTGGCTCCGTGCACCGTGCGTACCATGCCCGCGCCGCCGGCGAAGGGCTGGGCCGCGCCTGAGTTTGACGACAGGTCCTGGGGCCGCATGCGCGGCAAGTTCGAGTACCTCCCGAGGGGTCGGGCGGTGCTCTACCTGCGGGGCAGATTCGAGGTGAAGCAGCCGGCGGACCTTTCGCTGACGGTCAAGTTCCAGGGAGGCGCAGTGGCCTACGTCAACGGCAAGGAGATCGGCCGCGCCCACCTGCCGAAGGGGGAGATAACCTCAGAGACGCCCGCCGAGGACTATCCGAAGGCAGCCTACGTCTTCGACAAGGGCAAGTCCAAGGGCAAGCTGATTCCCATGCACCCCTATCACAAATACGGCAAGGACGCCCCGGAGTTCGCGGAACGCATGCGGCTGCTTACCGCCAAGATACCTGCAAGCGCGCTCCGCAAGGGTGTGAACGTGGTAGCGGTCCAGGTCAACCGGGCGCCGGCGCCGGAAGCCATCTACAAGAAGAGGGGGGGAGGGTGGAGCCGCCTGGGGCTGGAGGATATCCGGCTCAGCTCCCCGGCCGGCGCGGGGGTCGTGCCGGGCATTGCTCGGCCCAAGGGCTTCCAGATCTGGAACTGCGACATGGTGGACCTTGTTTCCACCGCCGACTGGGGCGACCCCTGCGAGGGGCTGCGGCCCGTGCGCATCGTGGGTGTCCGCAACGGGACGTTCTCCGGCCAGGTGGTGGCCAGCTCGGGCTCCCCGATCCGCGGCCTGAAGGCCACCGCCGGGAAGCTGGCGGGGCCGGGCGGCGCGACCATCCCCGCCGCGGCGGTCAGCGTCCTCTGGGCGCTGCCGGACCGGGTGTCCTTCCGCGGCGCGAAGCAGGCCAACTTCGACACCCTGGACGAGGCCCCACCGGAGGAGGTGCCAGTGGCCGCTAATGGCGGCGGGGCGGTGCAGCCAATGTGGATATCGGTCAAGGTGCCGGCCGAGGCCAAGGCGGGGGAGTACAAGGGCAAGGTGACAGTCAGCGTCCAGGGACAGAAGCCGGTGGAAGTCCCCATCGAGCTGAAAGTCGTCGACTGGAAGCTGCCCGACACCAGGGAGTTCACCACCTTCATGGGCATCGTGCAGTCGCCGGATACCCTGGCCGTGAAGTACGGCGTGAAGATGTGGTCAGAGGAGCACTGGAAGCTGGTGGAGCGGTCCTTCGAGCTCCTCGGCAGGGTGGGGGCCAAGGCCCTGTACGTGCCGATCATCGCCAAGACGCACTTCGGCAACGCGCACTCCATGGTCAGGTGGGAGAAGGGGGCGGACGGATCCTACAAGCACGACTTCAGCATCGCCGAGCGGTACGTCAAGACGGCAGCCAAGCACCTGGGCAAGATCCCGGTGGTGTGCCTCTACATCTGGGAGCCGGCGAAGGTCGGCCCCCACTATGAGCACAACCACGATTACGGTGAACGCAAGATACTCTTCTCGGTGCGCGAGGGTGCCAGCGGCAAGCTGGAGGTCAAGGAAGGGCCGGAATGGGGCACCGAGGAGTGCGTCAAGTTCCTGCGTCCGGTCTTCGATGGGATGCGCCGCATCCTCAAGACCCACAAGCTCGGCGGTTCCGCGATGGTCGGCCTGTGTGATGACTTCACGCCCAGCGAGAAGAGCGTGGGCACGCTCAAGACCGTGGCTCCGGAGATGAAGTGGGTGGTGCACTCGCACGTAGGCAGTTGGTTGACAAAGGGCGTACGCGGCCGCCCGGTGGGTCACCTGGCCTGCCTGTGGGGAATGTGGGGCGCCATCGACCCCGACACGTCGCGCATGGGCAAGGCGCGGGCCTACGGGTGGAAGTACCCGGTGCGGCTGTGCACCTTCCCGCGGGGCGCGCCGCGGCCTTACACTCACCCGGCCCTGTACCGCACCTACCCGGAGAGTGCGGTCACCGCGCTTGGCAAGTGGGGCAGTTGGGACGACGGGTCGGGCAAGAAGGTCAAGGCCTGGTCCGGCGCCGACGGGATTGGGCGCATGGGCGCGGACTTCTGGTACGTCCTCAAGGACAAGCGCGGCCGACTGAAGAGCACCCTGGCCGGACACTACAGCTACTGGGGCGGCCTGGACCTCAACCGCTACAGCATCCCCAACCTGCTGGGGCCTGGCGGCAAGAGGCCGCAGCCCACCGGGCGCTTTGAGATGTTCCGCCAGACTATTCAGGAAAACGAAGCGCGCTTCTTCCTGGAACGCATCTTGACGGATAAGGCCAGGCGCGCCAAGCTCGGCGAGGAGTTGGCCAAGCGCGCCCAGGAGATTCTGGACGAGCGAGTACGAGCCTGCCTTACTACGCGGGCAGGCGGACGGGCAAGCCTCGACAAGTGGCGGTGGTTCGTCGGCTCGGACTGGCAGGAGCGCTCTGAGCGGCTGTACGCCGCCGCCGCAGAGGCCGCCAAGAAGCTGGGTGGGAAGTAGCGGGGAACCGGACAACTGCAGCAGCGTCCGTCCTCCGGTGGCAGGACTTGGCCGGTCTTCCTCCCGCGCGGCCCGCCGGCGGAGCCAGGAGGGCTAGCGTCCGCTCACCAGCGCGTAGACGCAGCCATCGTCACCGGCGATGAAGAGCGCGTTGCCGCTGACCACCGGGCCGCTCATCTTCCCCCCCAGCGGGCGCTTCCAGACTTCCTTGCCGTCGGTGAGGGAAAGCGCGCGGAGCCACCCGTCGCTGCCCCAGACGTAGACATGGCCGCCGGAAATCGTCGGCGGGCTGAAGGCCAGCTTCTCACGCGCGGGGAACTGCCAGAGAGTCTGGCCGCCCACCAGGTCGAAGGCCTGCACACGTCCTCTGGCGGCAGAAGCGATGAAGACCTTCCCGTTGGCGGTGACCGCGCCGTCCGGCCCACCACTCCCCTTGATGGTTTTGACCTGTTTGCCATCGGCGGCGTTGACCAGCTTGTAGCCGCTGATCAGGAACTTCCCGTCAACGAAGATCGTGGCGCGGTAGGAACTGCGCGCGCTCTTCCAGAGCTCCTTGCCGGACTTGAGCTCCAGGCACTTCTGCCAGCCGCTGCCCGCGCCGACAACCTTGCCATCACCCACGGCCGGCGGATGGGTGGACGCGGCGGCCACGCTCGCCTTCCAGAGCTCCTTGCCGTCGGCGGCCGCCAGGGCGTGCAGGTTGCCGACCAGGAACATCCCGCCGGCCGCGGTGAGGCGACCGGACTTGCCGTAGCTTCCGTAGGCCCCGGCGATGCCCTCGACCCGCCAGAGCTCCTTGCCGGTTTTCGCGTCGAATCCGTAGGCCCGGCCGTGACGGTCCATGGCCGCCACCACGCCCTTGGCCACCGCCGGAGGGCACATCGAGCAGGTCAGCAGCGGCGCACGCCAGAGAACCTTGCCGCTGACGGCGTCCAGGCAGACCACCGCGTTGCGGCCCTCGAAGTCCTGGTTTGCGACGGTCACGTACAGCCGGCCGCCAGCCAGTACCGGCTGGGAAACGCGCCCGCCGACCTGGGCGTGCCAGGCCAGGCGCAGGCCCGGGGCCAGCGCCTCCGCCGCGCGGCGCTGGTTGTCGGACGTGCCGCCCGCGACCGGCCAGTCGGTGCCGGTCTTGATCGCGACCTTGCGGGGGGCGGCCGTGTACTTGCTCACGGCTTGCCACGCCTCGCCGGCCGAGTCCTTGACCCGCACCTGCAGTTGCCCGCCGCCCAGCGCGGCCTCGGCCGTCCAAGCCCGGCGGGTGCTCTTCTTCATCGCCTTCCAGCCGGCCCCGGCATTGAACTCCACCTTTACAACATCGCGATAGCTGTCGAAGGCGCTGACCAGCAGCGTATTCACCCCGGAGGTAACCGTTGAACCCTCAGCCGGATGGACAATGCTCAAGCGCTTGCTCACGCGGTGCGGTCGCCACTCGACGGAGATACGCCGGTCTTTCATGACGTCGACCACGGCGAACCCGGTGCTGAAGGTGGCCAGGTTCACGTCCCGGAGTTTGCCCTGCATCCCGGTGCGATGCCCGTGAGTGTGTCCGCTCATGAACAGGCGCACGCCGTGCTTGGCGATGTTCTCGGCCTCCCGGGCCCGCGGGCCGTAGTGGCGCCAGCAGATAACCGGCATCCCGCTCGGTACCTTGGGCAGCTCCGACCCCGAGGTCTTGTGGAACCGGACACCGATGTCGATGCCCATGATGCGCCAGCCCTTGTGGTCGAAGGAGTAGTTGAGCTTTTCGAACGCCTTGCCGTAAGCCTCAACCCTGTCGTGGTTCCCGCGCACGAAAGTGGACCTTCAGCCCGGAATCCTCCGCGACCTTCCTGGCCTGCGCCAAAGCGGGCTGGTCTTCCCCGCAGACGTCGCCAAGTACCACCGCGAAGTCCGCGCCCAGCGGCTTGACGTCCGCCAGGAACTTCTTGAATTGCTGGAGGCTGGCCGCGCGCCGTTCATGGCTGGCGAAATGGGTGTCGGCGATCGCCAGGAAGCGGAAGTTGACCCCGTCCTTCGCGTTGACCGCAACCTCCGCCGTCAGAGCGTGTCGGCCCACCCCCGCGAGGAGCAGCACGGCAATAGATATCATGCTGATTATGAAGGACTTGTGGCGGTTCATGCCGGTGCCTCCTGCAAGGTTGCCTGCCCAGTGTGATACACCGCTGCCCTTCTCGAAGGGGCAACAATCCCCTCGCTGCGATGTAATGCGATGATAATAAGGATTCCCAGGGTCCGGGGCCGGAAATCGTTTGAGCGGAGCCGCAAGATGAAGAGAATCATGGGCGGCACAGGTCGGAGGGATGGCTTGGAAGCGCCATCTGGGGAATCCCTGGTCAATACCGGATGCCGGTGAGCAAGGCGGAGGTTACGGTGCGACGACCCTGTTTCCTTTTCGGCTACGCGGAGAAGTACTGGGACGCTCTGGAGCGGCGGGGATTCCTGGGGCCCTGGACGGGCGTGGGTGGTCTGGCTTTCACCCGACCGCGAACCTCCCCGGGCGCTGCGCGCTCACCCGGGGCTCTTGCGCATGGAGAACCCCATCGCGACGGCCGGCCGGGTAATGGACTGGTGCCGCGAACTGCTGCCGTTCTGGGTCGAGGGAGATTGCCTCTGGTGCGTGAACCGGGCGGCGGACGGCTGGGTGGTCGGCCTGTTCAACGGCAAGGGAATAGACCGGGATGCCGAGCTGAACGTGGTCCGCGAGGCGGATGCGACGGCCAGGGTCCGCATCGCCGGGGCCGGCAGCGCGGTCTGCGTGGCCGCCTCGGCGCCCGCGCCGGAGATTCGCACCGCCAGCGGGGGAGTTGAAGTCGACGTTGAGCCCGGTGGCTACCTGATCCTGCGGCTGCGGTGAGCGTTCCCGGGCGTCAGGGCTGAAGGGCGTAGCCTGGCTCGTGATTCTTGTCGCATGTCATGACACAAGACGGACAGGTCGGCTACTTGCGAGACTCCTCGACGTCGATGCCGTACTTCCTGATTTTCCTGTCGAGCGTCGGTCGGGGAATGCCCAGTATCTCGCTGGCACGGCGCTTGTTGCCGTGCATGGTGCCAAGTGCGCGTTCGATCTGCCGGCGCTCGGCGGTCTTGAGCGAAAGCTCTCCGCTCCCAGCGGGATCGGGAGTCTCGCGCGCGCCGATGAGCGGCAGGATGTCCTGTCCGTCAATGGTCGTGCCGGAAGCCAGCATGGCCGCGCTGCGAATGGTCGCCTTGAGTTCCCGGTAGTTGCCCGGCCAGGGATGCGCCTTGATGGCCGCGAGCGCTTTGGAGCCGAAGCCTTCCAGGTCCTTGCCTAGGCTGTGTCTGCTAATTCTCTAAAGGACTGGGGGTGTGTTGGTCGATATT
>CBDUSI010000072.1:0-23706 GCA_965370045.1 uncultured bacterium | reverse complement strand
TTGAGTTCCTTGGTAGCGGGGACAGGATTTGAACCTGCGACCTCCGGGTTATGAGCCCGACGAGCTACCAGACTGCTCCACCCCGCGACTCTGAGGAAGCTTACCGACTTCCGCTACTTCCCCTTACTTCAGGACGTTAGACGTTTAGGTCGCGGCAGGCCGCCGGTCACCCAACCGGCATGTGCCACATGTCACACGCCCTATTAAGCACAATTCTAGCACAGCGTTCGGTGGTTGTCAACGTCCATCTCTCACGTCGCTCGCCCCAGCGGCGGCATTGTCGCTGAATTCTTTCAGCCTCGCCTCTCGAACTGCGCGTGCTGCAACGTATCCCACCTACTTCGCAGGGCGTGGACCTCCATTCTTGACATGAAGTTCAGCGGCACGCCCTTTGCTTTGCAGGTTAGTGGCTGCCGCGGTCCCTGCCAATGCCGGCGTACGGCACGATCGCAGCTGAACGGGGAGTGGGTGCTTCCTCCGTTAATTGTTGCTAGGCCGCTTTCCACAATGGTGCCATTGTATCTTGGGACACCTTGAAGTCCAGGATTCTGCAGACACGGAAAAGTGGGCCGGCAACCGCTGTGAATATCTCCCGGAACGAGAGCCTCCTGGACGCGAGCCCCGCCTGCATGGCCGGCGTTCGCACTTCCTTGCCGAACTTCAGTCCACGATGGGGCCTGATGAAGTTGTAGTGGCAGCGGAGGAGTTCGAGGTGGTCCTCCAGATGCTCGGCACACCGTGCATGGCAAGGGCTGCGTCGGTTCAGATACGCAGAGCCTTGGCGGATGGTCAGGTTCATGCGCTCGATGAAGGACGTGTTCAGCTTTTCGGAGTCCTCTGACCGCCACAGCGCGTCCTCCAGTTGCCAACGAGAGCCGATCACCAGCTTCCTGTCCACACGGACGACGCGGTCCTTCCGTCGCGTCTTCACTACCTGGCCGTGAACGCACGCCCCCTTGAACATGTGGCGCAGCACAGCACCGTAGTAGTAATAGCCGTCCGTGGTGATCAGCGGGATGAAGTCGATCCTGCCTCGCCGCGTGGTGTCCTCTATCAGCGACCTGAGATTCCGGTAGCTGCGTCGGCCAACAATCGTCGACGGCCACAGCCGTGACCAGACCTCGATGGTTGCCATGACCCAGGTGACGGTGTCCTTGTTGGTGAGGAACGTCCTGATCTCGTCGGCCTGGACTTCCTTCATCTCGTAGCCCCGGGTCATACGGTCATTGAACTTGCCCGCAGCCACCGCGGCCCTCTCCAGCCATCTGGCCACGGTGTTCCAGGACAGGCCCTTGACTCGCGCTATCGCCGAGATGCTCACGCCCTCGACGCTCATCGCCGCTACTTCATCGAAGTCGCTCTGGGAACAGCGCAGCCGGTAGTAGGGCGTGTCCCGCGTGGAAACGAAGCTGCCTCCACAAACCTTACAGCGGTATCTGCGCCTGCGAGAGCCGTTTGAGAGCTTGAAGAAGCAGTGCTTGATGATGTCCCCGCGGCCGAACTTGCCCCGCTGTGGACATTCTGCATTTCTGCAGCAACGGTCGGATACAGCCATCCCTGGCCTCCTCTGGATCCACTCTTGCGTTTAGCAGCCTTAAGCGCTATCAATATATAGGCATGAGGAAGGGTCAGCAACAGTTAAGAGAGGAAGCACCCAATAACGTCCAAACCTTTGGGCGTTTAGCGCGTTCTAACAGTGGGTGGGAAACGAATCCGGGAGATCGCGGTATGAGCCTTGAGCCAGCCCCTCGGGGCGTGAGCGCGCGGGTGCTGTCGCTGTCGCTATTGGCCATGGCCTGCGCCTGCCTGGCGGGCCCGGTGCGCGCCGCCGTCCCCGTCCCCACGCCGGCGACGCCCGCCGCCAAGCCGCCGCCCATTACCTTCACCGTCCTGACCGACTCCCTGGGCTTTCGCTGGGACGTGCAGGCTAACGGCATGGTCACCGACGGCACCAACGACTGCTTCGACGGCGGCATGGTCTTACAGGTTAACGGGCAGGCCTTCCCGACTCTTCCGAGGGTGAGCGCGGAGCGAATCGCCAGCGGCCGCGGGTACATGCTGGGCGCCACGCTGGCCGGGGCCAAGGTCACCAGGCGGATACTGCTCGACCGCAAGCGCGGCGCGCTGCGTTACCTGGAAGTCTTCGAGAACCCCGGCAAGTCCCGGCTGAAGCTGGGCGTCGTTCTCTACACCACGCTGGGAGGCGGCAACCGGCAGGTGCTGACCAACACCGGGAAGGCCTTCCCGGGCTCCCTGGGCCGGAAGTTCACCGGACTCCTGGCGCTGAGCCGCGACAAGCGGCCCTCGGTGATGTTCCTGCTGGCTGGAAGCCGCAGCAAGTGCCGGCCGGCCGTGTCGGTGAGCGGCAACCGGGGCTTCGTCTTCACTTACATGCTTGACCTGGAGCCGGGGAAGACCGTCTCGCTGGTGCACCTGGTCGCCCAACGCAACGCGATGCCGGCCAGCGGCGCGCGCAAGCTGTTCGGCACCTTCTGCAGAGTGAGCCGGCTGATCGGCGTGGAGGTGCCCAAGAACCTGCGCCCCACGATCGCTAACTTCGCCCTCGGTGGGGAACCCCTTCCCGACCCGGGCCCGCTTCTGGCCGTCGTGACCGAGCTGGCCGAGAACCTGGCTCTGGAGCGCGGCAAGCTCGGCGCGCTGGTCCTGGAGAACGGCGAGCACGTCTCCGGCACGCTCAGCTGCGCGGGTCTCAAGGTCGAGACCTCCCGCGGAACAGTGAAAACGCCCCTGCGGGACGTGGCCCTGTTGATCGGCGGGGCGGGTACCGGCCGGCGCGCGCGGGTCCACCTGCGCTCCGGGGAGATACTCACCGGCAAGATCCTGGCGCGGGAGCTGATGCTCAAGACCGGCGCCGGCCTGGAGATGACCCTGAAGCCTGAGCGCATCAACGCGCTCTTCACGCCGGCCGGGCCCCGCGACGGGAAGGCCCCGGCCGGGGCGGTGGCCTTTCTGCGGACCCATCGAGGCGACCGCCTGGCGCTCTCCGCCGAGAAGCCGCTGGTCATCGAGGCCGCCACGGCCTGGGGCGCGCTGCGGGTGCCGTTGAAGGAGTTGGAACGCCTGGACTACCTCACCGAGCCGCGGACCGGCCACCGCCTGGTGCTGGCCGACGGGAGCCGCCTCTCGGTCATCCTGCGCGGCGGCGCCCTCGAGCTGGCCTCCCTGCGTTTCGGCCTCATCAAGGTGGACCCCAGCGAGATAGCCGGCGTGCTGCGCGTGGGGGCCGGGACGGTCGCGAGCGCGAGCGGGGAGCCGAAGACCCCCTACTGCCGGCTGGTGGGGGGCGACCTGCTGGCCGGCGCGCCCGACCTGCCCAAAATAGAGGTAGCTGCCCTCTCCGGCCCCACGGTGCTGGCCCCCGACCGGATCAGGTCGATGCGCCGGAGCGAGAGCGACGGGGCGGGAGAGCGCCTCCAGCCGGGCTTCACCTTCGAGATGGTCGACGGGCACGCCGTGTCCGGCGCCCTGAAGGAGAGCGTGGTGCCCATCCGCTCGGCGGCCCGGGTCTGGCGGGTGCCGGTCTGGCACCTGGCCGCGGTCGTCTGGAAGCCCCGCAAGGAACCCGGAGATGGCGCGGCGCCCGTCGGAGCGCCGGACCCGATCCCCCGGACAACGGTGGGCACCTCCCCGACCGGGACGTCGCTCGCCTCCGGAGGGGGGCGAGCGTCCTCGCTGGTCCCGGCCAACTACCGCCAGCGGGTCGACACGCTGGGGTTCCGCTGGGACGTCCAGCCTACCGGCGCGCTCAACGACGGCACCAACGACTGCTTCGACGGCGGCCTTGTCTTACAGGTTAACGGGAGAAACTTCAACTCCACGAAAAGGATGATGACCGCCAGCGGCGGCGACCACGTGTTCACCACGACCATGGGGCAGATCGAGGTCACCCGCTGGGTAGGGATCGACCTGAAAGTCGGGGGCGCCAGGTACGTGGAGGTCTTCAAGAACACCGGCACGGCCAGCGCGGCGCTGAGAGTGTCGCTCATCAGTCACCTGGGCAGCAGCTGCCAGGCGATCTACAGCGACACGGGTTCGCCCTCCCCCACCGCGCTGGGAAAGCTGGACGGCGGAATCCTGGCCCACCAGCGTCCCGGTTCACGCCCCTCGGTCCTGTTCCTGCTGGCCGGGAGCAGCAG
This sequence comes from uncultured bacterium, assembly GCA_965370045.1. Classification (GTDB taxonomy): domain Bacteria; phylum Planctomycetota; class SZUA-567; order JAKLDR01; family JAKLDR01; genus CAZONU01. The sequence goes on along the minus strand of CBDUSI010000072.1, from coordinate 19,549 downwards.
CAAGTACAAGCCGCACATCTCCTTCAGCGGCCGGCGCAGGTTCACGTTCACCTATAATTTACAGGTTCCTCCCCGGCGGGCTGTTTCCATAATGCATATCGTGGCCCAGCGCAGCATCGCCGGCAATCCCGCCGCCAAGGGCATCGCCGCGCTGTTCAAGCCCCTGACCGGCCGCAAGTGGCTGCGCGGGCTGCCGACCGAGGTGCGCCGCTCGATCATTAATCTCCGCGGCCGGGGCTGGCCGGCGCGCTCCAGCGGCACGCCGCTGGCCGCGCTGGAGTCCCTGGGGGTGCCCCGCGGCAAGATCGACCTCCTGGTCTTCGGCAAGCGGACCCGCATGCGCGGCACGGCCTCCTGCGCGTCTCTCTCGGTCCAGACGCTCTTCGGCAAGCTGAGCGTTCCCTTCAAGGACGTGGGCGCCCTGGTCGGGGGCCGGCACGCCGGCGGCCGGGCGCGGGTCTTCCTGCGCGACGGCCGGGTGCTCGGCGGCCGGGTCAGCGCCCGGAAGCTGCGCTTCACGGCGGACGCCGGGCCGGTGATGGACCTCGATCCCCAAGCGCTCGACCGCCTGGTGATCCGCAAGGCCCGCGGCGACGGCGACCCGCCCGAGGGGGTCGTGGCGCTGCTGGAGACCGTCGACGGTGATCGCCTGGCGCTCCGCGACGACCCCGCGCTGCGGCTGCCGGTGGTCACCCCCTGGGGCTCGCTCAAGGTGCCGCTCAAGGAAATCCACAGCCTCCGCCCGCACGAGGAGCGCCCCGGCTACCAGCTCCGGTTGCTGGACGGCAGCCGGTTCTTCGCGCTGCCGGAGCAGACCACCATCTCGGTGAAGACCCACTCCTTCGGGGACCTCAAGCTGCACCCCGCCCGGATCCGCTCGATCCTGACGGTGCGCGCCAACTGGGGGCGCAAGGACAAGGACGACGAGGCCGATGAGGAGGTCAGCCTGCCGCACCTGACCCTGCGGGGAGAGAACGTGCTGGTCGGCCGGGTGGAGTTGCCCAGTATCCACCTGGTGACCTCCGGCCGTGCCGTGCCCCTGGTCCCCGGCCAGATCCGCTCCCTGGAGCGGGTGCCGGGGGGGCCGAACGCGGGCTTCCATGCCCAGCTCTGGGGCGGGGACACCGTCTCCGGCCGCCTGCGGGAGGCGGTCCTGCCGGTGCGGGTCGGTAAGCAGCTCTGCCGGGTGCCGGCCCGGGTGGTGGTCGGGGTGTTCGTGCCCGTGCCGGCGCTCTCCCGGGCGCTGCGCACCAGGATCGCCGCGCTGATCCGCGACCTGGATCATGAGGAGTGGGAGAAACGCCAGGCGGCCAGCGACAAGCTCACCGAGTTGGGCACCGTGGCCAAACCGCTGGTGGAGCGGGCGCTCAGGGACGCGGCCGACCCCGAGGCGCGCCGCCGGCTGCGCTTCCTGCTGGAGGAGATGAAGGAGTGAACCCCGAGAAGAAACCCTTCCGCGCCGCCGCGGGCAGGGCCAGGAACCGGCTGGTCCTGGCGCGGTGGTTCGCGCTGCTCAAGCGGAGCGCGCCCCCGGTGTTCGCCGCCGCGGCCGCGCTGCTCCTGGCCCTGCGCCTGGGCGGGATGCGCTGGGGTGAACTGCCCGCCGCGGCGGCCCTGGCCGGGGTGTGGTTCACGATTCTGGCCCTGTGGGCCGTGCTCCGCCGGCCCACGGCCCTGGCGGCCCTGGCCCTGTGGGACGAGCGCGCCGGTCGCCGGGAGGCCCTGGCCTCGGCCTACTGCTTCGAGGCCGCCGCGCAGCCCAGCCTGGGAGAGAGGCGCCACCTGGACCGCGCCCGCGAGATGCTCGACCGGGCCCGGCCATCGCTGCGCCGCGACCTGCCGACGCGCTTTGCCCTCCGGGCGCTGCTGCTGCCCGCGGCCTTCCTGGCGCTGAGCGCCTCGGGGCTGTTGCGCGCCGAGGCCTCCACCGAAGAGGCCGCGCTGGAGGAGGGCGCCCGCCGGCGCGCTCGCCGGGCCGCCGAGGTCCTCAACGAGAAGATCGAGAAGTTCAAGGGCATGAAGGGGCTCAAGCCCGAGGAGCTCAAGGCCGCCGAGAGGCTCAAGGAGAAGCTGGAGGCCACCGCCGAGAAGATGCGCGCCCCCGGGAAGACCAGCTCCCGCGAGATACTCGCCGAGCTTGAGCGCCGCGCGAAGGAGGCCGAGAAGCTGGCCAGAGAGTTGGCGGCCGGGGACATTGAGGCCAGCGCCTCGAAGATGATCGACGAGCTGGCCCGCCACGCGGACACCGCCAAGCTGGGCGCGGCGCTCAAGGCCAACGACCTGGACGGCTCCAAGCTCAGCGCCGAGCAACTGGCCGCCAAGCTCAAGGACAAGGGGCTCACCAAGGAGGTCAGCAAGCGCGTCAAGGAGGCCCTCAAGAAGGCCCTGAAGGCCGCCGACGCGGATGACATGAAGAGCAAGCTCGGCCAGAAGCTGCGGATGGCCCACGAGGAAATGAAGAAGGGCCGCCCGAAGAAGGCGGGAGACCGCTTCTCTGAGCTGGCTGAGCACTTCGCCGGCCGCAAGCAGCGCGAGCGGGCCCGCCGGCAGCTCGAGCGCCTGGTCAAGATGATGCGCGAGACCGGCTGGAAGCTCAGCGGCCGCGAGCTCAAGCGACTCCGGCCCAGGGAGTACGACGGGATGCTGGAGCCCCTGCCCGAGGGGCTGACCATGCTCAAGGAGGGCGGCCTGCCGGGCAACCGCGAGAGCTGGTTGCCGGGCAAGCCCGGCCGGCTCGGCGTGGGCATGCTGCCCGGGTCCGGCAAGGGGGCCGGGCTCATCCCCGGCAGCGGGTCGGGCGAGGGATTCGGCATGGGGGGCATGACCCCGGTTCCCGGCACGGAGGCGGCCGGCGTGCTTCCGGGGGGAGGGGGGACCGGCGGCTTGCGTGCCGGGCGGGGCACGGCGCCCCTGGGCAAGAAGCCCACCAGGCCGCACCGCACCACCGGCACCGGGGTGGTCAAGGCCCGGCCCGGCAAGGATGGCGCCTCGGTGGTCCGGCTGGTGGAGCCCTCCGGCCACAAGGAGACCGCCTACCGCGTCGCGCGGAAGGTGGCCGTCGATTTCATCAAGGCGGAGGAAGCGACCCTGGACGAGGAACTCCTGCCGCTCTCGCGGCGCGAGCAGATACTGCGCTACTTCACGGCGCTGAGGAGGCAACTTGAACGTTGACGCTGAAACCACCACGCAGCTCGAAGAGCGGATGGAGCTATTCCGCTCGCGTTTCTCCATTTTGCAGACGGAGATTCAGCGGGCCGTCGTTGGCTATGAGGCGATGATCAGCGACTGCCTGGTGGCCATCTTTTCCCAGGGGCACGTGCTCCTGGAGGGCGTGCCCGGCCTGGGCAAGACCTTCCTGGTGCGCATGCTCTCGCGGGCGCTGTCGCTTTCCTTCGGGCGGGTGCAGTGCACCCCGGACCTGATGCCCGCCGACATCCTGGGCACGCACATCGTCAGCGAGGACTCCTCCGGCCGGCGCAGCTTCCGGTTCCAGAAGGGCCCGGTGTTCAAGAACCTGTTACTGGTCGACGAGATCAACCGGGCCACGCCCAAGACCCAGGCGGCCTTCCTGGAGGTCATGCAGGAGAAGTGCGTCACCACCGGCGGGGAGCGCTTCGAGCTGTCCCTGCCCTTCTTCGTCCTGGCCACCCAGAACCCCATCGAGATGGAAGGCACCTACCCGCTGCCCGAGGCGCAGCTCGACCGCTTCTTCTTCAAGCTGCTGGTGCCCTTCCCCAATCTCGAGGAGATGGTCGAGATCTCCCGGCGGACCACCGGCTTCAAGGAGCCCGACCTGGAGGTGGTGGTCACCGGGCCGGAGATCCTCGAGATGCAGGAGCTGCTCACCCAGGTGCCGGTGGCCGACCCCCTGACGGAGTACGCCGCCACGCTGGTCCTGGCCACCCACCCGACCACTGAGGGCGCCACCGACGCGGTTCGCCGCACCGTCTCCTACGGGGCCAGCCCCCGGGGACTGCAGACCCTGATCCGCGCGGCCCGGGCCTACTGCACGCTGGCCAGCCGCACCGCGGTGTCCGCGGAGGACATCCGCCGCGCGGCCAAGCCGGCCATGCGCCACCGGGTGGTCCTCAACTTCGAGGGCGAGGCCGAGGCCCTGGACATAGACAAGATGCTCGACGAGGTCATCGAAACCGTGCCCACCCCGGCGGGGGGAGCCGCATGAAGTTCGCCGTCGGCCGCCTGGCCCTGCTCTCCGCAGGGCTCTGGCTGCCGTTCGCGGCCCCCTCGCCGCTGTTCTTCTCGCCGGCGCGCGCCGGTGAGCCGCCCGAGAAGAAGGCCGGGAAGAAGAAGGACCCCGGGAAGACCGGGAAGAACAGGATGAGCAAGGGCGACCTGGCGGCGCTCTCGATCCAGCTGCGCACCGTCCTGCACCACGACCCCACCCTGACCTCCCCGCTGGAACGCCTGGTGGCCATCTACCGGGATGCCGGCAAGCTCGACGAGCTGACCGGCATCTACCGCAAACACCTGAAAAAGTACCCCAACGACAGCCGGGCGCTGACCGTCCTGGTGCGCCTCCTGGCGGCCACCGACGACCCCGACGCCTTCAAGATGGCCCACCGGGCGGTGCTGCTCTACCCCCGGAGTTCCTACCTGCGTTACCTGCTCTACCGCGCGCTGAGCGCGCGCCACGACGAGTCGGCGCTGGACGAGCTGGACCGGGCCATCGCCCTGGAGCGGCGCCCCGGCCGCAAGCGCGCCTGGATCAAGCTGCTGCTCTCCGACGCCTCGGCCCAGGAGCGGCGCAAGCTCTCCCACAAGAACCTGCGCGCCCTGGCGGCGCTGGCCGGCCGCTCGGCCAGAAGCCGGCTGGGCGTCGCCCGGGCCATGATCAGGTTCAAGTTTCACGCCATGGCCCTCGAGCAGTTGGGGGCCGCCGCGAAGGCCTCCCCCGACCCGGAGCTGGGCGTGGAGATACAGCTGGCCGCGGCCGAGGCGGAGACCGGGCTGGGCCGGCGGAGGCGGGCCGCCGCGCGGCTCGATCGCCTGCTGGAGCGCCTCACCGCTGACTACTGGCGCCGGCCCCGGGTGGTGCGCCTGCGCATGGCCCTGATCCGCACCGAGGCCGAGCGCCAGACCATGCTCAAGGGGGCCCGCAAGCTGGTGGCTGCCCGGCCCCGCGACGCCACCGCGGCTCTCAACATGGCCCGGCTGCTGGACGGCTTCTGGCAGCGCCGCGAGGCCCTGGACGTGCTGCTGGCCGCCGGGCGGCGCATGCCCGACTCCGCGCAGATCGAGGGGGCGATCCTCAAGCTCTTCAGCATGCTGCACGACGACCACGGCCGCGAGACCTACCTCGCCGAGCGCATGAAGCTCCTGCCCGGGCGCAAGGACATCGCCTACCGGCACGTCAAGGCGATGCTCCTGGTGGGGCGCGATAAGGAAGCCTTCGCGGAGCTCGACGCCCTGATGCGCGAGCTCCCCGCCGCCGCGCGCCTGGCCCGCCTGCTGGGGACCGCCCGCTTCCTGCGCGGCGCCAGCCTGCACGAGGAGGCCGCGGAGGTCTTCGAGCGCGCGGTGAAGCTGGCCCCGGACCGCCCCGACGTCCGTCGCGAACTGGCCGAAGCCTACGTGGCCGCCGGGCAGCGCCGCAAGGCCCGGGCGCTCTTCCGCAGCCTGACCGCCGGCCGGGGCCAGACCGAGAACCTGCTCGACGCCGCGCAGTTCATGGTCGAGCAGGGCATGTTCACCGAGGCCGCCCGCATCCTCCGCGCCCGCGCGGCGGCCGACGAGACCGATCTGGAGGTGCGCCTGCTCCTGCTCCGCGCCGAGGCGGGCCTGGACAATCGCGAGGTCGGGAGGGGGCTGATTGTCAAGATACGCGTGCTGGCCGACACCGGCGCGCGCTACCGGCGCTGGCTGGAGGCCGCCGCGGATTTCCACGGCAAGTACCGCGCGGGCGGCCAGTTCCTGACCGCCGAGCAGGGGCGCCTCGAGAAAGAAGGCGGCGCCTGGACCGAGGCCCGCCTGGAGCGCCTGCTGGCCTTCGCCGAGGTGGTCGCCTGGGAGAAGCAGCGGCGACCCGCCGCGGCCATGCTCCAGAAGTACATCGACGCCAAGCCTCCCCGCGCGGTGCGCATCCGGCTGCTCAAGTGCCTGGTCGCGCTCCTGGCCCAGGACCGGACCCAGCTGGCCGCCGTGGAGCGCACCCTCAAGGCGCTGATCGTCGAGGACCGCGCCAAGGCCGACGAGCACCGCGCCATGCTGGCCATCTTCTACGCCGCGATAAACCGGCGCGACCAAGCCACGCCCCTGCTGGAGCGGATCGAGATCGCCAACATCAACGACCTCGAGCTGCTCCGCCGGATGGCCGGGATATACGCGCGAAGCGGCGGTGGCGACCCGGCCATGCGCATCGCCAGGCGGCTCACCGTCCTGGAGCCGGCCGACCGCGGCAACTGGGAGGATCTGGTCAACGCCCTGGCCACCGCCGGCGACGAGACCGGCCTGCGTGTGACGCTGCGCCGGCTGCTGGCCGGGCCCGGCAAGATGAGCATCGCCGACGAGACCCGGGGGAAGCTCAGGGCCCACCTGGCCGACTCCTGCTGGCGCTCGGCGGTGACTTACATGGAGGCCGGCCGGCGGGGGTCGCTGGAGAAGGCCCTGGGTCTCCTGGAGTCGGTGGGCACCGGGCCGGGGGACCGCGAGCGCCGCCTGTGGGTGACCTGGGGCCGGGCGCTGGTCCTGCTCCGCCTGGGCCGGCAGCGGGAGGGGGCCGAGTGCGTCCGCGAGCTGGAGCGCCTGGCCGCCGAGGACGCCACCGGCGCGCGCGCCCGGGAGATAACCTTCCCCGACGGCCTGAGCGTCTCGCTGGAGCGGGCCCTGGCCGTCCTGAAGGCCCCGCCTGCTCCGAAGCGGCGGGCCGCCTTCGGGGAGCGCCAGGGACCGCTGCCCGGCATGCGCGTCAAGTGGGCCTTCGACACCGACGCCGGCCGGCCGGTCACCGCGGTGCTGCCTTTGGGCAAGTCCCGCACGCTGGTCCGCGAGCTGGGCGGGACGCTCTACTGCCTGAACGCGGCGACCGGCAAGCTGCTCTGGACGCGGACGCCAACCGAGGAGTCGAAGCTCCGCCAGAAGGGCCAGGCCGCCGCCCCCGCCCCCGCCGGCGTCGCGGTGGGGGGCAGTACCCCCATTGTCCTTCCCACCCCGTCGGGGAACAACGCTACTGGTCGGTGGGGCAGCGGCCGCCGGGCGGTCATCCGCTGGCGCGGCCATGGCCGCCTGTACGTGCCCCAGCCCCAGCCGGTCCGGCGGGCGCGGCGGGCGCGGTCGGTGCTGGCCGGTCCGGCCAAACTGCTGGCCGCCGGCGACGGGCGCGTACTGATTCCCGGTCCGGCGAGGGTGGAGTGCATTTCCGCGAAGGACGGCCGGATCCTCTGGCGGGCGAAGTTGACCGACGGCGGAGAGTCCTCCGGGGCCACGCCGCCACCGGCGCGCCTTTTCCTGCGCGGCGAGGACGTGCTGGCCTTCGAGCCGGCCAGCTGCTCGCTGACCTGCCTGAGCCGCTCCGGCGGCAAGCTGCTCTGGCGCAAGAACTACCCCCTGGGCGACGACAAGGACGCCTCGGGCGGCCCACTGGTCGGCGGGGCCAGCCTCAGCGGGAACCGCCTGCTGATCTACCGCGGGGCGCAAGCGATGATCCTGAACATCGAGAATGGCCGGACTGACAGCTGCTTCGAGCTCGACCGGCTGCGCAAGTTCCCGATCAGCATCGATGACGCCTACGGGGGCTACAACTGGTGGTCGAGCTCGTCGGGCGGCGGCGGCTGGGGCTGGCGCCCGCGGCCCCCGCGGTACATCAACTACCTTGAGCCCGGCCCCCGGGGGGCCGCGACCTCCGCGGGGCTGTCCGTGAAGTTCGCCCTGGCCGCCCCCGCGGCGGTGTGGAGCGCCGGCGGGGGCGGGGCCTCGCCGCGGCTGGGGATGGTCCGGGGCGAGCGCCTGCTGCTCTTCGGCGGCTCCGGTCTGTACGTCGTTCCCGCGGGCCTGCCGATGGGCGGCCGGCGGGTAAGCGTGGCCGGGACCCTGGTGGGCCTGGCCGGCGACGTCGCCTGCCTGCTCGAGAACGGACGGCTGAACTGCGTCGACCTGGCCAGCGGCAAGGTGCGCAGCTGCAACCTGGCGGAGCTGACCGGCGGTCTCGGCGGCGCGCGCCTGGGGGCGGCCCTCGACGGCCCGCTGGTCTACGTGACCGGCCCCCGGGGGATTCTCTGCGCAGACCTCCGGACGGGCCGGAAGGTCTTCAGCACCCCCTGGCCCGCGGCGCTGGGTTCCCAGCCGGGGGCGCTGGTGGGGGGGGAGAGCTACAGCCACACCTGGCGGGGCCTGACCGACAACAACTCCGGGGAGTGCCTGCCGCTGATCGGGCGGGTCTCCGGCGGCGTGCTCTACGCCGCGGCGACCCCCTCGCGAGTGGTGGCCCTGACCGGCCGACGGTAACTGCGGAGCGCGCCATGCCGATGGACAGCGAAGAGCTCTTCGACGCCAAGTTCCTGGGCCGGCTGCGCTCGCTGTTCTTCAAGCTGCGCCGCCGGCGCCAGCTCAGGAAGAAGGGCCTGCAGGCCTCGTCCTCGGCGGGCTTCACCCGCGAGTTCAAGGACCACCGGGCCTACACCCCGGGCGACGACTTCCGCACCGTGGACTGGCGGCTGTACGCCCGGCTGGAGAAGATGTTCATCCGCATTTTCGAGGAGGTCCAGGAGTTCCACGTCCACGTCCTGGTGGACTGCAGTCGCTCAATGGCCGAGCCCCACGGCCGCAAGCGGATCACCGCGCTGCGCCTGGCGGTGGCCCTGGCCTACCTCGCGCTGGTCAGCGAGCATCGCGTGTCCCTGATGACCGTCACCGACCATCCCCACCGGGAGCTGCCCCCGCTCAAGGGCCAGGGGCACATCCACGAGATGCTCGAGCACGTCGCCGGCCTGGCCTTCGAGGGCCAGACCGACCTGGTCGGCGCCCTCAAGCAGTTCCGCCCGGGCCGCGACCGGCGAGGCATCGTCTTCATTATCTCGGACCTGTTCGGCCGGGCGCCGGAGGAGTCCGAGGAGGCCCTGGCCCAGGTAGTCTCCTGGCCGGCCGAGACCCACGTCATCCACGTGCTCGACCACCAGGAGATGACCCCGGACCTGGAGGGCGAGATCCGGCTGATCGACGTCGAGACCGGGGAGATGCGTCGCATGTGGCTGACCGAGCGCGAGCGCAAGCTCTACGCCGAGCGCTTCGCCGCCTACCGGGAGAGCCTGGAGCGCTCCTGCATGCGGCGCCAGATCGACTACGTAACCTGGACCACCGACCAGCCCTTTGAAGACATGTTCCTGCACCTGCTCTCGCGGGGCAGTGCGCTGGCGGAGGCCTGAGGGGTGGCGCCGGGCGCCGCGCGGGGTGAAGCATGCGTCTGATCAACCCCGCCATGCTCTTCTGGGGCCTGCTGGTCCTGGTGCCCATCGTCATGTACCTCTTCCGCCGCAAGCCCAAGACCGTGCGGGTGAGCACCCTGCTCTTCTTCAAGGCGCTGGCCCGCGAGCACCAGGAGTCCGCCTGGCTGCGCCGCCTCAAGCGGCTGCTCTCCCTGCTGCTCAGCATCCTGATCATCCTGGCGGCGGTGGCCGGCCTGGCCCGCCCGGTGGTGGCCCCGGAGGCCGGGTCGCTCAAGAGCGTGGTGATCCTGCTGGACCGCTCGGCCTCCATGGCCTCCCGCGACGAGAGCGGCCGCACCCGCCTGGATGCCGCCCTGGACCGCCTGCGCCAGCGTCTGGCCGGCCTGCCCGCCTCGGTTCCCGTCGCGGTGATGATCTACGACCGGCGCCCCCGGATACTGCTCCCGCCCAGCTTCGACCGCCGCGAGGTCGAGCGGGTCCTCTCGGATATCCGTGTGCGGCCGGTGGCCGGCCAAACGCGCGGCGCGCTGCGCCTGGCCCGCGAGCTGGCCGCGCTGGAGACCCCGGCCAGCGTGTGGCACGTCACCGACGGCCTCCCCGTGACGCTCGCGCCCGACCCCGGGGCGGTGACGCCGGCGGACGGGAAGATCACAGTGGAGCACATCGGCCTGGCCCTGGACTCGCCGATCAACGCGGGTCTCACCGCCTTCCAACTGCGCGCGCTGCCCCTGGAGCACGGCCGCCTGGAGGCCTTCGTGCAGATTCACGCGGTGAGCCCCGCCCCGGTCGAGACCAAGCTCGAGTTGCGCCTGGACGGGAAGCTGGTGGCCATGCGTTCCATGACCGTGAAGCCCGGCGGGCGCGAGCGCCTGCTGATACCCGTGAAGGCCGGCGAGGGGGAGGTGCTCAGCCTCAAGGTCACGACCCCCGGCGACGTGCTGGCTCTGGACGACGAGGTCCACGCGCGCGTTCCCCAGCCACCCCCCATCCGCGTGCTGTGGATTCGGGAGTCGCCCGACCCCTTCACCCGGCTGGCGCTGGCCTCGATCACCGAGAGTCAGAAGGTGCGCGTCTTCCAGGGCGGCCCCGCCTCCTGGCCCGCGAAGCCGGAGCCCGACGTGGTCATTTTCGACGGCTGGCTGCCGAAGACCTGGCCCGCGGGGCCCTCGGTGGTGGTCATCGACCCACCCGGCTCGGCCGGCCCGGTCCGGGCGGCGCGCCTGGCCGGCGCGGGACTTCCGCTCTCCTCGGTGCGGCCCACCGACCAGCGCCACCCGGTGCTCTACGGGGTGGCCAGCGCGAGGGTGGCCCTCACCCAGACCGCGGTGGTCGAGGCCGAGGGGCCGCTGCAACCCCTCTGGGTGGGGCCCTCCGGGCCGATACTTCTGGCCGGCGAGGTGCGCGGGCAGCGCCTGGTGGTCATGGCCTTCGCCCCGCGCAAGTCCGAGCGCCTGCCGCTGATGGCCTCTTACCCGCTGCTGATAGGCAATGCCATCTACTGGTCGGCCAGGCCCAAGATCGAAACTCGCGGGGCGCAGGGGCACAAGACCGGCGAGCTGATCGCCCTGCAGGGAGAGAAGCTCACCTGGACGCTGCCCGGACCCCGCGAGGCCGGCAGGGAGATCGTGCCCATCGAGGGCCGCTGGACCGAGCTCGACCGCCAGGGCCTGTGGGAAACCGACGCTGGCCAGACCGGGAGCGCGGCGCTGCTCTCGGTCCGCGAGACCGTCCTGGCCGCGGCCCCCGCCGAGGGCGGCGATGCTCCCCGGACGGGACGCTGGGGGTTCCTCTCCGCATCGCTCTTCCGCGGCGACCTGACCTGGCTCTTCCTCTGGGCGGTGCTGGCCTTCCTGCTGGTCGAGAGCCTGCTCTACCATCGCAAGGCGGTGAACTGAATCATGGACTGGGCACGCCCCCTGACCCTGCTCCTGGCCCTGCCGGCCCTGGGGCTGCTCTGGTGGGTGCAGCGCCGCTCGCTGCCGCCCCTCTCGCCGCGGCGCCGCCGGGCGCTCCTGGCGGTGCGCGCCGCGCTGGTGGCGCTGATCCTCGTCGCGCTGGCCGGCCCGGCCTGGAAGCAGGTCACCGAAGAGCAGGCGGTTATCTTCGTCATGGACCACTCCCAGAGCCAGGGGCCCAGCGGCATGCGGGCCGCCTGCGAGCGGGCCAGCCGCCTGGCCGCCGAGCTTCCCGAGAAGACCTACGTGGGCTTCGTCTCCGCGGGGGCCGCCAGCCGCGTGCTGCGCATGCCCGCGCGCCCCCCCGCGGGCATAGAGCCCGACGTCGGTCTCCTGGCCGCCGACGGGGGCCAGACCGACCTGGCCTCGGCGGTGGCCCTGGCCAGCGGCCTCTTTCCCCCGGGGACGGCCCGCCGGCTGGTCCTGGTGGGCGACGGCCTCGAGACCCGCGGCGACCTCGAAACCGCCGCCCGCGAGGCGGGGATTTACGACATCGTGATCGACGCGGTACCGGTGGCCGGCCAGGCCCGCCCCGACGCCCGGGTGGTCCGGCTGCGGCCCAGCCGCTCGCGCCTGCACGAGGGCGCGAACCTCTCTCTGTACGCGGACATCGACAGCTCACTGGCCGGCAGGGGGAGCATTCGCCTCTTTGAGAACGGGGTGGAGGTCGAGAGCCGCCCGCTGGAGCTGAGCGTCGGCCAGCAGCTTACGGTGACCTTCCGGCGCACGCCCGACCGCCGCAACCTCTACAACTACCGCGCCCGCCTGGAGGGCTTCGCCGGCGACGCCATCGGCGAGAACAACGAGGCCATGACCCTGGTGGACGTGCGCGGCCAACCGGTGCTGCTCTACGTGGCCGAGGACGCCGAGGAGGGCGCCTACCTGGCCGAGGCCATGAGCCGGGAGGGCATCCGCCTGATGGTCCAGCCCCCCGACGCCATTCCCACGTCGCTCCAGCAGATGGCCGCCTACGACGGGGTGATCATCTCCGACGTGCCCGCTCACCGCCTCCGCGACCGGAGCATGACCCTGATCCGCGACTACGTCGAGAAGCTCGGCGGGGGCTTCATGATGATCGGCGGCAAGAACTCCTTCGGGGTGGGCGGCTACTACCGGACGCCCATCGAGGAGATACTCCCGGTCAAGCTCCAGGCCCCCGACCAGGAGGAGCGCCACTCCGTGGCCCTGGCCCTGGTCATCGACCGCTCGGGGTCCATGAGCGGTCAGAAGATAGAGCTCTGCAAGTCCGCGGCCAGCGCCACCGCGGAGCTCCTGAGCCGCAAGGATTTCATCGGTGTGGTGGTCTTCGACTCCTCCGCCCGCTGGGTGGTGCCCATGACCCGGGCCGGCAACCGCGCCTCCATCGCCGGGCGCATCGCCACCATCAGCGCTGGCGGCGGGACCAACATCCATCCGGGCATGACCGCCGCCCAGAAGGCGCTGATGGCCGTCAAGGCGCGTATCAGGCACATGATCGTGCTCAGCGACGGCCAGACCAGCGGCAGCGGCTACGAGGCCCTGGCCTCCCAGATCAAGGCCGCGGGCATCACCGTTTCCGCGGTGGCGGTGGGCGGCGGCGCCGACGCCCGGCTGCTGCAGGCCATCGCCACCAACGGCGGCGGCCAGTTCTACCGGACCGTCGACCCCCGGTCCATCCCGCGCATCTTCACCCAGGACGCCATGGTCCACGCCGGCCGGCTCATCCGCGAGAAGGCCTTCGCCCCCAAGCAGGTCGAGCGCCACCCCATGCTCAAGGGCTGGGCCGCCGCGGAGGCCCCCAACCTGCTGGGCTACATCAAGACCCGGCGGCGGGCCACCTCCCAGGTGCCCCTGGTCACCGACCTGGGCGATCCCCTGCTGGCCCACTGGCGCTTCGGCCTCGGCAAGGTGACCGCCTTTACCTCGGACTGCAAGTCGCGCTGGTCGGCGCTGTGGATCACCAACTGGAGATCCGGCTACAGCCAGTTCTGGGCCCAGGTGCTGCGCGAGATGGCCCGCCCGCCGCAGGGCCAGAACATGGACATGCGCATCGAGGAGCACGGCCACGAGGCGCGCATCACCGTGGATCTGCTGGAGGACGCCGCGCGCTACAAGAACCAGGCGGAGGTCCGGGCCGACGTCTACTTCGTGCCCGCCGGGGCCCTGGGATCGAGCCTCAAGCACCTGGTGGGCATGAAGCTCGAGCAGGAGGGCCCCGGACTCTACGCCGGCAGCTTCCGCCCCGAGAAGCCCGGCGTCTACCTGGTGCGCGGCCGCTCGGGGGCCCGGATGGTCTCGGCCGGCCTGGTGCACAACGCCTCCAGCGAGGCCGCCGGCGGGCGCGTGAACCTGGGCCTGTTCGAGAAGGTAACCAAGGCCACCGGCGGGTCGGTGCTGACCGCGGAGGTGGGCAGCCTGGGCCGACGAGCGGCCGCGCATTCCCGCTTCCGGGAGTTGGACCCCCTGGTGCTCAAGCTGCTGCTCTTGCTCTTCATGGTCGACGTGATTATCCGCCGCTGGGAGAACGCCCGCGGCATGATCGACCTGGCCCGGGAGAAGCTCGGCGGCCGGGGCCGGAAGGACTGACTGGGGACGACGCGCGGCCGGCTCGACTCCGCCGGCCGCCGAGGGACAGGAGGAAAGACCATGAAACGCCAGCTGACAGCCTTGCTGATCCTGCTCTGCCTGGGCCTGGCCCGCGCCGGCGAGCCGCCGGGGGGAGAGCCGCCGAAGGCGGGCGACGGGCAGGAGAAGCCCAAGTACGACTGGGTCCTGGTCTTCGCCAACGGTGACCGCCTGCACTGCCGGGTCCACGACCTGGAGGGCGGCAAGCTCTCCTTCTCCTCGCGGATGGCGCCGGGCCGGCGCCTCTCGGTTGAGATGACCAAGGTCGAGAGCCTGGCCCGGCTGGAGATGCCCCAGGGCCGCTCGCTGCCCTGGGCCGACGCCCTCCGGCTGCGCAACGGCTCGCTCTTCTACGGCAGGTTCGTGGGCCTCACCGAGAAGACCATCAAGTTCAAGGTGGTCGACGGCGACCTGGCCACCTTCCCGCGCGCGGCCGTCCGGATGCTGTCCACTCCGGCGGGTGCCAAGCAGGTGCGCCTCGCCGACGGCACGGTGTACCTGGGCAAGTTGCTAAAGCGCGGCGCCAAGGACCTGGAGTTCGACGTCGAGAAGATCGGCAAGGTCAAGATACCCCTGGACAAGGTGGTCAGTCTCTCCGCGCCGGACGAGCCGGTGGCCGAAGCCATCGGGCGGGCGAACGCCCACGTGGTGGTCACCGCCGAGGGCGACCTGCTGATCGGCGACCTCAAGCAGGCCGACGACGGCTGGCTGGAGATCGGCGGCCGGGCGGTGAAGGCCAGGTGCAACCCCGACGCGATCCGCGCGGTGGTCTTCCCGACCCTCAAGGGGGAGGCCCCCGCGGCCAAGCCCAAGGGCAAGGCGGTCGGCGTGATCCTGGCCAACGGCTCGACGGCGGTGGGCTTCAAGCCGGTCATCAAGGACGGCCGTTTCAGCTTCACCCTGGCCCGCGGCGGGGAGATGAGCCTGCCGATGGCGGCGGTGGCCCGGCTGTCGCTGGCCGGCGATCTCCTCTTCCTCAGCCAGGTCGGCTCGCGGCGCATACTGGTCTGGGGCCGGTACAGCGACCGCGCCGAGGAGTACGCGCGCTCCGTGGCCGTCCTCAAGAAGCACATGGGCAAGACCCACACCATCGTCGAGAACTTCACCGAGAACTTCGACAAGGCCTTCAAGCGCGAGCTGATGCGCTCGCGGGTGCTGGTGATTCCCGAGCTGGAGAAGTGGGTCACTTCCAGGAGCAACGCCCTGGCCGTCCAACTCAAGCCCATGGCCGAGGCCTTCCTGCGCCGCGGCGGCAACATCGTGATCCTGGGGGCCGAGACCAGTCAGTGCCTCTTCCTGCGCCAGGCCGGGCTGATCGACGTGCAGCGGATCAACTCCTCCAGCAGCGGCAGCCTGGCCTTCACCGGCACTCCCGCGGGCAAGGCCATCTCCAAGGGCATCGGCGCCTCCTTCACCTTGACCAACTCCACCGTGATCTACCGCCCGGGGACGACTTTCAAGGGTCAGCAGGCCCTGAACACCAACACTTCGGCCAGCGCCATCGTGGCCCGCAAGGTCCACCGCGGCTGGGTGATCGTCATGGGCATGGACTACCACTCGCAGAACGCCGGCACCGAGAAGCTGCTGGTCAACGCGGTGAACATGAAGTAGCCGCGCGGCGGCACGCGAATCGTCCCTCCGGAAGGGCGGAAGATCATCGTCTTCCGCCCTTCTCCGTCCTCCCTCGCCACCGCTACCGTGCTTGACTCCCGGGCGGCCGGCGGCTAGATTGCCGGCAGCAGTTGCGCGGCCGGGGGGCCGCCCCGTCACCGGGGAAAGGGACACCGAGATGGACGAACACGTCTGCGAGGTCCGGGGGGGGCACCTGGTGCTCGCCGGGAACTTCTCCACGGATACCGACGTCGATTTCGACGCCGCCTGCCAGGAGCTGCTGGACTCGGACGAGAAGGAGCTGATCGCCGACCTGGTCGGCATGACCCACATCTGCAGCACCTACGTGGGGCTGGTCCTCGAGCTCTGCCTGGGCGCCAGGCGCCGGGACAAGCATCTCACCGTCCGCGCCGGGAAGCGCATCGCCACCACCCTCAGGGCCGCCGGTCTGGAAAGCGCCGCCAAGCTGGAGGAAATGGAATAGCCGGGGTACGCATGTCCTTCTCCGCCTGCCGCGCGCTACTATGTGACAGGACCATGAGAACGGTAATCAACCTCCTTCCGGCCCTGCTCCTGGCCGTCGCCGGCGCCTCGCGCGCCGGGGAGAAGCCCCCGCCCCCGCCGCCGGCCCCGCCCCGGACCGAGCTCACCCGGGTGCTGCCCAAGCTGGTCCTCAGGGCGCTGCCGCCCGGGGCCGCGATCCTCCCGCGCCACGGAACGGAACTCCGCCGCCACCTGCGCTACGAGGGCGTCCGGCGCGAGCAGGTGCTGGTCCGCATGGCCGGCCGGCCGGTGCCGGTCTCCAGCCGGACCTACCGGGTGCGGCGCACCGATCTCCTCGAACCGGCCGACGCGCGGCTGGCCCGGGCCTGGCTCCATTCCGAGGACGAGCTGATCGTCGCGCGGGAGGCCGGGCGCGACTGCCGGGCCGCGCTGCGCGCGCGGCCCTCGGGCGGCCGCCGCCTGGCCGCGCGCCTCCGCCGGCTCTCCTCCCGCGGCGCAGAGCCCGCCGCCGGCGACGGCACGCTGCGCCTGCGGCTCTCGCCGGTGCCGGAGCTGCCCCGGCTGCCCGCCGGCCGGCTCGCGGCCGGCCAGCCCGTCGAGCGCACCGCCGAGGACTACCTGATCACTTGGCGGCTGGCCGGGGCCGCGCGCCTGGGGGAGAAGAAGTGTTGGATCGCCGTCCGCGAGGTCAAGCTCTCCCCCCGGGCCCCCCGGGGCACGCCGGCCATCGACGCCCGCGCGGAGTACCTGCTGGACGCGAAAGACTTCACCGTGCTGGCCCTGGTGGAGCGCTGGGCGGCGCAGAGCGGGAACACCGTGCGGGAGAGGCTGCACGAGCTGCGCCTGGCCCGGAGCGGCGGGGTCGCCGGGAAGGACATGCAGAAGGCCGTCGCCCAGGTCCGGGAGGTGCGTGAGCTGCTCCGGGCCATCGACGCCCGGGACGTGGCCCGCGCCGAGCGCGTTGCGGAGAAGGTCCGCGCGACGGGCTACCGCGGGCCGGCCCTGAAGCTCGCCGCGCGCTTCGCCGCCGCCGAGAAGGAACTGGCCGCGGCCAAAGGCGGCGGCCGGCGCATCGACCTGGTCCCGGAGGACAGCTACGTCTTCCTGGTGGCGCCCCGCAGGCTGAAGAAGGACGTCGCGCTCACCCCGGTGGTCTTCCTGCACGGGGCCGCCGCGGACGCGGAGACTTACTTCCGGGACTGGAAGCGGCGCGCTGGCCGCCGGCCGCTGCTGCTGATCTTTCCCCAGTCGCGGGACTGGACCTGGAACGCCCGCAGCGACGGGGCCATGCTCGGCAGCCTGCTGGAGGTTCTGGGCAGGACCTACAAGCTGAAGCGCGACCGCCTGGTCCTGGCCGGTCACGCCGCCGGCGCGGAGGCGGCCTTCCTGCTGGGCTACGGGGCGGACTTCCCGCGCTACCGCCTGCGGGGCGTCGTCGCCGCGGGCGGCGTGGCCGACGAGCGCATCCGCGCGCGGGCCTTCAAGCAGCGGCCCCCGGAGCTGGTCCGCCGGCTGCGCGCCACCGACGTGCTGCTGCTGGTCGGCCAGAGCGACAAGAAGGTAACCCCCACCGCGGTGAAGAACTGCGCCAGGTGGCTGGCCACCTGGAACCCGGAGGGTATCTCCGTGCAGATATCCCCGGAGGTGGCCCACCGCTACTCGGCGGACTGGACCCCGCAGATACTGAACTGGATCGAGAAGCTGGGCCCGCCGCGCGCCGCCGTCGGTAAGAAGAAGGGCCGGTAACCGTCGGCCGTCGCCGAGGCCAATGTCCTCGCTGATCGGTTTCAGGAAGGAGGGTAACGCGTGACGCTCGAAGAGATCAAGGCCCGGCTCAAGCCCATCGTCGCCGGGTGCGTGCTCCACGGGGAGTTCACGCTGGCCAGCGGCAAGAAGAGCGACTTCTACTTCGACGGCCGGATGGTGACCCTCAACGCCGAGGGTCTGTACCTGGTGGCCGAGGCCGTGCTGGAGATGGTCCGCGGCAAGCAGATCGCCGCGGTCGGGAGCATCCCCGTGGGCGCCGATCCCATGACCGGGGCGGCCGTGGCCCTGGCCGGGGAGCGCGGCCTGGACCTCTCCGGCTTCCTGGTCCGCAAGGAGCCCAAGAAGCACGGCACCGGCAAGCAGGTCGAGGGGCCCCAGCCGCCGGCGGGAGGCCGGGTGGTGCTCCTGGAGGACACCATCACCACCGGCGGGTCGGTCATCAGGGGCCTGGAGGCCATCCGCCGCGAGTGGGACGTGGAGGTAGCCGCGGTGATCGTGCTGGTCGACCGCCGGGAGGGCGGCCGCGAGGCCATCGAGGCCGCCGGCACCGAGCTCTGGCCGATCTTCACCCGGAAGGATTTCGACTAGCGGGGCTTGCTTCCGGGGCCGATCCGGGGCATACTGTTATAGAAGGAGGCCCGGCGGGAAAATGTTCGGCATCGAGCGGCGCAAGCACTTCCGGTTCGATCTGGAGGTTCCGGCGCGTTTGGGGCTGGTGGGCTGCGGACCGGACGGCCAGCTGGGCGCCCGGGCCAAGGATCTCAGCCTCGGCGGGGCCTGCCTGGCGCTGGAAGGCTTTCCCGACTGGAAGTTCAGCGAGGTCTTCGGCCGCCGGGCGCGGCTCAGCGTGGAGCTGGACCTCGGCAAGCATGGGCAGTGCCTCTTCGCCGCCAGGCCGGTGCGCGTCTTCGCCGGGTCGGAGGGCTGCGATGTGGCCCTGCGCTTCGTGGAGGTGGGCGCGGCCGAGCGCGCGCGGCTGGGCGGTTTCCTGGACCGCTATCGGGAGAAGGAGGCCGACGACTCGGTGCGCCGGCGCTTCGACGGCCACTCCCGGCGCCTCAAGCGCCAGCGGATCGCGGTTGCTGTGCTGTTCGCGGTGACCGGGATAGCCCTGACCTTCGTCGCGGTGAGCCTGTTCGGGGCGGTGCCCGGGTGGGTGAAACGCGGCCGGGAGGCGGTGGGTGGGGAGGCCCGGCGGGCGATCCAGGACAAGAAACGCCGCCTGCGCGAGGCGGGCGTCGACCCCGACGAGTTGGCCAAGCGGCTGAGCCCCGAGGACCGCAAACTGCTCAGGAAGTGGCTGGAGGAAGAAGGCGGCCGCAGATAGGCGATTCCCCTACACAGGTGAGCAGTCGAGCCGTTCGCGGTGTTCCGTTTTGCGGTCCAGGCCGACAACGCCGCCGCTGGGCCGAAACCACCTTGACACGAGCGCCTTGGCGGGGCATAAGTATAGCAAGAGCAGTGGCTTAAGGTGGCCGGGCCGGGACCCAGCCACGGCGGGCGGCTTTACTAGGTCATGAGAGGCGCTCCGCAGCGTCCTTTCACCGGGGAATTGGGGGACTGAGCATGGCCAAGGCTGTTATAGCAAGAGCAGTGGCTTAAGGTGGCCGGGCCGGAACCCAGCCACGGCGGGCGGCTTCACCAGGTCACGAGGAGCGCTCCGCAGCGTCCTTTCACCGGGGAATTGGGGGACTGAGCATGGCCAAGGCT
>CBDUSI010000071.1:0-23710 GCA_965370045.1 uncultured bacterium | reverse complement strand
TTGGCTGGTTACAAAACTCCGGCTACGGAGTTACTCAATGCTAAAATGCTCTAGATATGAGAACTGCGACGATTGTAAGTGCCGATTCTCTCGCTGGTGGGACCGCGATTAAGTATAGGGTTCAAATAATCTTCGCCGCCGCCTCGCGGTCGACCATCCAGAGGGCGTCCTTCACCAGGCGCGCGGGGGTTTCGGCGACGCTGCCCTCGGCGGCCAGCGCGCGCTCCACCGCGTTGGCCTTCGAGGCGCCCGAGGCCAGCACCAATATTCTTCGTGCAGCCAGGATCGTCGCCGGTGTCGCCGTTATGCGCTTCGCCGGGGGCTTGGGAGCGTCGTCAACGTAGACGAAACGCTCTTCCGCTTCGTCGAGCGCCGCGGAGTTCGGAAAGAGCGCGGCGGTGTGCCCGTCCTCGCCGAGGCCCATTATCAAGAGATCCGGCCGCCGGGGGAATACTTTCGCGTAGGCTTCCGCGGCGCGAGCGGGGTCGCGGGCCTCGCCTTCTATGCGCCGGGCGCGGTCACTGGTGATGCCCAGCGGCAGCAATAGCGAGAACCGCGCCCAGTAGTAGTTGGAGTCGTGGTGCCCGGGCGGCACGCAGCGCTCGTCGCCCCACCATATGTCCGCGCATTTCCACAGGCGCGCGTTGTGGCCGAACTCCGCAGCGAGGCCCTGGTAGGCCGCCAGCGGGGTGCGCCCGCCGGCCAGCACCAGGTCGAAGCTCCCCTGGGTGTTGGCGCTGCCGATGCCCACGGCGGCGATGAACCTGGCCGCCTCGCGGGCCAGTTCCTCTGCGTCGGCGACGACCTTGAGCATCAGTAGGAGCCGAGCCAGCGGCGCCCGTCGGCGGCCAGGAGCCCGTCGGCGGCGGCCGGCCCCCAGGAGCCCGGCGCGTAGTTGGGGAAGCCCGCGGCGTCGGGCGGCGGGGGCAGCAGCGGCTCCACCGCGCGCCAGGCGGCCTCGATGCCGTCCGCGCGCCAGAAGTAGGAGCTCCGCCCGGCCAGGCCCTCGAGGATCACCTGCTCGTAGGCCTCGCTCAAGCTCGCGCCCAGCTGCGCGTAGCGGAAGTCGAGACTGGCCTCCTCCACGCGCTCGTCGCGGCCGGGCACGCGCGTGGTGAAGGTCAGGCGCACGCCCTCCTCGGGCTGCAGGCGGATGACCAGCTTGTTGGGTTTCAGCATCCGGCAGGCGGCTTCGTCCTCCAGTACGCAGACCGGCACGCGCTTGAACTCGATGACCACCTCGGTGACCTTCCCGGCGAGGCTCTTCCCCGAGCGCAGATAGAAAGGAACGCCCTCCCAGCGCCAGTTGTTGACGCGAAGCCTGAGCGCCGCGAACGTCGGCACCACCGAATCCGCGGCCACCCCGCGTTCTTCACGATAGCCCTGATACTGCCCGAAGACGAAGTCCTCCGGCCTCACCGGCACGAGGGACTTGAGGACCTCCACCTTGCGGTCGCGCACCGACTCGGCGTCGCCCGCCACCGGCGGCTCCATGGCCACCAGGGCCATTACTTGCAGGAGGTGATTCTGGAGCATGTCGCGGACCACGCCGGACTCCTCGTAGTAGCCCCCGCGGCCCTCGACGCCGATGGTCTCCGCGGCGGTAATCTGCACGTTGTCCACGTACTTGCGGTTCCAGAGGTGCTCGAAGATCGCGTTGGTGAGGCGGAACACTAACAGGTTGCGCACCGTGTCCTTGGCCAGGTAGTGGTCGATGCGGTAGACCTGTTCCTCGGAGAAACTGGCCGCGCAGAGCGCGTTCAGGCGCCGGGCGCTTTCGAAGTCGCGGCCGAAGGGCTTCTCGATCATCACCCGGCGGCCGGCGCCGGGCACCGCGGGCGGGGCGAAGCCGGTCTGCGGGATCATTCGCAGGACGGTCTCGGCGGCGCTGGGCGGCAGCGCCAGGTAGTAGAGGTACCCGCCGGCCCGGCAGCCGTGCTCCAGAGAACCCAGGAACTTCTCCAACCGCGTGAAACTCTCCGGGTCGTCGTAGCTGCCCGAGACGTAATGCAGCCGCCGGGCGAAGCGCTCCCAGAGGGCGTCGTCGACGGCCTCGCGCGAGAACGCGCCCGCGGCGGCGCGCATCTCGGCGCGGAACTCCTGGCTGGTCTTGGGGCTGCGGGCGAAGCCGATCACTTGCAGGTCGGGATGCAGCAGCCCGTCGGCTTCGAGATTATAAAGCGCGGGGATAAGCTTGCGCTTGGTGAGGTCGCCGCTGGCCCCGAAGATGACCAGGGCGCAGGGCGCCGGGGCTGTGGCGTCTTCGGACATGGCGAAACCTCTTCCCTCTAGCCGATCTCCGTCTTGAGCCTGGTGAGGTCGACGACGTGAGTGCGTTCCTCCTCGATGACCTCGGCGACGGTGGCGCAATCGGCCTCGTCGAGCTGCTTCTCGAGGAAGCCGTAAAGCAGCAGGGCCTTCTGCTCGGTCTTGAGCGCGGTGTTAACGGCGTCGAGGTCCGAGAGCGAGCCGGCCAGCTTCCCGGCCTCCTCGGCCCCGCCGAACTCCTTGTCGGCCATCAGCGCGTCGACGTAGTCCTGGTACTCGCCCGCGTAGGTCTCCGCCCCGCCGGGCTCGCCGAGCTTCTTGAGCAACTCACCGAAGACCTCCTTGTGGTGCTTCTCCATGTCGGCGATGCGCGCGGCCTCGGCCTTCACTTTGGCGTTGGAAGTGTGCTCGCTCCAGGCGCGGTAGAACACCTCGCCGGCGGTTTCCTCGTCGACGGACATCTTCACGATCTCATTGGCGGCGAACAGGTTGGCCATCGTCCTTCCTCCTTCTGAAGAGTTGAACGCCCGGCAGGGCCCGGCTATTTCCGGAAAGGATTATCGACGGGCGGGCAAGAGGTGTCAAGACGCGGGGGGCTTCGGGCGGCCGGAAGCGCTCATCGCCTGAACTTCTCGCCCGGGTAGTACCACGTCTTGAGACCGATGTACAGATTCCACCTGACCAGCCGTCCTTCTTCAAATTGGAAATCCGCCGACGGAGGATATGAACGACTCCTGGCGATGGAGATCACAGGTATGTTGTCAGTGCCGCCCCACCCTGCCATGCTGCTACCGAGGAGCTTCTCAACCTCGCTCCGGCTCATTCCCTCACGAACGTGGAGCCGGGCGATCGCGACAAGGGCTATGAGCTTGTCGTCGCCTTCCTCCGTGCTACGGGCCAGGCGGAGGCAGTAGTCTAGATCGCGCGCCCGGATCATCTTCACGGCGTACGCTGCGGCCTCGCCAACGTACCCGGGCGCGTTCGCGGGTATCGCTTCGAGCGGTCCGATGGCGCGGCGGTCGGCGAGCCAGCCGAGGCTCTCCGCGGCCTCGCAGCGCACAACATCGCTCTCATCCCCCAGCGCCGCGATGAGAGGCCCGATGGCCCGGGGATCGCCGGTATGTCCCAGGGCCCGAGCTGCCACGCCGCGCACGCTAGCGTCTTCATCGCGGAGGGCACGTACCAGGGCCGGCGTGGCGCCGCGCCCGCAGAAACCGAGATGATAGCAGAGCGCCCACCTCTCCCCGCTCGACTTGGCGGCTACGCGCAGGTAGAGCGAGAGCTTGGCGGCGGCCCGCTCCGGACCGCCCAACTCGTCTATTGCCTCCAGCGCCGCGGGCTGCTCGAAGACAGCCGTGCCGGGCAGCCAGCGGCGCACCTCCAGCACCGGCCTGACCACGTACCACGAGAAGAGCCCGACAGCCAGCAACAGCGCGAAGGCGGCGCCCCAATAGACGTAGATGCGCTTGGAGCGGGGCGGGGTGGAAGAATCATCCCCTGGGCCGCGCTCGTTACTCACTTCTTGCCTCCCTGGCTGTCACCGAAGTCACGGCAGGCAACCAATACCCCTGTGGCCACACCGACGCCCGCGAACGCAACCAGAGCGGTAAGCCAGTTGCCGAGCTTCCACCATGGGCGAAACACCCAGGTAAGCGACACGTCGGTAGCGGCGGACAAGGTTGACATCCAGAAGCAGAGGCCGAAAGCGAGGACGGCCGCCACCCCCCCCCGGCTATCAGGCCCGCAAGAACCGCTTTCCTGGCGTACGGGGACTGGCCAAGCACCAGATCAGTCCTTTCCTTTCTCCCGGATTTCCCTCAGCGCCTCGGCTGGCTTCTCGTCGGTCACTTGGGTTTCTTGGCAGCGGTCTTGTCGGGAAGCTTGTACTTGGGATTCTCCTTGTTCTTCTCCCACCAGGCGATCCACTTCCTGCTGGCGGCGATGCTGGCGGTCGACCCCGCTTTCATGGTCTTCCCGTCGTAGCCCAGCGACTGGCCGGTGAGCTTCCTGAGCGTCGCCATGGTGTAGGTCGGCCGGCACTTCATCCCGCCCTTGGCCTGGCGCTTCAAGTCGTCGCGCAGGCACTGGATGAAGACCTCCACTGCTCCGGGAAGCTTGCTGTCCATCAGGCCGCGGGCCACGTTCGGCCGCAGGTTGGCGGGGGCTATTTCCTTGCGCCGGGCGCACATGTAGAGGAACCGGACCAGGACCGGACGGGTTTCCCTCTTGGATTTCTCGTCCTCGTGATTCTTCAGGTACCTGCCGGCAAACAGGACGACGCCCACGTCTATGTTCCAGTTCTTGGACTTCTTGTAGCGGGCCAGGATGCGATTCACCTGCGCCAGGCTGAGGTCGCACTTGGGGGCCACGTCCACCATGACGCCGATGAGCACGGAGTTCATCTTCTCGTCGGACTTGAGCATCTTCTCGATGTCTTCGTCCTTGAGCGACCGGGCGTGCCCCACCAGCCCGGTTACCGCGCACTGCCGCGCGCGGCGGTCCTCCGCCTTGTTGGGGGCGATGGCCAGCAGTGCTCTGCGGACCTCCGCGGTCCTGACCTTGGCAAGCAGCAGGCCGCACCTGCGGCGCACCGGGGTGGTGGGGCCGGTGCGCAGGTAGCCCACGATCTCCCGCCAGTTCTTCTTGGCGGTGCCGTCGTCCCGTATCTTGTCCAGACGCGCGATACGCGCGCGAGCCAGCCGGGCGTCCGCCTCCCCACCGCGTGCGGAGGCAAGACAGGAGACCAGGCAGCACAGGATAGCGCAGCTCGTGAACGGAACCTTCATTCGACACCCCCGTATGTCCTCGTCGGTCACGTATACTCCCTCCAGATAAAGCATACCGCCCTATCGACCATAGGTCAAGAGATTCAGTCTCGCGTCTGGAGTCTGGAGGAGCCGTTATCCCGCCCCTCAGCATTCAGCGTACAAGGTCTTGGCGTCTTGCCGGTTCATTTCGTCAGCGCTTTCTGTTTTGCGCATATCAATGTATATCAGTATCTTACGTATCATTACGCCGACTAAAAGAATATTATATCAGAAGTTACTTGACACTCTGGCGACTTCGGTGTACAATACTAGTAGTCTGAGGAGTTGGCATGCTCGACGAGGCCATGGAGGTTCTGGAATCCGCCGCCCGCTACCGCGCCGGCGGTGACTCTTGGGAGGAGGTCTCGACGCTCCTGAAGCGCCCCGTGCGCGAGCTGAAAGACCTCGCCTGGGAACGCCGCAGCGAGTGGACCTCGCTCTTCACCGAGGCGGCGGGTATGGCCGCGCTGGAAGTGCTGGCCGACCTGGCCCACGGCTCCGACCCCCACGTCGCCGCCACCGCTGCCCGGACGCTCCTGACCCATTCCCGCTGGGCGGGGGCTGCTGAACCACAGAGGACACAGAGTACACAGAGGGAAGGGCAAGAAACGGCGCTTGGACCGCGGGTCGAGCCGTTGTATTCAGCCGAGGGTGCCGCCGCGGATGAGATGGGCAGTTCTTCGTGCTTCTCTGTGTCCTCCGTGTCCTCTGTGGTCATGAAACCCGAGTTTGTCGCCGAGGTCAGCGTCGAGGCCATGGAGAAGTTGGTCGAGCTGCTGGGCGACGAAAAGAGCTGGGTCGCGCTCCGCGCGGCGCAGAGCATCCTCGTGCAGGTCAGGTCGTGGTGGAGCTGGACGCATGTACGCCCACGCGCGCCCAGAGCCGAGAGAACACCCAAAGGCCCCGACTGGAAGGCCATCCTGCCCTGGCAGCAGGAATACGCGCCGCCACCCCCCGACAGGATTTCCATCCACGAGAACAGCAAGTCTATTGGCAGAGAGGGCCCATCCGAGCGGATAGTAGCCTTTGCGCGTCCCGGCGTCTCCAGCGCGTCATGGGAGAAGACCGGCGCGGAGGCCGACGAGTACATTCGGGAGCTCGTTCAGGGAGACAAGCCCGGCGTGGAGTTCATGTGGTACGGCCACTGGCGCGGGACGCACTTCGAACGCATCGCCGGCCGCGACAACATCCCCTGGCCGCCACCCGAGGAGATGGTTTCCGGAAGGTGGTACGCCGTCTGGGACGAAGAATTGCGCGATATCAAGCCGAAGCCTTTGCCCGACACCTGGCAAACCGGCGATCCCGAGCCACCCGACGGCTGGGGTCCGAATTCCCGGGCAAGTCCCAACTGATTAACCACCAAGGCACCAAGGAGCATAGAGTACACGGAGGCGGAGGGACGCACCGCGCCTATGGGCGCGGGCCGGCCCGGAGCGGCGAGCGACTGTAAGCGAGCCGTCGCCAAGGATGGCGACTACGACCTGAGTCAGGGATGACGGATATGTTCGCGGCGCCCGCCATGTCCTCATGTGGTGAGAAAGGCAGTTAGCGCAAGTACCATGCGGGCCGTAAAACCCCTAAAGAGCCCCGTCCGCCGTTCGTTGTAGAGGGCGAAGGGGTTCCGCCGCGCGCTCTCGGGGTGACTGGCCCGACCCGGCGGGGTTCATAAGAGGGAAAGCCGCGCCCGCGGGAGGGGGCTCCCCGGCGCGCTCCGGAGGACTGCACACATGTCTCTCAGCAACAAGCACTTGCGCCTCGTGGCCCTGGTCATGATCGCCGCGCTCTCGGCTGGTGAGGCCTGGGCCGTCTCCTGCGGGCCGGCGCCCAAGGCCAAACCCCACCGCTGGACGGGGGGAGAGAGCTTCCCGCCGCTGCCCCTGCCGGCCACCCCGCTGCGCCGCAGCGAGAAGAAACGCCCGCCGGCGCCCCCGGCGCTCATCGGCAAGATCCAGTACGGCAAGCTGGTGGTGGGCGTCGACGACAAGGGCAAGAAGTACACCTTCCGGGCCTGGACCCACGCGGCGGGCGACGCCGCCGGGTTGCTGCGCCACACCCGCCGCGCGCTGGGACTGCGCTACCGCGGCGTCCAGATCAACCTGAGCACCTTCAGCTTCTCGCCCAAGGAACTCCCGGTGCTCTACCTCTCCGGGCGCGAGAAGTTCGAGTTCGACCCCAAGCTGCGCGCCAAGCTGCGCTGGTACCTGCAAGATGGCGGGACGCTGCTGGCCAACGCCTCCTCGGGCTCCGAGGAGTACGTCAAGGCCTTCGTCAAGGAGATCAACACCATCTTCCCCAAGAGGCGCATGCGCGTGCTGGAGGCCGACCACCCGATCTATAAGTGCTACTACAAGCTGGGCAATGTCGAGCAGCGCCAGAAGGACGGCAAGTACTTCTCCGGGCCGCTGATGCTCATGGGCGTCAACATCGGCTGCCGCACCGCGGTGATCTTTTCCCCCTACGACCTGGCCTGCGCCTGGGATAACCACACCCACGACGAGGGCCGCCGGGTCTGGAGCAAGAAGCACGGGGGCCGCGACGCGGCGCGCATCGGCGTGAACATCATGACCTACGCGCTGGCCGAGCACAAGCTGGGCCGACACCTGGCCAGCGGGAAGGTCTACTTCGAGAAGGATAAGCCCGCCGGCGACTCGCTGGTCTTCGCCCAGGTGACCCACGGCGGCGACTGGGACCCGACCCCCGGCGCGGCCATGAACCTCTTCAAGTACGCGGCGGCCAACTCCACCCTGGGCGTCAAGTTCCGCAAGCAGCCGGTGGACCTCGGCAAGGCCGAGGCCTTCAACCACCCGCTGCTGTACATGACCGGGCACAACGCCTTCAAGCTCTCCGCCGTCGAGACCCGCACCCTGCGCGGCTACCTGCGCGGCGGGGGACTGCTGGTCGCCGACGCCTGCTGCGGCCGCAAGACCTTCGACGCCGCCTTCCGGGCACAGATGAAGAAGGTGTTCCCCGGCGCCAAGTTCGAGATCCTGCCTGCGGACTCGGCGGTCTACTCCGCCGCCGGCGTCCCGGTCAAGACCGTGACCTACTCGGCGATGGTCCGCAAGAACAAGCCGGGGCTCAGGAAACCCGCCCTGGAGGGCATCACCGTGGGCGGCAAGCTGGTGGTGATCTACAGCAAGTACGGCCTGGGCACCGGCTGGCAGGGGGAACACTGCCCCTACGCGCTGTGCTACGAGCAGAAGGACGCGCTCAAGCTGGGGCTGAACATCCTGGCCTATGCCATGAGTCACTAGGCCGCGACGCAGGGAAGGGAGAAGGCGCGCACAATAACCCTTGCCCGCGGCCCGATTCGTAGGTTATAATGAGTGAGAATGCGGCAGGGGCGGAGCGCGCCGCGCCCTGGCAAAAGAAGCAGCGCCTTGACAAAAATTGTCAGTGCCTTATCATCCTCCCCGAGGGGAGTGTCGCCCTTTTGGCGGGGCGCGGGCTCTCCCGGTTGCGCATTGGAGGCCAGCGATGGTCAGCCTTGAAGAGTTGCTGCGAATAATGATCGAGCGCGGCGCCAGCGATCTGCACCTCACCGCCGGCTCGTCGCCCCGCATCCGCCTGGACGGCCGGCTGGTACCCACCGAGCACGAGGTCCTGGACTCGGAAACCTGCCAGCGGCTGGTCTACTCCATTCTGGACAACGAGCAGGTGGCCCGCTTCGAGGGCGATCTGGAGTTGGACATGTCCTTCGGCATCGCCGGCATCGGCCGCTTCCGGACCAACGTGTTCATGCAGCGCGGCGCGGTGGGCTCGGCGATACGCGTCATCCCCTACGAGATATCCAGCTTCGACACCCTGGGCCTGCCCAAGGATGTCTGCGATAAGCTCTGCAACCTGCCCAAGGGGCTGGTGCTGGTCACCGGGGCCACCGGCAGCGGCAAGAGCACCTCCCTGGCCGCCATGATCGACCACATCAACACCAGCAAGCCCCTGCACATCATGACCATCGAGGATCCCATCGAGTTCGTGCACCGCAACAAGGCCGCGCTGATCAACCAGCGCGAGGTGGGCCCGGACACCAAGAACTTCCCGGCCGCCCTGAAGCACGTGCTGCGCCAGGACCCCGACGTGGTGCTCATCGGTGAAATGCGCGACTTGGAGACCATGGAGGCCGGCCTGACCCTGGCGGAGACCGGGCACCTGACCTTCGCCACGCTGCACACCTCGGACTGCGTGCAGACCATCAACCGGCTCATCGACGCCTTCCCCTCCGGCCAGCAGAACCAGATCCGCACCCAGCTCAGCTTCGTGCTGGAGGCGGTCTTCTGCCAGCAGCTCATAGCCACGGCCAACGGCAAGGGCCGGGTGCTCTGCGCGGAGGTCATGTTGCCCAACGAGGCCATCCGCGCGCTGGTCCGCGAGGACAAGGCCCACCAGATATACTCGATCATCCAGGTGGGCGGCGCCTCGGGCATGCGCACCATGAACCAGTCGCTCTACGAGCAGTACCGCCGCGGGAACATCACCTACGACGACGCCCTGGCCCACAGCTCCAACCCCGCGGACCTCAAGAACACCTTCAAACGCACCGGCTCGGGCAGCCAGCGGTAGCGCCGAAGAGGGCAGCAGGCACCGGAGAGGCTGAAGCATGGTCCGCATCACGCGCATGACCAAGAAGCGGCTCGGAGAGCTGCTGCGTGATGAGGGCCTGGTCAACGACGAGCAGATCGAAGAGGCCCTGGGCAGCCAGCGCAAGACCGGGGAGCTCCTCGGCGAGGTGCTGGTCCGCCTGGGTTACGTCACCGAGTACGACATCGCCAAGACCATCGTCACCCAGTTCGGGCTGCCCTACATCGCGGTCAAGCAGTACTTCATCAGCGACGACGCCATGCAGCTCTTTCCCGAAAGGCTGATGCGCCAGTACCAGTTCCTGCCCCTGGACAAGCTGGGCAACGTCATCGCCATAGCGGTGGGCGGGCTGCTCAACTTCGACGTCCTGGGCGAGTTGGAGGGCACCTCCGGAGCGCGCATCCAGGTCTACGTCTCGACCTGGAGCGAGATCAAGGCCGCCATCGACGAGCGCTTCAAGAAGAAAGGGAAGAAAAAGAAGAAGAAGGACGGCTCCGACGATCTCACCGAGCTGGGCAGCATGCTGCTGGGCGAGGCCGAGGGAGGGGGCGAGGGGTGAACAAGTTCGACAAGCGCCTGGGCGCCATCCTGGCCAAGCGCGGCCTGGTCGGCCAGGAGCAGATCGACGAGGCCCTGGGCCGCTCCGAGGGGCAGAAGAAGAGCCTCACCGAGCTGCTGGTCGGCGGCAACCTGGCCGAAGAGAACGACATCATCGGCTGCGTCGCCGAGGAGATGAACCTGCCGCCAATCGACCTCAACAAATGCGAGGTCGAGAAGGAAGCCCTGGAGCTCATCCCCGAGGACCTGGCCCAGTACTACCAGGTGCTGCCGGTGGCCAAGATCGGCAAGGCCCTCACCCTGGCGGTGGCCAACCCCTTCGACATCCTGACCCTCGACGACGTCAAGATCGTCACCGGCTGCGAGCTCCTGCCGGTGGTCAGCACCGACGTGTCCATCGGCAAGGGCATCAGCCGGGCCTACAACAAGGCCGAGAAGGAGATGGCCGAGCTGTTCGACAAGGAAGGCACCGCCGACGAGGACCTGATCCTCACCGAGAAGGAGGAGGAGGACACCGACATCGGGACGCTGGCCGCCGAGGGCGAGGAGGCCCCGGTAGTCAAGCTGGTCAACCTGGTCATCCTCCAGGCCATCCGCGAGGGGGCCTCGGACATCCACATCGAGCCCTACGAGAAGTACCTGCGGGTCCGCTACCGGGTCGACGGGGTTTGCCACGAGAGCATCAACCCGCCGATGAAGATGCTCTCGGCCATCGTCAGCCGCATCAAGATCATGAGCGAGATGGACATCGCCGAGCGGCGCCGGCCCCAGGACGGCAAGTTCCAGATGAAGGTCCAGGGCCGCCAGGTGGACTTCCGCGTATCGATCCTGCCCATGATCCACGGCGAGAAGGTGGTCATCCGCATCCTGGACACCAGCTCGCTGGCCCTCTCGCTGGACATCCTGGGCTTCGAGGAGCGGGCCCTCGATGACTTCCGCAGCTCGCTAACCGCCGCCTACGGGATGATCCTGGTCACCGGCCCCACCGGCAGCGGCAAGAGCACCACCCTGTACTCCGCGGTCAAGTCGGTGCTCTCCGTCGAGGACAACATCACCACCGTGGAGGACCCCGTGGAGTACCAGCTCGACGGGGTCAACCAGGTGCCGGTCAGCGAGAAGCGCGGGCTGACCTTCGCCGCGGCGCTGCGTTCCATCCTGCGCCAGGACCCGGACACGGTGATGATCGGGGAGATCCGCGACCGCGAGACCATCGAGATCGCGGTCAAGGCCGCGCTCACCGGCCACCTGGTCTTCAGCACCCTGCACACCAACGACGCGCCCAGCACGGTGACCCGCATGGTGGACATGGGCGTGGAGCCCTTCCTGGTCGGCGCGGCCACCCTGCTCATCGCCGCCCAGCGCCTGGGCCGCAAGCTGTGCACCGAGTGCAAGGAGGTCCTCGACCTACCCGCCGAAAGCCTGATCGATGCGGGCATGAGCGAGGAACAGGTCAAGGGCGCCGAGCTCTTCGGGCCCAAGGGCTGCGGGCGCTGCTCCGGCGGATACAAGGGGCGCTTCGCGCTGCTGGAGACCATGCCGCTAAACGAGGCGCTCCGCCGGGTGATAACCGAGGGCGGCACCAGCCTGGACATCAAGCAAAAGGCCCGCGAGCAGGGCATGCAGACCCTGCGCCAGGTGGGTCTGGCCAACGTGCTGCGCGGCAAGACCAGCCTGGAAGACGTGCTGTCCATAACCATGGCCGACAAGTAGAGGGAGCCTGAGGGATGCCCAAGTTCAAGGTAGACGCCGTCGACAAGTCCGGCCGCCGGGTGAGCCGCAGCGTGGAGGCAGCCAGCGAGGCCGAGGCCACCGCCGCCCTGCGCCGCGACGGACTCACCGTGAACAGCATGAAGGCGGAGGGCGGCCCCAAGAAGCGCAAGCGCGGCGGCAGCTTCTTCACGCTGAGCAAGGCCAACGCCCCGGCGAGGGTGACCAACGCGGACATGGCCATCTTCACCCGCCAGTTCGCCACCATGATCGGCGCTGGCATCCCCGTGCTGGAGTGCCTGGACGTCCTCGCCCAGCAGGCCGAGGATCCCGGCTACAAGCGCACCCTCAACGAAATCATCGACGACATCCGCGGCGGGCGGGACCTCTCCAGCTCGCTGGCCGAGTACCCCAAGATATTCGACAACGTCTACGTGAACATGATCAAGGCCGGCGAGGCCTCCGGACAGCTGGAGACCATTCTGGTGCGCCTGGCCGAGTTCATGGAGGCCTCGGTAAAGCTCAAGCGCGAGATCAAGTCGGCCATGACCTATCCCTGCATATCGTTGACCATGATCTTCATGGTCACCGGCTTCCTGATGATCTTCATCATTCCCAAGTTCGCGGACATATTCGTCCAGCTCGGCGTGGAACTGCCCGCGGCCACCCTGGCGGTGCTGTGGGCCAGCAACTTCATGGTCGGCTACTGGTACATCATTATCGGATCGGGGGTGGGCCTGTTCGTGGCCCTCAAGATCTGGAAGACCACCGACAGCGGCGGCTACATTCTCGACAAGCTGATCCTCAAGCTGCCGGTGTTCGGGCCGCTCTTCCGGAAGGTGGCGCTCTCGCGCTTCAGCCGGACCTTCTCCACGCTGATCGCCAGCGGTGTGCCCATGCTGGGGGCCCTGGACATCGTGGGCGCAACCAGCGGCAACCGGGTCCTCGAGCAGGCCATCTTCAAGTGCAAGGAGTCGGTGCGCAACGGCGAGCCGCTCTCCAAGCCCCTGGGGGAAAGCGCCATATTCCCGCCGATGGTGGTGCGCATGATCGCCATCGGCGAGCGCAGCGGCGCGCTGGAGCAGCTCCTCGAGAAAATCAGCGAGTTCTACGACGACCAGGTCTCCGCCGCCGTCGAGAGCCTGACCAGCATGATCGAGCCGATCATGATCTCCATCATGGGCATCCTGGTCGGCGGGATCGTCATCTCCGTTTTCCTGCCCATCATCAAGATCCAGCAGATCATGACCAAGAGGAAGGGCTGATTTGCTCGGGGATGAGGACACGGCACGCACCGCGGAGGGGGCTTCGGCCCCCTCTGCTACATCGGGCCGCAGCTGGTGGCTGCGGATGACAGCCGCCAGCGCCGCGCTGGTCGCGCTGCTCTGGGGCGCGGTCTTCCTGACGCCGGGCTCGGCGACCGTGCCGGGGGCCCAGCCATGACCACCGCGCTGGCCGGCTTCGTCGACGAAGAAGAACGCCTGGAAAACGGCGCCAAGGGGCTGGCCGCGCTGCGCCTGCTCCTGGCCATCCTGGCCATCGCGGTAACCCTAATCCTCGAAGCTGCCCGCCAGGGGGCTGGGGCTGGCGGCCCGCGGCTCTTCGGCATGCACCCGGTCTACAGCGTGGCGGTGGCCGCCTGCGCGGTGGACGTCGTCTACCTCTTCCTGCTGCGCTACGCGCGCCTGGCCCGGCGGGCCGCCGGGCGCCTGGCCGTGCTGATCGCCGTCGGGCTGGGGCTGGACATCCTGATGGGCGCGGCGCTGGTCTACCTCACCGGCGGCTACGAGAGCGCCTTCCTGCCGCTGCTCTTCGTGTGGGTCATCGCCGCGGGCACGGTGCTCTCCGGGCGCGCGGCCCTCGGCGCGGCCAGCTTCGCGGTGGTCTGCCTCTCGACCGCGGCGGTGGTCCGGTACCTGGGGGTCTATCCCTACGAGGCGGTGGGCGAGGCCATGCCCTCCACCAAGCTGTGGACCGCCAGCGCCTTCCACCTGGCCCAGTCCGGGGCGCTGTTCATCGTGGCCTACCTCTCCGGCGTGCTGTCCAAGCGCCTGACCGCCGCCCAGCTCGTCGCCGACCAGGTGCTGTCCTCGCTGGAAGAGGGCCTGGTGGTCCTGGACCGCGACCTCCGGGTGCGCATGGCCAACCCCAAGGCGAAGGCTCTGCTGGGCGTCAAGTTGCCCCGCGGCGCGGACGCCGCCGAGGCGGTGGGCGGGGAGCGGCTGGAGATGGTCAGGCGGCTCTTGACCTCGCGGGGCAAGTTCGGGCCGGCGCTGGTCGCGCTGAGCGCCGCCGGGGGCGGCGAAGAGCTGACCCTGGCGGTCTCGGGGTCGCCGGTGCGCTCGCCGCACGGCGCCTTCCGGGGGCTCATCGCGGTGATCAGCGACCGCTCGGCCGAGCGCGAGCTGGAGGACGCCCGGCGGCTGGCCGAGCAGCGCCGCGCGGTCAGCGAGCTGGCCATGAGCATCGCCCACGAGATTCGCAACCCCCTCGGCGCGGTGCGCAGCGCCGTGCAGGAGATCGGCCGCGAGCCGGAGCTCTCCGCCGGGGGCAAGGAGCTCGTCGACGTGGTGCTGGCCGAGAGCGACCGCCTGGACCGCATCGTCACCGACTTCCTGACCTTCGCGCGCCCGCGCCCCCCGGTCATCGCGCCGGTCGCGCTTCGCGCGCTGGTCGCCGAGGCCCAGGAGACCATCACCCGCAGCGCGGGGGAGGACGTGGAACTCGAGTTCGTCAACGAGGTGCCCGAGGACGTCGAGCTGATCGCCGACGCCGGGCAGCTCCGCCAGGTGCTGCTCAACCTGGGCCTCAACGCCGCCGCGGCCATTGACGGCGCCGGGCGCATCCGGGTGAGCGTGCGCGAGGCCGGGCTGGGCGAGTTCCTGGAAGGGATGAGTTCCGCGCGCCGGGCGCGCCTGACCGCCGTGGGACTCGTCGAGGCGCACGCCGCGCGGCGCGGGCTGGTCCTGTCGGTGAGCGACGATGGCGGGGGCATGCCCCCCGACGTGCTGGGCCGGGCCGGCGAACCTTTCTTCACGACGCGGGCCGATGGCACCGGCCTGGGGCTGGCCATCGTCGAGCGCGTCGCGGCGGCGCACGGCGGAGCGGTCAACATCCGCAGCGCGGCGGGAGAAGGCACGGCGGTGGAAATCTGGTTCCCCGAGCGCTAGCAGGAGAAGAGAGATGCCTGAAAGCTCCAGGTTCAAGCAACCCCCGGCCGAGCCCGGCCGGATCATCGTGGTGGACGACGAAAAGTCCATGCGCAAGGTGCTGTCCGCGGCGCTGTCGTCCGAGGGACACCAGATACACACCACCGACGACGGCGCCGAGGCCCTGGAGCTCTACCGCTCCGGCGACTGGGACCTGGTCATCCAGGACATCAAGATGCCCAAGATGGACGGCCTGGAGTTGCTCAGCCGGCTCAAGGAGATGGACTCCGCGGCCTGCGCCATCGTGATCACCGCCTTCGGCACGTGGGACACCGCGGTGGAGGCCATGCGCCTGGGGGCCTACGACTATCTCAAGAAGCCCTTCGACAACGACTACCTGCGCAGCGTGGTGGCCAAGGCGATTGAGCGGCGCAGGGCGCACATGGCCACTCGCGGCCACGGAGAGAGGCCTCCCGCCGTTGCGGAGGCCCTGACCAGCAACGACCCGCGGGTCCGCGAGATCATCGACGTGATCCGCCGGGTGGCGCCCACCGACAGCACCGTGCTGATCCAGGGCGAGAGCGGCACCGGCAAGGAGCTGGTGGCCCGGGCCATCCACGCCGAGAGCCTGCGCGCCACCGCGCCGCTGATCCCCGCCAACTGCGGGGCCTTCACCGAGACCCTGCTGGAAAGCGAGCTCTTCGGCCACGTGCGCGGGGCCTTCACCGGCGCGGTGGCTGACAAGAAGGGCCTGCTGGACGTTGCCGACCGGGGCACGCTCTTCCTCGACGAGGTCGGGGACATGAGCCCCCAGACCCAGGTCAAGCTGCTCCGGATCCTGGAGAACCGCTCCTTCCGCCCGGTGGGCGGGGTCACCGACAAGCTCGTCGACGTGCGCTTCATCGCCGCCACCAACCGGGACCTCCCGGAAATGATCGCCCGCGGCACCTTCCGCGAGGACCTCTACTACCGGCTCAACGTGATCCCCATCGAGTTGCCCCCCCTGCGCGAGCGCAAGGTAGACATCCCCCTGCTGGCCGGGCATTTTCTCGCCGACTACGCGGCCAAGACCGGCAAGCCCATCAAGTCCATCGACGAGGAGGCCGCCGCCTGGCTCAAGGGGCACGACTGGCCCGGCAACGTCCGTGAGCTGGAGAACACCATCGAGCGCGCGGTGGCCCTGGCCACCGGAGACCGGCTGCGAGTCGAGGACCTCGCGGCCAGTTCGTCGCGGCGCCCCGCCGCCGGGCCGGTCAGCTTCGAGCCCGCGCCCGTCGAGCTGCCCGAAACGGGCATGGACCTGGCCGGACAGCTGGCCGAGATTGAGAAGGAGTACATCCGCAAGGCCCTGGCGGCCACCGGCGGGAACCTCACCCGCGCGGCCAAGCTCCTGGGCATGACCTTCCGCGCCATACGCTACAAGGTACGCAAGTACGGCCTGAGATGAGACCGGGACGGACCTTTCCTTGAAGGTGCTGGCGGTAGAAGACCTCAAGCCCTCGACTCGCCTGGGCACGCCGATCTACGACAAGACCGGCCAGCAACTGCTGTCCGAGGGCGAGTTCCTGGGCCGGGAACGCATCCGCCTGCTGGCTGGCTGCGGCATGCAGGTGGTCTTCATCCCCGAGCCCGACGAGGACGTGGCCACCTTCTTCGGCGAGCAGCAGAACGTCCCCGTGGAGATCGACCGCCTGGAGATCGGCGGGCACACCACCAAGCCGCTGCTGGATCTGGCGGGCGTGCTGCTCCTCAAGGAGGACGCCCAGATCACCCAGGAGTTCATCGAGAGCTTCCGCCGCCGGGGCCTGCGCTTCCTGTACGTCGAGCAGACCGCCGCCGAGCGCGAGGCCAGCAGCAAGCAGATCGAGGAATTCCGGCTGGCCCTGGAGGCCGACCGCCGGGAGCGCATGGAGGCCCAGCTCGGCAAGCTGGCCGACAGCCCCGTCGAGTTCGCGCCGGAGGAACTGGTCGCCAACCCCGCGGATATAGAGCCGGAGAAGCTGGGCCAGCGCATAGAAGAGGAGCTGGAGTCCGAGCGCGAGGATGTCCAGGCCGGCCCGCCTCCCGAAGAGGACAGCTTCGAGCACGAGATCAAGCCCCTCCCCAAGGAGGAGATGCGCTCGAAGGACCAGAAGGAAGTCTTCCTCGACGCCTACGCGGGGATGGTCGCCGAGCTCAAGAAAATATACGACTCACTGCGCAAGGGCGAGGCGGTGACCTCCGGCGCCATCGGCAAGGTGGTCGGCGACGCCATGGTCATCATCCGGGACATCGAGCTCTTCCTGAGCCTGGCGGCCCGCCCGCAGATAGACGACCCCCACGTGGCCCACGCGGTGCGCGTGGGGCTGTTCTCTCTGGCGGCGGGCCTGGCCCGGCGCTACGACCGCAAGCGCATCTTCGAGCTGGCCCACTCGGCCTTCCTGATCGACATCGGCATGCTCCGCGTGGACGGGAAGATACTCCGCAAGAAAGTACCGCTCACCGACCCGGAGCGCGCCGAGATCCGCCGGCACGTGGCCTACGGCCTGGAGATGGCCCGCTCGGTGAGCGGGGTGCCCTGGCTATCGGCCTGCACCATCTACCAGTCGCACGAGCGCGGCGACGGCTCCGGCTATCCTCAGGGCCGCAAGGCCGGGAACATTATCGTCCCGGCGCAGATCGTCGCCGCAGCGGACGTCTACGCGGCGCTCACCGAGGACCGTCCCCACCGCCCGGCGCTGCTGCCCTATCGGGCCATGGAGACGCTCCTGCGCATGGGCAGCATCAACTGGCTGGACCCGGCGGCCATCCGGGGGATATTGCGCTACCTCTCGCTCTTCCCGCTGGGCAGCTGGGCGGAGCTCAGCACCGGCGAGAAGGTCCGGGTGGTCTCCAGCAACGTCGAGGACTACACCCGCCCGGTGGTCAGCGTGGTCTACAACCGCAAGGGCGCCCCCGTCGAGCCCTTCCGCATCAACCTCATCAAGCATCCCCAGATCCGCATCCGCACGGCCCTGCCCCCCCAGGGCCTGGAGCCCGAGGACGACCCGCTGCTGGGCTTCTAGCGGTGCGCCGAAAGCCTGTGCCGCCCGTGGCGGCCGGCACCTGACGAGTTTCGGGTGCTCCGGCTAACACGCCGGTTGACAACCGCCCTCCGCCGCCCGATAATGGGCCGCAACACCCGGAAGCTGGCGCGGTTTGCGAAAGGGGGAACTTACCATGAAGTGCCCGGCCTGCGACAGAGAGCTTACTCAGATGAACGTCGCCGACATCGTCGTGGACGCCTGCCAGGGCGGCTGCGGCGGGATATGGTTCGACAACTTCGAACTCAAGAAGTTCGACGAGCCCCACGAGGCCGCCGGCCAGGCGCTGCTGGGAATTGAGAAGGATCCCGGCGTCAAGGTGGACCCGGAAGCCCGGCGCAAGTGCCCCAAGTGCGACGACATCACCATGATGCGTCACTTCTTCAGCGTGAAGCGCGCGGTCAGCGTCGACGAGTGCGGCAGCTGCGCCGGCGTGTGGCTGGACCCCGGCGAGCTGCGCAACATCCGGGAGATGTTCCCCAGCGAGGAGG
Source organism: uncultured bacterium (assembly GCA_965370045.1). Taxonomy (GTDB): domain Bacteria; phylum Planctomycetota; class SZUA-567; order JAKLDR01; family JAKLDR01; genus CAZONU01. The sequence continues at coordinate 5,090 of CBDUSI010000071.1, read as the reverse complement.
CCCGCCACGACGCCGCCGACGCCTGCTTCACCGACCTCTTCGGCGACAAGCTGGACGCGATGCGCAAGGAGAGCGAGGCGGGGGCCGCCCGCGCCAAGAAGCTCGCCAGGACCTTCCGCTTTATCTGCCCCACCTACTACATCCCCGGCAAGCAGGAGTGGGGGGCTTTCTAGAACCGAAAAAGGCCGTTGAATCCGGTAAGATCAGGGCGTCGGGGTTCTCACCCCGGCGCCTTTTCAATTTCCGCCGCCGGGAACCACCTCTTCGTCCGCAGACATATCCGCACCAGCATGAGCATCACCGGGACTTCGATCAGCACACCGACCACTGTGGCCAGCGCCGCGCCGCTGGAGATCCCGAAGAGCATGGTAGCCGTGGCGATGGCCACCTCGAAGTGGTTGGAGGCCCCGATCATCGCCGAGGGCGCGGCGTCCTCGTACTTGAGCCGGAGCAGCCGGGCCAGGCCGTAGCCCAGCGCGAAGATCAGCACCGTCTGGATGAGGAGCGGAACGGCGATCCACAGAATCACCAGCGGCCGGGCCAGGATCACCTCGCCCTTGAAGGAAAACAGCAGCACCAGCGTCGCCAGCAGCGCGGTGATGGTTATGGGGGTGAGCCGGTGCAGGAACTTCTCCTTGAACCACGCCTCGCCCTTGGCGCGGATGATCAGTTTTCTGGAAAAGTAGCCGGCCACCAGCGGCAGGGCCACGTAGATGCCGATGGAGAGGAGCAGCGCCTGCCAGGGCACCGGCAGCTGGCCGACGCCGAGAAGAAACCCGCCCAGCGGCCCGTAGAGCAAGAGCATGGCCAGCGAGTTTATGGCCACCATGACCAGAGTGTGCCCGTCATTTCCCCGGGAGAGAGAGCCCCAGACCAGCACCATCGCCGTGCAGGGGGCGATGCCCAGCAACAGGCAGCCGGCCAGGAAGCTTCGCCACAGGTGCACCTCCACCATCTTCACGGCGCCCGGATGCGCGACGTTGTCGAGGACCTTTTCGTAATGGACTCCGTTCTTGTCCACGACCTGCACCGCCCAGACCACGGTGCCCTTGCCGTGCGACTCGCCCACCTCTTTCTGGAGGCCAAAGGGCATCTTCACGTAGTCGAACTTGTCCGCGCCGATGTACCCCTTGAAAATCACGCCCAGGAAGAGCAGGGAGATGGCGTACATGGTGAAGGGTTTGATCGCCCAGTTGATGAAAAGCGTTAGCCCCACCGGCTTGGCGTTCTTCCCGGCCTTCAGGACTTCGGCGAAGTCAATCTTGACCATGATGGGGTACATCATGAAGAAGAGGCAGGCGGCGATGGGCACCGAAACCACCGGCGCGCCCTGGACGTCTATGGACATGTCATTCAGAAACGCGGCCGCGCCCGGGGCCAGTTTGCCCAGAGCTATGCCCGCCCCGATGCACAGCAGCACCCAGAGGGTCAGGTACTTCTCGAAAAAGCCAAGGCCCTGGGAACTCTCCTTGCCAGCACTCTCTGATGTCATGACGCGCTCCTCACTCATCGCTCAGCGCTTCAGGAAGCTTCTCGACGAAGGCGCGGATTTCGTCGCGCACCCGGCGGTAGGGGGCCAGCGCCTGCTCCTCGCTCGAGGCCCCCTCGGCGAGCTTCGGCGGGTCATCGAAGCCCACGTGGACCACCCGGGTCCTTCCCGGGAAAACCGGGCAGTGCTCGTCCGCGCCGCCGCAAACCGTGATGACGTAGTCGAATTCCCGCTCGGGAAGCTCGTCGACGGTCTTGGACTGGTGCCCGCTGATGTCCACCCCGGCCTCGGCCATGACCCTGACGGCGCGCTCGTTGAGCCCGTGCTTCTCGATGCCCGCGGAAAAGGGCTCGATGACCCCGGCCTTGAGATGGCGCGCCCACCCATCGGCCATCTGGCTTCGGCAGGAATTCCCCGTGCAGAGAAAGAGTATCCTGAGCCTTTTCTCGCTCATCAGAATGCTCCGAAGATGAAGCGCAGCGACATGTAGACCCCCACCAGGATGAAGATTGCGCCGGTCGCGCGGCGCGCCCACTTCTCGACTTGTGACACGCGGTCGAACACCTTGCCCAGAGACCGGGCGCTGAAGGCCAGCACGAATGCAAACCCGATGGCCGGGAGCGCCGTCCCCACGCCGAACAGCGAGGGATAGAGCACCGGCGAGCCGGCCTCCACCGCCAGGGGCACCAGCCCCAGGAAGAACAGCCCCGCCGACAGCGGGCAGAAGGCCAGCGCGAAGAGCGCTCCGAGCAGCAGCGAACTCCAGACGCCGGCGCGCTCGGCCAGGCGCTGGGCCTTCTCTCCGGAAATCCACCCGGAGGCCCCGAAGCGGAGCAACTCCAGCAGGAGCATCCCGGTGATGATCAGGACCGGACCCAGCAGCCTGTTCATGTAACGCTGCAAGAAATTGGATATTCCCGGCGCGGAGAGCAGTCCGGCGGTCAGCAGCACGCCCAGAAGCAGGTATACCAGCAGCCTGCCGAGAGTATAGAGCAGCCCCGAGAAGAGCATCCCCCGGGCGCTGCCCACCCGCCTGCCGATGAAGGAGACCGCCGCGATGTTGGTGGCCAGCGGGCAAGGGCTCATTGACGTAAGAATCCCCAACCAGAGGGCCGAGCCGGCTCCCAGCAGGTATGCGCCCATCCGTTACTTCCCGGCCAGAAAGGCCTTGACCTCGCTTTGCACGTACTTGCCGAAGGCTTCTTCATTGTGAACCAGTTCCCAGACCCGGTCCAGGTTCTTCCAGCGGCCGGCCTTCTCCTTCCGGCCGTCGACCAGCACCACCGACTTGGTGACCAGCTTGTAGTCATCGGCGAAGTGCCTGTTGCCGGGCTCCTCGACGTTGACCACCTTGATCTCGATCCGGCCGGCCTTGATCTCGTCGGCGAAGCCGCCTTCAACCGCCTGGCGGGTCAACGTCTCGATGCGGTTGCAGGTCATGCACCGTGCCGTCTTATGGAAGTAATAGACCGTCACCTTCCCGTTCGCTTCAGGCGCGTCGGCGGGCGCCTTCTCTCCCCCGTCCGCGCCCTTCTCGTCGCTGCCCTGCTCCTGCTTCGCCCGGCCGTCGCGCGTCTCCTTGACCACCAGCCAGACCACGCTGGCGGCCACGAAGGCCAGCAGCACGATGGTCGCTATCGTCTTGGCTTTCATGCCAGGGTCACTCCTTTGCTCCGTCCGGAGCGCTCGTCAGCATCCTGCCTATCTCCTCGGAAGAAGCCACCCTGCCGGACAGCTTTACCTCGCCGTCCACGGCCAGCGCCGGGGTCAGCATCACGCCAAAGTTCACGATGTCGTTGATGTCCGTGACCTTCTCGACCTCGCATTCAATCCCCAGCTCCTTGACGGCCGCCGCGGCGTTCTCGGCCAGCTGCCTGCACTTGGGACAGCCGGTGCCCAGTATCTGGATTTTCATCGTGGACCTCCTATCCGAAGAAATGCCCGAAGGTCATGCCGCTGACCGTGGCCATGACCACCACCAGCCCCACGAATACCAGCGTTTTCCTGGTGCCCATCACGCTGCGGATGACCAGCATGTTGGGCAGCGACAACGCCGGTCCGGCCAGGAGCAATGCCAGCGCCGGGCCACGGCCCATGCCCTTCTCTATGAGCCCCCGCAGGATGGGGACCTCCGTCAGGGTCGCGAAGTACATCAAGGCTCCGGCGACGGAGGCGAAGGCGTTCGCGCCCAGCGAGTTCCCGCTGAGCGAACTCTGGACCCAGGCCTTGGGCACCATCCCGGCATCCGCCGAGTCCGGCGAACCCAGGAGCAGCCCGGCGGTCAGCACGCCGGCGGCCAGCAGGGGCAGTATCTGCTTGGCGAAGCCCCAGGAGGAACCGACCCACTCGCCGAGTTCCCCGCGCCGGAACCACATGGGAATCACGACAGCCAGAAGCAGCCCGAACGCGCCAGCCGTCCAGAAACGCGCGCGGTAAACGGTCGCGTACCAGGAAGTCGCCGAGGGGTCGCCGGGCCGGCCCCAGTTGGCGAAGACCAGCACGCCGACCATCGCCGCGAGGAATACCGCGTTCTTCCACAGGGGGCGGGCAGCTGCGTCAGCGGGACGCTCAGTCGCCTGCGCAACGCGCTCGGCCTCTTCCTTCCGGAAGAGGAGGTGCATCACCAGGCCGATGACTATGCTGAAGACTATCGCGCCGACCGCGCGGGCGACGCCCAACTCCAGGCCCAGCACCCGCGCGGTCAGGATGATGGCCAGCACGTTGATGGCCGGCCCCGAATAGAGGAAAGCGCAGGCCGGGCCCAGCCCCGCGCCGCGCTTGTAGATGCCCGCGAATATGGGCAGCACCGTGCACGAGCAAACCGCCAGGATCGCCCCGGAGACTGCGGCCACCCCGTAGGCCAGCACCTTGTTGGCTTCGGCTCCCAGGTAGCGGAGCACGGTTCCCTGGTTCAGGAAGCAGGCGATCGCCCCGGCGATGAAGAAGGCCGGCACCAGGCACAGCAGCACGTGCTCGCGCGCGTACCAGCGCAGCAGCCGCAGCGCCTCGACCCCCGGGCCCTGCGCGGAGAAACGCTCCACCGGCATCCAGAAGGCCAGGGCGAAAGCCGCGGCGAAGGCCGCGAACACGCCCAGCTCACGCTTCCGGCTCAAGCTCTATCCCCCGGCCTTTCCCGTGACCAGCCGGCATCTCTCTCCGGCCAGCACCGCGTCCAGGCACTCCAGGTAGTCCGTGATGCAGGGGGCTCGGAGCCCATAGAAAATCTTCTGGCCCTCGCGGCGGGACTCCAGCAGCCCGGCCTCGACCAGCAGCTTGAGGTGCCGGCTGACCGTGGAAAGGTCCGAGCCGACCATCTCGCGCAGCTCGCAGACGCAGCGCTCCCCGCGGCCGAGCTCCTCGACCACTGCCAGTCGCGCCGGATGGGCCAGGGCCTTCAGCGCCCGCACCCGTCCGGCCATCCTGTCCTTGCCCATGAGCCACCTCCCGTATTTGCGTACTTGGCCAAATATACAAATATCTCCGGAATTGTCAACCGCTTCGTGTAAACGCGGGCGGCCCTAGCAGGCTGTTGAAAAATGGAGGCATCGTGATTGGAGTCAGAATGGTTCAGATTCGAGGAGGGGTTCCGAAGTCGATGCCC
>CBDUSI010000070.1:0-24075 GCA_965370045.1 uncultured bacterium | reverse complement strand
CATCGCTCGGGAGCGCCTGCCGTCACGACGCCCCATTTTTCAACGGCCTGCTAGAATGCTGCGCATCCTCGACGGCGAGGTGGTCATCCTGGGCGCGGCGCGCACTCCTGTTGGGGCGTACGACGGCTGCCTCAAGGACTTCCGCGCGCCGGACCTGGGCGGCTTCGCGCTCAAGGCGGCCATCGAAAGGAGCGGCTTGGCACCCGCCGACCTCGACGAGGTCTTCATGGGCAACGCCGTCGCCGGCGGCCTCGGCCAGAACCCCACCAAGCAGGCGGCCTTCGCCGCCGGCGTGCCCATGACCACGCCGACCACCGCGGTCAACGTGGTCTGTGCCAGCGGCCTGGGAGCCATCTTCGAGGGAATCCGCGCCATACTCGCCCGAACAGGTGACATAGTCGCCGCTGGGGGTATGGAATCGCGCACCAACGCGGCCTACCTCCTGGGCCCCAAGGACAAAAGAGGCGCGCGCATTCCCGGCCAGGCCCGGGGCGACGTGTTCATTCCCGAGACACCTCCGCCGGACGCCGAGGTTGGCGAGTACCGCAAGGTGATCCGCAGCTTCCGCGCGGCGGGCATCAAGGAGCCCAACACCTTTGAGACCCTGGTCTGCTGGAAGAAGCCGGCCACCAGCATGAAGGACTACGCGGTGACCTATGGCAAGTCGCGGGGCTGGACCGTTGAGTTCGTCGACGAGGCCGCCGCGGAGAGCTTCCGGCGCGCGGAGCAGGCCCGCGACGAAGGGGTTTTCGCGGAGGAGATCGTCCCCGCCGGCGAGGTCAAGGACGACGAGATTGCGACGCGAGAACTGCAGGCCACGCTGCGCGAGAAGTCGGACAGTTTCTGCTCCGCCTACAACGCGCCCAGCCTGGCCGACGGCGCCGCCGCGGTGATCCTGGCCGCGCGCGAGCGCGCCGAGAGCTCCGGGCTGCAGCCCCTGGCCCGTGTGACGGCTTTCGCGCGGGTGGACACCCCCCCGGAGGACTTCATTGAGGCGCCCATAGCCGCGACGAAGCTTATTACGGATGGGCTGAGGGAAGCCGGCCGCGAAGCGTCGTTTGACCTGATCGAAGCCAACGAGTCCTTCGGCGTGCAGATTCCGGCCTTCAAGGAGAAGATACCGATCGAGCGCCAGAACCCCCACGGCGGGGCGGTGGCCCTGCGCCAGCCGCTGGGCGCGGTGGGCCCGCGCATCCTGACCACGCTGCTCTACGCGCTGGCCCGCCATGATCTGGGGCGCGGGATCGCCACCACCTGCTTCGGCTCCGGCGGGGCGCTGGCCATCGCCGTCGAGAGGATATAGCCGCGCGCGCAAATCCGCCTATCTGACTGTTTTCCAGGTTTTTTGGCGAAACCTTCGACCGGAACCGGCGTCTAACCCGGTGACCTGAGAACGGGGCATACCGGATCATTCCGAAAGGAGGCATTGGATGGACACGCGTAAGAGACACATTGTCAGCGGTTTGCGGCTGGCAACCGCCGCCGGCCTGGTCGTGGGCGCCTGCATGTTCCTGGCCGCCTGCGCCGACAAGGGCGACGACGGAAAGAAACCGGCCGGCGCCGGCAAGAAGGGCGCCCTCAAGAAGGACGACGGCAAAGCCGTCCGCACCGTGGGCATCACCAAGAAGCCCTACAAGGTGGACACCACCAAGCTCAGCAAGTACGCCCTGGCCTATCACAAGGAACTCGGTGAGGTCGCCAAGACCGGCAAGCTGCCCGAGGGCAAGATGCCCCACAGCGCGGCCGAGTCGGCCAGCGGCAAGGGCTACAAGGTGAAGAAGCGCTACGGCGGCGCGCCCAACGCCCCGGCAATGACCAGGATGCCCAAGCCCGGTGCCATGCCCATGAAGCAGATGGGCAGTGTCCGCCACGGCAGCAAGGGCGCCGGCGGCGGCTTCGGGCGCGGCCTGGCCGACGCCGCCAAGGTGGGCGTCACCGCCGGCGGGATGCAGGACATCGGCATGGCCCGGCGCTACATCGGCGAGGGCAAGGTCCCCGCTTCGGAGATGGTCACCGTCGAGGGGCTGCTCAGCGAGCACGACATTCCCCTGGATGGCGAAGCCACCGGCGCCGGCGAGCTCTACGGCTCGGCCTCGGTAGCCTGGACTCGGCGCTACGGGCGGAAGACCCCCGAGGCCATGGTCCAGATCGGCTTCGGACTGGACATGGAACTGGCCAAGTTCAAGCGCAAGCCCTTGAACCTCGCCGTGGTCATGGACGTCTCCGGCTCGATGAACGGCCCGCGCATCGCCGCCACCAAGCAGGCCCTGGTCAAGCTCGTCGACCAGCTCGGCGAGAAGGACCGCCTGGCGGTGGTGCTCTTCAATCACACCGCCTGGGTGCTGGTTGACTCGCAGGTTGTCAAGGACCGTAAGGCCCTCAAGGACAAGATCTCCACCATCCGCGCCGGGGGCAGCACCAACATCGCCGCGGGCATGGACCTGGGCTACAAGCTGGTTGCCGCGAACCTCGGCGAGAAGGACAAGTCGCCGCGGGTCTTCCTGCTGACCGACGCCCGCCCCAACGTGGGCACCACCAGCGCCTACGGCTTCACCCCCATGATGGAGGGCGCCGCCGCGCTGGGCATTGGCGTCACAGCTTTCGGCGTGGGCATCGACTTCGGCCAGAACCTGGCCTACAAGATATTCCAGGTCCGCGGGGCCAACTACTTCTACCTCGAGAACGCGGCGAAGATCAGCAAGGTGTTCGACGAGGAGTTCGACTTCATGGTCACCCCGGTGGCCTACGACGTCACGATCGAGCTGACCCCCGCCAAGGGCGCCACGGTCGGCGACGTGCTCGGTGTGCCCGACTTCAAGAAGGAGTCCGGCAAGGCCAGCATCAAGATTCCGTCGCTGTTCCTCTCCAAGCGCGGCGGGGGCGGGACCACCATGGTAGCCATCAAGCTGGCCCCCGACGGCTCAAGCGAGAAGCAGATCATCGCCAACCTGGAGCTGGCCTTCGTGACCGTCAACGGCGAGCAGATCACCCAGAAGCTGGTCGCGCGCCTGCCCGGCAAGGTGGACGCCACCGGCAAGACCCCCTACTACTCGCAGCCCGGCGCCAAGAAGGCCGTGCTGCTGGCCGACGCGGCGGTGGCCCTCAAGGCCGCCTGCCGCGGGCAGATCTACCCGGTCCGCCACGACATCGCCTGGGCCCCGATGGCCCGCAAGGGCTGCAAGCCCATGGCCTTCCCGGAGGGCGTCCGGCGCGTGGGCCGGGTGATGCAGCTCAACAAGAAGACCGCCGCGGACGCCGCGGGCGGGCTCGGCAAGTTCGCCGACTGGTTCGCCTCGCAGATCGGGGACGTCCCCGGCGCCGAGAAGGAGCTGCAACTCATCGAGAAGCTGGAGTCCACCCTGCGCAAGACCGCCGGCCTGGACGCCAAGGAGCCCCGCAAGGTGGCCGGAACGATCAAGCTCGCCGCCGCACCGGAAGTGTTCTAGCAGCAGACAGAACGACAAAGCAGCGGGCGCCCGCCAGCCTTGAGCCGGCGGGCGCTTTCTGTTATGGTGGCCGTGAGGTGCAGGGGAGGGCGGGGCTCGTGAAGCGCGAGATAGCCGGCGCGGAAATCGAAGTTGTCGAGGGCGACCTCACCAAAGACGACTCCGAAGCCATCGTCAACGCGGCCAACTCCTCACTCACCGGCGGCGGCGGCGTTGACGGGGCCATTCACCGCGCTGGCGGCCCGGACATCCTGTCCGAGTGCAGGGAGATAGTCGCCGAGCGCGGCCGGCTGCCAACCGGGCAGGCGGTCATCACCACCGGCGGCAGGCTCCCTGCCAAGTACGTGATTCATACCGTGGGACCGGTCTACTCGGGGAAGCCGAAAGACCCTGAGCTCCTGGCCAGCTGCCATACTCAAAGCCTTGAAATCGCCGCCGCGAAGGGCCTCAAGAGCGTGGCCTTCCCGGCGATCAGCTGCGGGGTCTACGGCTATCCTCTCGCAGAGGCCGCGCCGGTGGCGCTGGGCGCGGCGGCCGGTTTCCTGAAGGCGGGGGGCGGCGTCGAGCGCGTGCGCTTCGTGCTCTTTGGCAAGGAGGCCTTCCAGGCCTTCCGCACGGCGCTGGAATCTCTTTCCGAAAAGCGCCGCGCCTGAACTCTAGAGCTTGATGTCCGGCGGTTTCATGCGCTGCGAGGCGCGCACCGGCGTCAGCCGCACGGAAATCTTGCTCTCGCTGAACTTCTTCCTGATCACCTCGGCCTGTTTGCGGGAGATGTTCTTGGCAACGGTAACCAGGGGCTTGGCGGCCAGTTCCTCGGCCTCCGCCTCGCTGACCCCGCGGATCTTGGCCAGGAGCCCGATCAGTTCGGGGTTATTGCTCCTGTTCGCGAAAATGTTGACCTTCTCGTCTGGGTTGCCCCCGCCGGCGGCGGGGTCGGCAATCTTGCGCGTAGACGGCGCGGCCTTGGCCTTGGCGACCGGCGCGGCTTTGGCCTTGGGAGCAGCCGGCTTGGCCTTGGCGACCGGCGCGGCCTTGGCCTTGGCAACCGGTGCGGCCTTGGCCTTGGCAACCGGCGCCGCGGGCGCGTCCAGGGGCTGAACGCCGATCTGGTCCATGCCCTGCACGTTGACCAGCGGGGCCTTGGCGGCGCGCTTGGCGGGCACCGGCCTGACCGGCTCGTCGGGCACGTCGGGCAACCCGTCGTCGAGGTCGGCCAGCAGGCTGTCGTCCGAGGCCAGCCCCGCCTCGAAGTCTTCCAGGGCCATCGGTCCGCTGGAACTGGGATTCATCTTGCTGGCCTTGATGGCTCCGCCGACCGGCTGGGGCTGGGGCTCGGCCTTGGGCGCGGGGGCCGCCGCGGGAATCTCCGGGACGTCGGGCAGCTCGGGGGGCGACTCCAGGGCCTTGAGCGCGTCCGGCAGCGGGATCTCCTCGAAGCCGGAGTCTTTGGCGGTCATCTTGGCGCCGGCCGGCGCGGGGGAGGGCACCGCCGCGGCCGCGCCCTGCTGCACCAGCGTGAAGCTCGCGCCGCAGGCCGGACAGCAGAAGCTGCCCGGCGCGCCGGCGGCGGCCGGAGGCGCGACAGAGGTGTACTCGGTGGCCAGCTTGCCGGCTATCTTGGGCACGCCGCCCCAGCCGACCTTGGGGATGGAGCCCACGCTGCCGGCCTTGACCTCGATTCCGGCGCCGGCGGCGGCCAACTCGTCCAGCGCGGCGCGCACGCCGCCGGCCTGGTCAGCGGTGAGGTCCTCGACCAGCACGATGGGCGCGGCTCCGGCGATTTGCCCGGCGAGCTTGGGGTCTATGGCGAAGAGCTTGGCCATAGCCGGGCCCACGTCGGCGGGCGTCCCTCCGGAGAGGATGATGGAGTGCGGTTGATCAGCCACGGGAATGGGACCCCCTTTCGGCGGAGGCAGCCTGCCTGCCGGCCAGCGTCTTGGAGAGGATGACCACGTTGCCCTTCTCGCTGTAGATGACCTTGTCCATGACCTTGCGAACGATGTACATTCCGTAGCCGCCGACGCGCTTGCCTTCCTCCATGCGCCGGATGATGTGGGCCACGGGGTTCTCCCCGGGATCGGGCACCTCGGCGGGGGTGAAGCCCTCGCCGTCGTCCGCGACCTTGAAGACGATCTCCTCCGGGAAGAGGCAATAGGAGACCCGAATGCGCCGGTCTTTATCGCGCTTGTTGCCCCACTCCATGGCGTTGGAGGCTATCTCGCTGATGGCGATCTTGAGGTCTTCCTTCTCGGTGGGTCCCAGGCGCACGTCGTAGAGCGCGTCCACGAAGTTCTCCAGGCGGTCGAGGTACTCCTGCCCGCTGGGGGCGGTGAGTTCCACCCAGTCGCGGAAGCCGCCGCGCACGGTGATGCCCTCGCGGACCGTATCCACGTGGCGCAGGTCGTGGAGCGCGCCGGCCAGCGCGCGCAGGAACTCCTCGGTGGTGAAGGGCTTGATCAGGAAGCGCACCGCGCCCTCGGTCATGCTCTCGATCACCGCCTCCTCGCTGGGGTAGGCGGTCATGACCATCACGGCAACGTCGGGCTTCTCCTCGCGCACGCGACGCAGGACGTCGTTGCCGCCCATGCCGGGCAGGCGCATGTCCAGCACGACCACGTCGTACTCGGCGCGCGCCAGCTCCTCGAGGGCGGAGGCGCCATCCTCGGCGACGGCGACGGCGTAGCCCTCCCGGGCCAGCAGCTTCTGGAGGAAGGCGCGCATGGGGGCCTCGTCGTCGACCACCAGGACGGAATGCTTCTTAGGGGAACTCATAGCAAAAGGCCGAAGCGCCGGGCCTCACCTCCCTCCCAAGTAACCTAGTGAGGGTAGTTTAGCACGGCGGAGATGTCAAGGGGAAATGGGGAAGGGGCAGGGCGGGGGGTGGGGTCTTGTGACTCACCCCAGCGCCGGGGTTTGGCCGTCCAGGTGGGGTGGCTGGGCACTCTCCACCCGGCACACTTGCGTTGTTTTCAGAAAAGCCACAGGGCCATCAGGCGGCGGCGGGCGCGCCAGGTCTTCTCTTTCCCGGCGGCGGCGCGGAGCGCCGGCAGCAGCAGCGGCCTGGGCTCCAGGCTCCGGTGCCGCCCCCGCGCCGCCTTCTCCAACTTCTCGCGGTTCTGCTCGCCGGCCAGGCGCAGGATGTCGGCGTAGACCAGTTCGCCCCCGGCGGGCAGCGTCACCGAGACCTCGTCGGGCCCGGATGAGAGTTGAACCCGGCTGCTCTTGGCCAGCTTGACGACGTCGAAGATACGCAGCTTGAACTTGCCGGCGAACTTCTCGTCCTTGCCGACGCCCAGCCGGACCATGCCGGCCTCCTTCCCGCAGCGGGCCTCCAAGGCCAGGCCCTCTCCGAAAGGATAGGCCTCGGCGTACTTCTTCCCGTACTTCTTGAGCTTGCCCCAGCGGTTCCGGCCGATGCTTGCGCCGATCTCCCGAGAGGGGATAATGGCCTTGCTGCGCAGTCCGTAGCCCGGCACTGCGCCCGTCTTGACGTACCAGTAAAGCACGGTGTCCCACCGCTTGACATAGGCCTTCCGGGAGGCGGCCGCCAACTCCGCCAGGGTTTCGCGGAGGGCTTTGCGCGTCTTCGCGTCGCGCGCGGACGGGCCCTTGCCGTCCAGGCAGGCCTCGACAAGGTCACGCCACATCAGCGCGGACATGGACAGCGAAAATTCTCCCTTCCCCATGCCGGCCTTCACCGCCCGGCAGCGCGAGCCCAGGTCCCGCGCGCGCTTCGCGGCCGTGAAGTCCAGGAAGTAGCGCCCGGCGGGGGTTTTCCCGTAATCGCTGGCCTCCACCCGCTTGCGAAGCTCGGCGACGGTGGGGGCCCTCCGTCCCCCGTACGTTCCAGCCGCGTACCAGTTTATGATCGCGGACCTTTCGGTCGCGTGCTTCCGGTCAGGCGCGGGCCGGACGGGCGCTTTAGCCTTCACGGTCGGTTTCTTCTCGACCTTCCCGGATGGCTCCTTCCGGGGCTCGCCGGCCTGCGACGCGCAGGCCGACAGCAGGCCCAGACACGCGGCCCCGCCGAGCGCCGCCGCCAGGCGCGGCGCGGCCCAGACGGGCCTGAAACAGGCCGTCCCGCTCTTGCGCTGCAGCCAGCAGCCCCCCCGGCAGGCCGGGGCGTACTCGCAGGAGCGGCAGCGGCCCTCCGGCTCCCAGCTGCGCAGCGCCGCGAAGCCTCGCTCCCATATCCCGGCCAGGCCCTCGCGGAAGACGTTGCCGGCGCTGGCCCGACGGTCCAGCGTGGTGCAGGGCACCACCTCGCCATCGGGCAGGACCACGCACTGGGTGCGGCCCGCGGAGCAAAAGAAGGGCGCCTCGCGGACCAGCGGCTCACGCTCGCCCAGGTAGCCGATCTCGTCGGCCATTTCCACCGGGAAATGCTTGCGCCGCGAGGCGCAGAAGGCGACCAACTCCCGGAGTTGGCGGCGGGAGAGGAAGAGCCGGCGGTCGCGCGCGGCGCGGCCCTCGGGCACCAGCAAGTGCAAGCCCCAGCCGGTCGCGCCGCTCCCGACCACCTCGGCGAAGGTCTCGTGCAGGTGACGCCAGTTGCGGGCGGTGACCGTGGTCCCGGCGACCACCCCGCCGCGACACACTTCGCGGTAAAAGCGGATGGCCTCCAGCGCGTCGCGGTAGGCGCCGGCCCGGCCACGGAAGCGGTCGTGGACCCGTTCGGGACCGTCGAGGCTGACCGCCACGAAGCGCGGGGGGTATTCCTTCATCGCGGCCCTGAGCCGCTGCCCGGGGCTGACCGCGGTGTTCAGCGTCCAGTTGATCCCGCGCCGGCCGAGCATGGCCACGACCTCGGGGAGGTCCGGACGACAGGCCGGCTCACCGCCGGTGACCAGGAACTCGCGGGTCCCCATCCCGGCGATCTGGTCGAGGAGCCGCTCGACCCGGTCAAGCGGCATGTCCGCCATCTCCGGCCCGTCGGCGGCCAGGCAGTGCGGGCAGGCCAGGTCGCAGCGCAGGGTGGCCATCCACTGGACGAGCTTCGGCGCCGGGGTGCGGCCGTGCTCCTGAAAGAAAGCCGTCTCGTCTCCGGGCGAGGTCCGGCCGCCGGTCATGCTGTGCGTGGACATACTTCTCCCTCCAGCCTTGACTCAGTCACCCCGGAAGTCTCCGGCTATTCCCCATTTTCCATTCCCCGCTCTACTTGTATTGTACCTCTCAGCCCCGCCGAAGGCAAGGCTTCGCCAATTATCTCCATCCTTGACTCCGTTGCATCCCACGGATAGATTCTCCCCGGGGGAGCACGGGAGCCGTTTTGCCAACCGTCCTGCATACCGCTGACGTCCATCTCGGACGGGCCTGGAGCGGCCTGGGCCCGGCCGCCGGGCGGCTGGCCGAGCTGCACGGGGAGTGCTTCGAGCGCCTCTGCCGCCTGGCCTCCGAGCGCGGCTGCGTCGCCCTGGTCCTCGCCGGGGACCTCTTCGAGCGCCCCGACCCGCCGGCCAAGCTGGTAGAGCACGTGAAAGGAAGCCTCAGGCGCCTCACGTCACAAGGCGTCGCGGTGATCATCAGCCCGGGCACCCACGACGGGGCCAGCTCGGCCCGGAGCGTGTACCGCTCCGGCTCGCTGGGCGGCGCCAAGGTCTTCCTCAGTCCCAAGATCGGCGAGCGCTTCGTCGCGGAGCGCGACGGCGCGGCGGTGGCCTTTCAGGGCCTCTCCTGGGTCCCGCAGGCCACCCCCGCGGAGTTCCTGGCCGATTATGAACGCGGGTCCGACAACGTTCCTGAAGTTCTGGTGCTGCACGGCGAGGTCGGCGGCGAGGCCGGCCGGCGCGCCAAGGACCTGCCCGTCTCGGCCCGGCGGCTCTGCGCCGCCGGCGCGGATTACGTGGCCCTCGGCCACCGCCACGGGTACTGCGAATACAAGACCTCCGGCCAGCTGTGGGGCGCTTACCCCGGGACTCCTTTTGGGCTCTCCTTCAAGGAGCCGGAGCTCGGCCCGCGGACCGCAAACCTCGTGACTCTGGGCGGCGGCCAGGCCCCGGTCATCGAGAAGGTTTCAACCACCGACGTCCAGTGGCTGCGGCCGAAACTGGAGATGGACGACATCCAGTCGCAGGAGGACCTCCTGACCGCCGCGCGGGCGGGCGCCGGAGCGGAGCGGCTGGCGCAGATCGAGCTTTCCGGCGCGGCGGGCTTCTCGCCGGACATAGACGCCCTGCAGGCGGAGCTGGCCGCCGGGTTTTTGCATCTCGAAATAGAGGATTCCTCCCTGGAGCTCGGCCCCGGCTCGCTCGACACGCTGGCCGCTGAACAGTCGGTTCGCGGCATCTTCGCGCGGCGGATGCGGAAGCGCCTTAACGCGGCGCGCTCGGCCGCGTCGCGCGCGGAAGTCGCCGCGGCGGTTCGCGAGGGCCTGCGCGCCCTGGCCGAGGAGAGCTGACCCCGTGCGTCTGACCCGCGTCCACGTCGACGGCTTCAAGTGCCTCGCGGATCTCGACTGGCGGCCGGCGGAGGGGCTCAATCTGATCCTCGGCCCCAACGAGGCGGGCAAGAGCACGCTGGCCGACTTCATCGAGGCGGTGATCTTCGGGCTGCCCGGCGGCGCGCGCGGGGAGGAGTTCCGCCCCTGGTCCGGCGGGGGGTTCGGCGGACGCCTGGAATTTGACTGCGACAAAACGCTGGTGGTAATCGAGCGCGACTTCGGGAACGGCGACTTCTCCTATCAGGAGACCGACCGGGCCACCGGCCGCGCCGCCGAGCCGCTGGGCGGTCAGCTGCGCCGGGGCTCGAGCGGCGCGCTTTTCAAGCGTTACCGAGAGCTTTTCGCCCGGCACCTGGGTTTCTTCGACGAGAAACTCTTCCGGCGCTCCACCTTCGTCCCCCAGGGCGAGCTGGTCTTCGGCGCGCGCGACCTCTCCGAGGCCGCCGCCGCGCTGCGCTCGCTGGCCTCCGGAGGCGGCTCGGCCTACGACCGCGCGCTGGAGCGCCTAGAAGACCGCTACTACGCGCTGACCTCCGAGGGCGACGGTCGCCGCAAGCCCGGCAATCTCGACGTGCTCAGGGAAGAGAGCGCCGAGCTGGCCGCGCGCCTCCGCGAAGGCAGCGCCCAGTCACGGCGGCTGGGCGAGCTGCGCGGCCGCATCGAGGAGCGCCGGGCGGACCTCGAACGCCTGGGCGCCGAGGCCGAGCGCACTGGCAAGCTGGCCGAGCGCCTCCGCGAGCGCGCCGAACTGGGCCGCCGCCGGACGGCACTGGGCGCCGCCGAGCGCGCCACGGGCGAGAAGCTGCAGTCCGCGGAACGGATTGCCACCGAGGCCGCCGAGGTCGAGCGCCGGCTGGCCGCATACGCGGATCTTGGCGGGGCCACCAGCGAGTTCCCCGAGCTGGTGGCCCGCGCGCGCCACGCCGACGCCCGGGTGGCGCGGCTGGGGGACGACCGGGACGCCGCGCGACCCGAGCCGCCCGCCGCCCAGCACTTCGGGCGTAACCTGGCCGTGGCCGGCGCGGCGATAGTGCTCGGCGCGGCGGTGGTAGTGGTGATGGGCGTGGCGGCGACCGCGGGCAGCGCCCTTGCCGACCAGATGCCCGGGCTGGTCGCCGGCGTGGCATTGACCTTCGCGGGACTGGTCGCCGCGGCGCTGATATTTCACTCCCGGAGGAGCGCCGCGGCGCGGGCCAGGGACCGGGCGGAGGCCGCCGGCGGCCGCCGGACGGAGGCCGAGCTGGCCGCGGCACGCGCGGAGCTGAAGACCGCCACCGCCGCGCTGATGACCCAGGCCGGCGGGCGCGTGGACTTCACGCCGCAGGCCATGGAGGAGATCATGCGCCGCTACTCCCAGCGGCTGGAGCTGGCCGCGCGGGGCAAAGCGCTGGAGGCGGGGCTGTTGGAAGAGGAAGCGCTCACTGAACTGCGCTCGCGCTCCGCCGATGCGGTCCGTGAGATGGCCGTTCTTGACGCGCGGATAGAGAAGATCGACGCGGAACTCCAAACACCGAAGAACGACGAGGGACCCGACGCGGCCGGTTCCACCGCGCGCGCCGCCGAGCTCGCCCGCCTGGTGGAAAAGCGTGAGGCCGAGCTTCACAGGCTGGAGCTGGAGCTGGCCGCGCTGAGCTCGGCGGAGACCGCCTCGGCCTGGGCCGGCGAGCGCCTGGAGGAGCTCAAGGAGATCATCCCCCGGCACGAGGCCCGCTGCGGAGCGCTGCGTCTGGCGCTCAAGGAACTGGCCGAGAGCCTCGCCGAGTTCCAGGAGAGCCACCTGGCGCGGCTGGCCGAGCTGGCCGGCGGGAACCTGGCCGGCTTGACTTGCGGCCGCTACCGGGCGGTGAGCCTGGAGGCCGACAGCCTGGTCCCCGCGATCTCCGGCGCGGGGCGCGAGAGGGTGGGGGAGGCCAGCCTCAGCCAGGGCACCCGCGCGGCACTGTACCTTGCCCTGCGGCTGGCCATGGGTAAGCTTGTCTCCGGCGGGCGAACGCTGCCGCTGGTCCTCGACGATCCGCTGGTGGACCTCGACGACGGGCGGCGCGCGGCGGCGCTGGAGCTCCTGAAGCGCTTGGGGAGCGAGACCCAGGTGCTGCTCCTGAGCTTCGACCGCCGGCTGGCGGAATGCGGCGCTCCCGTGCTGGAACTCGGTTAGGAGGCAGCTTCAGCGTGAAACGCATATATATTATCGCCGACATGGAGGGGATCAGCGGCATCATCACCGCCGCGCAGCTCAAGCCGCAGACGCCTCCCTGGGGAGAGGCCCGGGCCTTCATGGCCAGCGACGTCAACGCGGCCATCGACGGCGCGTTCGGGGCGGGGGCCGAAGAGGTAATGGTCTGCGACTTCCACTGCGTGGGCGCCGTCAACCTGCCCATGGAGAACATGGACCCGCGGGCCATCTACGAGCAGGCCGACCGGAACCGGCTGCTGCCGGGCATGACCGACGACTTCACCGGGCTCTTCATGATCGGGGCGCACGCCATGGCCGGCACGTCCGGGGCCTTTCAGGACCATACTATGACCGCCGAGGCCTGGTTCCGCTACAAGCTGGCCGACCAGGACTGCGGTGAAATCGGCATCTGCGCGGCCTACGCCGGGCACTACGAGGTCCCCCTGCTGCTGGTCGCCGGCGACGCCGCCGCCTGCCGCGAGGCCGAGGAGTTCGCCCCCGGGGTCGAGACCGTTGCCGTCAAGCAGGCGGTCTGCCGCGAGACGGCGCGCACCGTCCATCCGCGCGCGGCGGCCAGCCTGATCGGCGGGGCCGCGGGGCGCGCTCTGGGGCGGGCCGACCAGGCCGAGCCCTCTCTCGTGGACCTGCCCAACGAGGTCGAGTTGGAGTACACCCGCACCGAGTTCGCCGACGAGGCTGCCGGGCGCGCCGGCTCGGAGCGAATCGGGCCACGGACCATCCGCCGAGAGATCGGCTCCACCCTGGACGTCGTCAAGGGGTTCTGAGCGATGAACGTTTACATCATGACCGACATGGAAGGCATCAGCGGCATCTGCCGTGGGGGACAGTGCGCCAGCGGCTCGGCGGATTGGGAGAAGTCCCGGCCGCTGGTCGAGGCCGAGTTCAACGCCGCGGTAGCCGGCGCCGCGGCGGGCGAGGCCCGGCGCATCGTGGTCAACGACGCCCACGGCGGGGGCCAGGGCAACATTCGCATCGAGGAGATGGACGATCGCGCCGAGTACGAGCGGCCCCTGGGCGGCGGGAACATGATGCCCGCGCTGGCCGACGGCAAGTTCGACGTGGGGTTTCACATTGGCGCCCACGCCATGGCCGGCACCCAGGACGCCTTCCTGGACCACACCCAGAGCTCCGGCAGCTGGCACAACTTCTGGGTGAACGGTAAGCTCTGGGGTGAGCTCGCCCAGTTCGCCGCCTACATGGGCCACTTTAACATCCCCCTGGTGCTGGTCACCGGCGACGAGGCCGCCTGCGCGGAGGCCCGCGAGCTGCTCGGGAAGATAGAAACCGTCGCGGTCAAGACCGCACTGGGCCGCCAGCTGGCCCGCTGCATGACCCCGGGGGCCGCCCACCGCAAGATCCAGGAGGCCGCCGGCCGGGCGCTGCACCTCAAGAAGAAGGTGGAGCCCTTCAAGGTGAAGCTGCCCGCGGAGGTAGTCATCGAGTTCAACCGATCGAGCCACGCCGACTCGGCCGCCGCCAATCCGGGCATCGAACGCGTCGACGCGCGCACCGTGCGCAAGACCGCCGAGACCGCGCGGGAGATCGTCGGCTGGTGAGCGGCGGGGCCGGGGACCGCGACCCGAAACCGCCCACGGGCGAGTGATGTCCGGAGTCGATATCACCAGCGTGGTCGCGGGTCGCAAGGGCCAGCCGCGGGTGCTGCTGGTCGGGGACTACCTCCCGGACCTCTACGAGTTCATGGCCGCGCAGCGCGACTACGCCGTGGACCTGGTGCTGGACAGCGGCCAGGCGGCGCGCAACGCGGGGATGCTCAAGTTCGACGTGGTGGTCACCGGCCTGAAGATCGCGCCGGTCGACGGCATGGAAGTGCTGCGCGCCTTCCGCGAGGTGGACCCCGACGCGCCGGTGATCCTGAGCACCCACGAGACCAGCCCCAAAGTGGTCGTCGAGGCCATGCGCGCGGGGGCCTTCGACTACATCATCGAGCCCTTCGAAAGCAACGAGCTGCTCAAGGCCACCATCGACCGCGCCGCGACGCGCCGGCGCACGCTGCTGGCCGCGCGCAAGCTCTCCGGCGAGCTCCACCGCGAGACCGACCTCCCGGGCATAGTCGGCCGCTCCCCGGCGTTCAGGGATCTGCGCAAGTCGGTCCGGCGCGCCGCGGACTCGGACAGCCCGGTGCTGATCACCGGGGAGAGCGGCACCGGCAAGGGCCTGGTCGCCCGGTCGCTGCACGAGGCCAGCGGCCGCGCGGGCCGGCGCCTGGTCACCGTCAACTGCGGGGCCATCCCCGAGACGCTTCTGGAGTCGGAGCTCTTCGGCCACGCGCGCGGGGCCTTCACCGGGGCGGTGGCCGACCGCCAGGGGCGCGTGCAGCAGGCCGACGGGGGCAGCCTGTTCCTCGACGAGATCGCCGAGCTCTCCCCCAGCGCGCAGGTCAAGCTGCTGCGCTTCATTGAGGAGCACGCCTTCGAGCGGGTGGGCGACTCCAGCCCGCTGTCCGCCGACGTGCGCATAATCTCGGCCACCAACCAGAACCTGCCGGCCAGGATCGCCAGCGGCATCTTCCGCGAGGATCTCTTCTACCGGGTGAACGTGCTCTCGCTGGAGATACCGCCGCTCCGCGAGCGCAAGGAGGACGTGGCGCTGCTGGCCCAGCACTTCCTGGAGAGCATGGCCGCCGACAGCGGCAAGAACGTGCGGGCCATCAGCCCCCGGGCACTGAAGGGGCTGGAGGCCCACGACTGGCCGGGCAACGCCCGCGAGCTGCGCAACGTCCTGGAGCGCGCCTTCGTGTTCACCACCGGCGACACCATCCTGGCCCGGGACATCCCCGCCAATCTGGCCGCGAGGTCCGCGGCCCCCGCGGCCGCCGCTCCCAAGAGAAGCGAACCGGAAGCGGGCCTCCGGGAGCACCTGCGCCGTGAGGAGCGCCGGGCAGTAGTCGCCGCGCTGGAAGCCTGCGACTGGGTGCGCGCGCACGCCGCCAAGCGGCTGAAGATCCCCAGAAGCACGCTGATTCGCAAGATGCGGGAGCTGAGAATCAGCCAATAGTGTCCACTTCTGGACTCAGCGTATCTATCTGTGCAACAAGCGGTTGGCGACACTGCATACATTGGCACGTCCATATCTGGACGCTGACTGGGAAATGTAACCTAGCTGGCTCGCGCAAGCAACCTGATTGAGCCACTTACACGAAGCGTTTTCCTGGCATGACAAATGCTTAGGGTTACGCAGACATCGTACTGTAAAGGAGAAAGGTGATGGCGAAGACGTCCGCAATCCATGAGAAGCTGGCCCTCCACGGCGGGGTGAAGGCCAAGTCCACCCCCTACGGCACCGGAGCCAAGTACGGCCCGGAGGAGGAGCAGGCGGTGCTCTCCGCGCTCAAGCAGGGCACGTTGTTCTACGCCCACGGGAAGAAGACCAAGGCGCTCTGCGAGAAGCTCAAGGACGTCTACGGTTTGGGGCACGCCGTCGCCACCAGCTCGGGGACGGCGGCGCTGCACGTGGCCCTGGGCTGCGCCGGGGTGGGCCCCGGGGACGAGGTGATTCTCACGCCCATCACCGACATGGGCTCGGCCATCGGGGTGCTCTACCAGAACGCGGTGCCGGTCTTCGCGGACCTCGAGCCCTATACCTTTTCGCCGGACCCCGACTCCATCGCCAACTGCATCACTGACCGCACCCGGGCGATCATGGTCATTCACCTGGCCGGCAACCCCGCGGACATGACCCGCATCATGGAGGTCGCCAATGAGCGGGGGGTGGCGGTCATCGAGGACTGCGCCCAATCCTGGATGACTACTCTGGACGGCCGGCTGACCGGCACCTTCGGAGCAATGGGCTGCTTCAGCCTCAACGAGTTCAAGCACATCTCCGCCGGCGACGGGGGCATGGTCGGCACCAATGACCCGGAGCTCGGCCGGGCGGCCGCGCTGTGGGCCGACAAGTGCTACGACCGCACCAGCCGCCGCCGCGACCCCTGGTTCCTGGCCCCCAACTACCGCATGAACGAGCTCACTGCGGCGGTCTCGCTGGCCCAGTTCGAGAAGCTCGCGGCCATCACCGACCAGCGCGTCGCGCTGGGCCGGCGGCTCACCGAGGGCATCAGCGGCCTGACCGGCGTGAACCCCCTGGAAGAGAGAAAGGGCGGGCGCTGCACCTACTGGTTCTACATGTTCCGTATCGACCCCGCCGAGCTGGGCGCCGGCCGCGACGAGTTCGTGGCGGCCCTCAAGGCCGAGGGGGTGGCCTGTGAACCGGGCTACACCGCCGACGTGATGTACAGGTACCGCCTCTTTCGCGAGCGCAGCGCCTACCCGCACTCGGAGTATCCCTTCCGCGATCCGGTGAGCGGCAAGCTGGTCGAGTACCCCGACGGGCTCTGCCCCGAGGCGGAGAGGATAGTCGACACCTGCGTGTGGATGCCGATCAACGAGCATTTCACGGAGACGGACATCGACGAGACCGCCGCGGGCGTCCGCAAGGTGGCCGCTCACTTCGGCGCGAAGAAGGCCGAGGGGGCAGCTAGGTGTTAATCCTCCGGCGCCTTCGGCGAGTGCGCCGTGCCCACCGGGCTGAGCGCGAAGAAGAGGATCACCCCGGCCTCCAGGGCGATCAGCACGATCAGCAGCGACGGGCCCCAGGCGTAGTAGAGGTGGCCCATGCCGGCCAGCGCGCCGCAGGCGATGATCCGGCTCACCGCCCCGTGCGCGCCCCACAGGCGGTTGCGGACCTTCTCGGGGATGGTGTTGCTCCAGGCGCCGAGGATGGCCGGCCCGGAGAGCGCCCCGCCCAGCGCCCAGAAGAACGCCCCGCCCAGGACCACGGCCAGCACCCAGCCGCTGTACGCCGGCGCGCCGAAGAGCAGGGAGATGAGCACCAGCGTGCCAATGGCCATTGCCACCCCGGAGAGCACCAGCACCCGCCGGGTGTTCCGCGTGGTGATCAGCGGGGCCAGCAGGATGATCGCCGCCAGGCGCACCACGCTGGTGGCCGCGGGCACGATCGAGAATATCGGCTTGGGCACTCCCAGTTGCTCCATGATGTAGAGGGGCACGAAGCTCATACCGATGAGCACGTCGAGGTTGAAGAGGATCAGCGCGACCATGAAGCTCCAGGTCTTGCGGTTGAACAGCGTCTTCAAGTATGGCCGGAACTGGTCGCCCAGGGCCTTGAACATTCCACGAGTTGTGGTCTCGGTCGGCGGCGGGTCGGGCAGCAGCCGCCAGCGGATCAGGATGCCGATGGTCATCATCGCCGCGGCGGCGAAGTAGACCCCGCGCATGGCCGGCACCAGGCCGTAGCTGGCGGCCAGCCAGCCGCCCAGCGGGGGAAAGATGATGCCCGGCGCGGTGAGCGTGATGAACAGCATCCCGTAGGCCGGCGCGCGGCGCTCGGGCTGGATGCCGGAGACAAACATGCTGTGCCAGGCGGGCACGCAGGCGGCCATGAAGCTCATCAGCGCGCTGGACAGGTAGAAGCACCAGGCCTGCCCCGGCCCGGCCAGGGCCAGGGCCAGCATGGAGCCCGGCCAGGCGATGGCGTCGAAGAGGGTGATGCAGCGCTTGTAGCCCAGCCGGTCGGTGAGCCAGCCGCCGATCAGGAAGCAGATCATGCTGCCGCCGGTGAGCACCGCGGCGATGTAGCCGACCTGGATCTCGCTGAGGCCCAGCTCGCGCGCGTACATCTGCTGGTACTGCCGGGAGACGGCCAGGGGGATCAGCCACAGCGGATTGGTCCAGACCAGGATCGCCGCCGGACCCTTGAGGCTGCGCCACATCCGGCGGAACTTGAGCCACTGAAATTTGGCCAATACGAACGGGCGGCGGCGCAGAGCGTCGTAGATGCGGACGTCGCGCGGACCGATCAGGCCGCGGCGCGGGGGAGTTTTGCCTGGCGTCGCCATTTGGCGCGGGATGGTAGCACCGCCCGGGGGCCAATCAAGAGCAGTTTCGTACTTACCGATGTTTTACGGCGCGATTTCTGAGGAGGCGATTTCATGAGCGTGACAGTCGAGAGCAAGCCGGCGATCCTGGGCGGCAAGCCCGCCGTGACTCTGGAGCAGGACGAGTTCCTGAAGTGGCCGCGCCTCGGGGAAGAGGAGGTCGAGGCAACCGCGGCGCTGATTCGCCGGGGCGAGCTTTCCATCAGCGAAGAGACCCGGGCATTCGAGCGCGAGTTCGCCGCATATATCGGGGTGGAGCACGGGCTGGCCTGCAACAACGGGACCGCCTCGCTGCACTCCGCCTACTTCGCCGCGGGCATCGGCCCGGGGGACGAGGTGCTGGTGCCCACCTACACCTTCTGGGGCAGCGCCATGGAGATATTCTGGTGCGGGGGGGTCCCGATCCTCTGCGATTGCGAGGCCGACAACCTGGGCATCGACCCCGCGGACATGGAGCGACGCATCACCGACCGCACCCGGGCCGTCGTAATCGTCCACCTCTGGGGCCTGCCCTCCAAGGTCGACGAGATCAAGGCGGTGGCCGCCAGGCACGGCCTGGCAGTGATTGAGGACTGCAGCCACGCGCACGGGGCCACGTATCACGGCAAGAAGATCGGCGCGCTGGGCGATGTCGCCGGTTTCTCGCTGCAGACCAGCAAGCTGATGGTCGCTGGCGAGGGCGGGGTCCTGGTCACCGACGACCTGGCGACGTTGGAGAAGGCCACGACGCTGGGGCACTACGAGCGCGTCGGGGGCCTGTCCGACGACTATAAGCGTTACCGCCGTACCTGCTTCGGCTTCAAGTACCGCATGCACCCGCTGGCCGCGGCCATTGCCCGCGCGCAACTTCGCAAGCTCGACGAAATGAACGCGGTGCGGGCCGCCAACGTCGACCGCCTGGCCGCGCGCCTTGAGAAGCTGGGCCTTGACACTTATCGCGCGCCGAAGGACGTCGAGCGCGTGTACTACGAGTGGGTGATCCGTTACCGGCCGGAGCGTTTCGCGGGCGCCCCTGTTGAAAGGTTCGTGGAGGCCTTGAATGCCGAAGGCGCCAAGGTCAGCGCCAACCGCTACGCGCGGCTCCACGACCAGCCGCTCTTCCGCGAGCTGGCCGCCGGAGGCGACTCGCTCCCGCCGCAGATCCGCGCCGCGGCCGGCCGCGACGACTACGACCCGGCGGGCTTCCCCACCGCCAACTCCCTGGTCGACAATCTCATCAGCGTGCCGGTGGCCACCGCCCCCGCGGGAGAGCTTATGGACCAGTACGCGGAGGCCTTTGAGAAGGTGGCCGCCTCCGTAGAGAAGCTGTAAGCGGCGTTGGTCCCCAGACGGGCCCAGCCCGGAGGACAGGGATGAACTGGCACCTGGCCGTTCCGCCCGAAGTGCTCGCCGAGTACGCCGGCACCACGCTCGACGGCTACTACACCGATGCCGGAATCAAGCTGCGCACTCAGACCGAGGGCCGGCGGATATTCCGCGAGAAGTTCGGCATTGACACCGGCGGCCCGCATTGCGACCCACCGGCCTATGTAGGCGTGGCCGCGCTGGGCATGGAGCTTCTCTATCCCGAGGGACACCAGGCGCAGACCGGCCCGCCGATACTCTCCGCCGCCGCTGCGGCGCGCGAACTGAGCGTGCCTGATGACTACCTGGCCGCGCCGGCCATGCGCCTCTTCGTCGAGATGCAGGAGCGCATGCAGGATATCTCCGGCCAGCCGGTCAAGCTCGGCGCCGGGGTGGAGGGGCCGGTAACCGAGGCCAAGCTGCTGCGCGGCGAGGATTTCTTCCTGGACTGCTACGACCATCCCGAGCTGGTCCGCGAACTGCTCGCGGTGATAACCGACAGCCTGATCTCGTTCACGCGACAGGTCCGCGAGCATAACGCTGACCCCCTGGCCGGGGCGGCGGGCGTGGCCGACGACTTCGCGGGCATGCTGCCGCCGGAGATGTTCGACGAACTGGTCATGCCCTGCTACGAGCGCATCTACACGGAACTAGCCGGACCCGGCGGTCGGCGCTCGATGCACAGCGAACTCCTGAAGCCCGCGCACTTGCCGGCCGTCGCGCGGCTGGGCCTGGCCGCCCTGGACCTCGGCCAGGACGAGCACGTAACCATCGAGGACTGGAAGCGGCTCCTGGACGTCCCGGTTCAGTGGAACATACTCACCATTAGCGAGATGCTGCGGGGCTCACCGGAGCGCATTCGCGCGAAGTGCGATGAGCTGGCCGAGGCCGGTGTCGCCCGGGTGGTGGCCGAGATATGCACGGGCACGCCCGAGGAGAACGTCCGCGCTTTCCTGGCCGCCGGCCGGGAGTTGGGAGAGGTGGCCTAGCCCCGGGAGACCGCTTGCCGGGAACGGCCGCGCACGGTAGCCTCTGACTCCGCACATGGAGGGTGCCTTGGAAATCCTGGACTGCTGCGTACTCTTCGGCCGGCCGGCGGTGCCTAAGGGCGAGCCCTACGTCTCCGCCGACGAACTGCTGGCCGAGATGGACCGCCTGGAAATAGCCGAAGTCTGGTGCGCCGACTGGCGCGCGCTGGAAACCGCCCCGGCAGTCGGCAACCGCCTGCTCGTCGAGGAACTCGCCGGCCGCCAGCGCCTGCACCCGGTCTGGACCGTCCTGCCACCGGGCACCGCGGAGATTCCCGCGCCTGATGAACTGCTCGCCGAGATGGCCGCCGCGGGTGCGGAGATAGTCCGCGCCGAGCCCGCGCGCCACGGCTACTCGCTGGCCGACTGGTGCTGCGGTGCGCTCTGGAGCGCGTTGGAAGGCCGGCGGGTACCGGTGCTGCTCGACGCCGACGGCCGCTGGGACCAGTTGGATGCCATGCTCTCGGCCCACCCGGAGCTGCCGGTGATTCTCACCCGAACCGGCTACCGCGCCGCGCGGGTCCTCTATCCGCTCTTTGCGCGTCACGCGAACCTCCGCGTCGAGATCTCCAGCTACGTGGTCAACGAAGGGCTCCGCGAAGTCGCCGACAGGTTCGGCGCCGGGCGGCTGCTCTACGGCTCGAACGCCCCGGACATCTGTATGGAGGAGGCCCGCGGCACGCTGAACTTCTCGGGGTTAAGCGACGCGGACATGGCCGCGGTGGCCGGCGGCAACCTGCGCGCGCTGCTCGCGGAGGCCGACTGATGAGCGGATACATCGACGCCCACGCGCACGTCGGCGACTACGGGGGCATGCTCGTCCCCAGGTGCGCGCCCGACGACATGGTGCGCCGCCTGGACGCTCTTGGCGTCGAGCGCCTGCTGGTCGCGCAGAACGCGGCCTTTTGTTCCGACTACCACGTGGGCAACCGGCTCTCGGCGAAGGCGGCCGAGCGTCACGCGGGGCGGCTCTTCTTCTACGCGGTGGTCAACCCCAACTACCCCGGGGAGGCCGAGGACGAAATCGACCACTTCGCCGACCATCCCGGCTTCGTGGGCCTCAAGCTGCACGCCGCGGTCCACGAGCACCCCCTGGAGGGCCCCGGCTACGGGGCGGCCTGGGAGTTCGCCGCGCGGCGCGGCTGCCCGGTGCTGATACATTTCTGGACCGAGGACAAGTGTTGCGGTCCGGACAACCTGCGCGCCGTGGCCGCGAAGTACCCCGGAGTGCGAATCATCGTGGCCCACCTGGGCGGCTTCGGCACCAAACACCGTGAGCTGCCCGAGCTGGCCGCCCGGCACCCCAATCTCTGGTTCGATACATGCTGCTCGCAGAGTTCCCGGGGGACGATTTCCTGGCTGGTCGAGAACGGCCTGGGCGAGCGGCTGCTCTACGGCAGCGACATGCCCTTCATTGACCCCGGCGCCCAGTTGGGTAAGGTGCTCTACGCGGACATCCCCGAGGAGGTCCGCGCGGCGATTCTGGGCGGCAACGCCCGGCGGCTCTTCGGATGGGAGGACTGACTTGCGGATCATCGAGGCCAACTGCGTTTTCGGCCGCTGGCCCGGGGAGGCCCGGGACGTTTCAGTCGAGCGGCTTCTGGAAGTCCTCTCCGGCCTGGGCATCGAGAAGGGGCTGGCCGTCAGCCTGCGCGGGGTCTTCTACGACCACGGCGAGGGCAACGCCGAGACCCTGGAGGTCTGCGCGGCGCACCCCGGGCTGGAGCCGGTGGCCACCATCGGGCCCCGGCGCTACTTCGAGAAGCAGAGCCTCCCCGGGCGGCTGCTCGATGACGGCTTCCGGATGCTGCGGCTCTTCACGCAGCAGCTCTTCTCGGCCCAGCGGGAGTGGTTGCTCCACAACGTCCTCGTCGAGCGCATCTTCGCCGAGTGCGCCGAGGCCGGCATGCCGGTGGCCTTTCCCATCGGCAAGTTCAGCGACCTGGCCAGCGGGGTGGCCCACCTGGCCCCGCCGGGCTGCCGGGTGATCCTCGCCAACGTCTACTACAACGCGCTGACCGAATGCGTCGAGGTAATGCGCCGCCGCGAGGAGTTCCTGATGGAGATGGGGCACACCTGCACGCCCGGATCAGTCGAGTTTCTGTGCCGCGAGCTGGGCGCGTCGCGCCTGGTGCTGGGCACCGGCCAGCCGCTGGAGTCCGGCCGCGGGGCCATTGAGGCCATACGCCTGGCCCAGATAAGCGAAGAGGAAAAGGCCGGCATTCTGGGGGAAACACTGGCCGGCCTGCTGGGGGGGATCAAGTCATGAGTGCGGTCTCCGAGCTGCTTCCCGGCGTCGAGGTCGTCGACGCGCACGCCCACCTGGGCTGCTGGGGTTATCCCGGTTCGAGGGGCAGCCTCGACGAGCTGCGGGAGCTGCTGGACAGCACCGGGTTCAGCAAGGTGATAATCTCCTCGGCGCTGGCCATCTTCTACGATGCCCCCGAGGGCAACGCGGAGATCGCCCGCGCCGTCGAGAGCGACGAGCGCGTCTACGGATCGCTGGTCTTCAACGGCCATTACCCCGACGAGTCCCGGGAGGAGATCGAGCGCTACGCGGACCATCCCCGGTTCGTCTCCGCCAAGATTCACCCGTCCTGCACCGGCCTGGCCTTCAACGCGCCCGAGAACCTCGCGATGTTCGAGCTGCTCGCCGCGAAGAAGCTGCCGCTGACCTCCCACACCTGGACCGGCAACGGACCGGCCGCGGCGGATGCGGCCCGGCGCTTCCCGGAGCTGCCCATGTTCTGGTTCCACGCGCTGGCGAACGAGTACCGGCTGGCCGCCGAGCTGGCCAGTGAGCTGCCCAACGTGTACCTGGACTTCGTCACCAGCACCCAGGAGCGCGGCAAGGTCGCGGACCTGGTCCGGCTCTTTGACGTCGACCGTCTGGTCTTCGGCACCGACCAGACGCTCTTCGATCCCATCCACCCGCTGGGACCGGTGCTGGAGGCGGAGATAAGCGAGGAGGACAAGCGCAAGATCCTGGGCCTCAACGCGCTGCGAGTCTTTGATTTCCAGAAGGGCTGAGCGCGGCGGAGTGAGAGGATACAGCTTAGGCTTGGAGGCTAGGCGTGACTGACAAACTTGTAAAGGATGTCGATGGCCCCTGTTGCATGGGCTGGATACCGCAGGAATGCCCTAAGTGCGGATGGTCGGAAAACGTGGAATCTCTGGCGCAGAAGTGCCCTCAATGCGAAGAAGCCCTGGAGAACCCGCTTACACTCCGCTTTGGTGGATTGCAAATCGAGTACGTACCTCACAAGAACAAGTTTCAACTTTCGAATCCACATCTTCCTACTGCTTCCGTAGAGCTGGCTGACGCGGATGTGCCCGATACGGTCAGGTTCATCTTGCGATACTGGAAACCGTGGGGAGAGCATGTAGCCGACGCCTAGCGAAAACTCATGAATCCTCCTAACGAAGATATCTGCGGCGACTGTGCTAGGGAAATACACGATGACGAGGCACAGTTTACTCGCACATACGGGAATGGCAACAGAATCGTAATCTGCGAACGGTGCTTCAAGAAGTCGGTCGGTGAACATTACTTCACTCGCAAGTATCTGACGAAGGCTGGTTGCTGTTTGCCCTTCATTGGCCTTGCTGTTGCTTTGGGGTGCTTTGCAGTCTGGGACTGGAAGATCGGGCTCACTGTTCTAGGCTGTGTCTGCTAATTCTCTAAAGGACTGGGGGTGTGTTGGTCGATATTC
>CBDUSI010000069.1:0-24141 GCA_965370045.1 uncultured bacterium | reverse complement strand
GCCCTTGAGACATCTCCTCGGCGAAAGGAGGAGCGGTCATGGACAACAAGGAACCGAGGCTCTACAGGCGCGGCAAGACGTGGTGGGTGAAGTACTATGTCTCCGACGGGGTTAGGGATGTGCGCGTGCGCCACAGCCTGCACACATCGGACGAGAAGGAGGCCCGGAAGAACCTGATCGAGGTCACCCACAAAAGAAACGAAGGAACGATTCAAAAGCCCTCGCGATCGTTTCTTTCGGAACTCCTGGCCGAGTACAAGCGCTACCTCCAGAAAAAACTTGCGAAAAAATCTCTCCAGAACGACACCTGCTACCTGGACCAGTTCATCGAGTGGCTACCGGGCCGCATCACCCGCCTGGAGCAGATCACCAGCCGCGTGATCCTCTGCTACCTGACGGAAATGACTGAGAAACGCGCCTGGAAGCCCAAGACCTGGAACCGGGCGCTGGGGGTCGTCCGGGGGCTCTTCAAGTACGCCCTGGACTACTGCGGCTTCGTCTCCAGGAACCCCCGCCACGAGAACCCGGCCATAGGCGTCAAGCCCCTCAAGGTGCCCAAGCCGGTCATCCGCTACCTCAAGAGGAAGGACATCCAGACCCAGCTGGCCACCCTGGCACGGCACCGCGAGATGCAAGCCATCGTGGCCACCCTCATCTTCGCCGGCCTGCGCCGCGAGGAGCTCACCTGGCTGACTAGGGACGACGTGGACCTCAAGAGCGGCAACATCCTGATCCGCTCCAAGGAGATTGACGGCCAGTACTGGGTCGCCAAGACCAACTCCGACCGGAAGGTGCCCATCTCTGAGGACCTCATGCCCATCCTGAAGCGCTACCGGCCGGCCAAGAGTGGGGTCTGGTACTTTCCCTCGCCCCTTGGCGGACGCTGGCATCCGGACAACCTGAGCCACGCCCTGGAGAAGCTCCAGCGGGAGCACCAGCAGGGTTACAGGAACGGCAAGCGGTTCAAGCCGTGGACTTGTCTCCATTTCAGGCACACCTTCGCCACGCAGCTGGCCATGGTCGGCATTACCCTCGACAAGATCGCCAAGATGCTCGGAAACAGTGTCTTGATCTGCGAACGGCACTACGCGGCGTTCGTGACCGAGGACATGAAGGACGACGTGCAGATGGGGATATTCACGAAGCCGACGGGGCTGAAGCCGACGGCATTGCGGGCGCTGCCGCGGAAGCCCAAGAGAGACCATGACGACGATGAGGAGTTGCGCCTGCCCCGCCACGCGTAGCCAGGGTACTTACCGAGGCATGGTTACCGGTGCCTCGCCCGCTAACTTACGTGGCAGCAGGGCCTTAGAACTGCTAACGAATGTTTTCGGAAAAAGCCTTGACAGTGAGTTCGGCGTGCCGTAAAGTATTTGGCGCACCGAGAGAAAGGCCGGCCTGCGGGAGGGAGCGAGGAATGGTCGCAAGCGAAGCGCTCAGCGCCAGCCTGGAGGACTACCTGGAAGCCATCTTCCACATCGCGGCGGAGAAGCAGGCAGCCCGGGCCCGGGACATCTCCAGGCGGCTCAAGGTGAACAGCTCCTCGGTGACCGGCGCGCTCCACGCGCTGGCCGAGAAGGGGCTGGTCAACTACGCGCCCTACGACCTCGTCACTCTGACGTTGAAGGGGAAGAAGGCTGCGGAGGAGGTGGTCCGCCGACACGAGGCACTGCGCGACTTCTTCGTAAAGGTTCTGGTCGTGGACGGGGCTGAGGCCGAAAAAGCTGCATGCAAGATGGAGCACGCGGTTCGGGGCGACATCCTTGATCGGCTCATCCAGTTCGTTGAGTTCGTGGAGGCCTGCCCGCGCGGGGGCACCAAATGGATCAAGGGCTTCCAGCACTACTGCGAGCACGGCAGGGACTACGGGCACTGCGAGCGATGTCTATCTCTGTGCCTTGAGGAGGTGCGGGAGAAGGCGGCGCAGAAGGAGGCACGAAAGATGCCGTTAACGCTTGGGGAGATGAAGCCGGGCCAGAAGGCCAGGATCGTGAAGATCAAGGGCCGGGGCGAAACCAACAAACGAATCGCCGACATGGGCGTGACGCCCGGAACGCTCATTGAGGTGGAGCGCGTGGCCCCGCTGGGCGATCCGATTGAGGTCAAGGTGAGGGGGTATCACCTCTCCCTCAGGAAAGAGGAGGCGGCGGGGATTACGGTCGAGCCGCTGTAGACCGCCCCGCCGGTCGGATGCCTGAGGAGGAAACCGGAGCGATGTCGCTGGCGATGGTTGAGACCGGGAGACGAGTGCGGCTCATAGCTGTTGACGCGGGCCGTGGGCTCCAGGCGCGGCTGGCCGCCATGGGTCTGGTGCCCGGAGTGGAGATCGAGGTTATCCGCAACACCCTGCGCGGCCCGTTCATGGTGGCGGTCAAGGGTAGTCGCGTGATGCTGGGCCGGGGGATGGCTCACAAGATCATCGTCGCGTAGTTTTTTTCGGCCGGGAGTTCGGCGCGGCGAAACATTCGCGCCTCGCCGAGACACGGCCAGCGCAGCAGGAAGGAGGTCCGGAAAGTCATGGCGCGGAGGATCACGGTGGCACTGGCTGGGAACCCCAACTCGGGGAAGACCACCATCTTCAACAATCTCACCGGAGCCCGGCAGCACGTAGGGAACTACCCTGGCGTCACGGTCGAGAAAAAGGAGGGTGCTTGCCGGCACGGCGACGGCGAGATCAACGTCGTTGACCTGCCCGGCACCTACAGCCTGACCGCTTACTCCCTCGAGGAGGTGGTGGCGCGGAATTTCATCATCGACGAGAAGCCGGACGTGGTGGTCGACATCGTCGACGCCTCCAACCTGGAGAGGAACCTGTATCTGGCCGTGCAGTTCATGGAGCTCGGCGCTCCGCTCGTGCTGGCGTTCAACATGAGCGACACGGCCAGGGCTCGGGGACTGGAGTTCGATCTGGAGAAGCTATCCGGGCTCCTGGGCACGCCCATCGTGCCCACGGTCGGCCACAAGGGCCTGGGGACGAAGGAGCTGCTCGACGCGGTCGTGTCCGTGGCGACGAGCGGGGGCGGGGGCCGGGAAGTCCGCGTCGGCTACGGCCGGGAGATCGAGGAAGATCTCGCCAAGATCCAGAAGCTCCTGGGGGAGGAAGAGAAGCCGCTTGCGGATAGGTACGGCTCGCGCTGGCTGGCCATCAAGCTCCTGGAGAACGACAAGGACGTGAGGGAGAAGGTCGGCTCCCGCGAGGTCCTCGATGCCGTCGAGAAGAGCGCGGCCCACCTCGAGAAGATATTCGGCGAGCACCCGGAGATCGTCATCGCCGGCCGGAGGTACGGCTTCATCTCCGGGGCCTGCCAGGAGGCGGTGCGCTCGACGGTCGAGGCCCGGCACACCATGTCGGACCGGATCGACGCGGTGGTGACCAACCGGCTGCTGGCGCTCCCCATATTCCTCGGGTTGATGTACCTGGTCTTCAAGCTCACTTTCGCCCTGGGCGACCCGCCCATGGGCTGGATCGAAAGCGCCTTTGGGTGGCTGGGCGGAGCCGTCGCGGGCTGGTGGCCGGAGGGTTCCGAGAACGCCCTGAAGTCGCTCCTCGTCGACGGGATCATCGCCGGCGTCGGCGGGGTGATCGTCTTCCTGCCCAACATCCTGCTTCTCTTCCTGGCCATCGCGATCCTGGAGGATTCCGGCTACATGGCGCGGGCGGCCTTCATCATGGACCGGCTGATGCACAAGATAGGCCTTCACGGCAAGAGCTTCATCCCCATGCTGATCGGATTCGGCTGCACCATCCCGGCGATCATGGCCACCCGCACCCTGGAGAACCGCCGGGACCGGCTCACCACGATAATGGTGGCTCCCTTGATGAGCTGCGGCGCGCGGCTGCCCATCTACGCGCTCATCATCCCGGCGTTCTTCCCGCAGGCCTGGCAGGCGCCGATGCTCTGGATTATCTATATCATTGGGGTCGCCCTGGCCATTCTCTGCGCCAAGCTCCTGCGGGCGACGCTCTTCAAGGGACCCTCGGTGCCCTTCGTGATGGAGCTGCCGCCCTACCGCATGCCTACTCTCAAGGGCGTATTCATCCACATGTGGGAGCGGGGATGGCTGTTTCTGAGAAAGGCCGGGACCATTATCCTGGGTGCCTCGATCATCCTCTGGGCGCTGACCAGCTACCCGAAGGCGCCCGAGGCCAGGCTGGCCGGGCTGGATAGCGAGGAAGCGGTCCGGGCGGAGAAGCTCTCGTATTCGGTCGCGGGCCGCATCGGCCATGTCATGGAGCCGGCGCTCAAGCCCCTCGGCTTCGACTGGCGGCTGGGCACTCCCCTTATCGGGGCGCTCGCGGCCAAGGAGGTCTTCGTGGCCCAACTGGGCATCGTCTATTCCGTGGGCGAAGCGGACGAGGAGTCCGAGCCCTTGCGGGAACGTCTCAAGCGTAATTACACCCCGCTGGTCGCGTTCTGCATGATGCTCTTCACCCTTATCAGCGCCCCCTGCCTGGCTACCTTCGCCGTCACCAGGCGGGAGACCAACTCCTGGAAGTGGGCGATCTTTCAGACCGGGGGGCTGACCGCCTTGGCCTACGTCGTGACGTTGGTCGTCTACCAGGTCGGAAGCCTCCTGGGGCTCGGCACCGGATAGGAGAGGGCTCGATGGTGGAGACCATCGTCGTCGCCCTGGTCGTGGGGGCCGTCCTGCTCCTCGCGGCCCGGTCGCTCCACCGGACCCTCAGCGGGAAGGACGGCGGATGCGGATGCCGGGGGAGCTCGTGTCCTCTTTCGGACTCTTGCGACAAAGCCCCGGAGATGAAGCCGCAGGAAAGGACAAACGGCAGATGACCGTTCAGGAAGCGCTGGCCAGGAGCGGCGAGGAAATTCAGGCACGGGTCGAGGAGCACCAGCGCCTTCTCGTCAGTTTGAGGGAAGGAGGTGATCCGGACATCCAAAGGTGCTTTCTCCTGGACTGTCCGCACAGGCGCAGGCTCAGGGAAACGCTCGTGGAGGTAGTCGAGGTTCTGGAGGGGACGCGGAAGGCCTTCAAGTCCAGGCAGCTTGAGGCGCTGCGCAAGAAGCTGATCGGGGTGCTGGCGGAAAACGCCTGACCCCGGAGTAAAACAAGTCCTACGGTCCGGCGCGTGAAGCCGGAAAGTGAGGGCGTGACGAGGCCGCGGAAGTGTCGGCCTTGCCACGCTTTTTTGTTGGGGAAAAACAAGATGATAAGGAGAGAAGATGCGACGGGAAATAGCATGGGTTGTCCTTCTGCTGCTTGGCGCGACGGCAACGGTTCAGGCCGGAGAGCCGGTTTCCGAGGCGAAGGTCCGGGAGATCGTCCGCAAGGAGATAGAAAAGGAGCGCCAGAAAAGCAGCTTGTTCAAGCCGGGCGATGAGAAGGCAGACAACTTCTTCGACCGGGTGGACTTCGCCGTGGGCTTGACCGGCGTCCTGCAGGGCTCGGCCGGCGCGGAGAAAGAGACCAGCGAGGAAGAGGACGTCTCGGCGGCCACCGGATCGATGGATATCGAGCTCGAAGCCAAACTGGCCGAAAACTGGAAGGGCTTCGTGCTCGTTGAGGCCGGCAGCGGCGAGGGCCTGGACAAGCACCTCAACCTGCTCGTCGGGGTCAACGACGCCGCCGATGACGACGAGAACGTCCGGCTCAGCGAAGCCTGGGTGGAAGGCAACTGGAAGCTGGGCGGCGCGCACTCGCTCTCAGCGCGCATGGGCAAGATCGACCTGACCGGCGAGTTCGACACCAACGAGGTTGCGGGCGACGAGACCGCCCAGTTCCTGGGTTCGGGCTTCTGCGGCAACCCTACCTTCGCGGCCCCCGATAACGACTTCGGGGCCATCCTGACCTACACCTACGACGAAAAGATCAGCCTGAGGTTCGGCTTCGCCGACTCCGACGATGTCCACGACCGCGGGGGCAAGTTCGCTGACGACCTCTTCTTCGTCGGCGAGCTGGGCGTCAGCGTCGAGATCTTCGGGAAGCCCGGCAACTACCGGGCGTTCGTCTGGCACGAGGACACCAAGCTGCCCGAGTTGAGGGATGATACCAGGCTCGACTCGCCGGGTGTCGGCTGGGGGCTGTCCTGCGACCAGAGCCTCGTCGAGGGCGTGACCGCGTTCTTCCGCTTGGGCATGGCCGACGAGGAGCACTATGAGGTCGAGACCTGGGTTTCCGGAGGCGTGGAGCTCGGCGGCGACCTGTGGGGCCGCGGTGATGACGCGCTCGGTTTGGCCTACGGCGTGGCCATGCTCGGCGAGGAGGCGGAGGAGGCCGCAAGAGCCGGCGGCACCGATCCTGACGACGAGCACCACGTGGAGCTGTACTACCGCCTCAAAATGAACGACCACATGGAGCTCTCGCCCGGTGTGCAGTTCGTAGGCAACCCCGGAGGTGACGCGGATGCGGACGGCGTCACCGTCTTCGGCGTGAGGCTGCAGGTCAGCTTCTGAATCGGCACCCCGGAGCGAGTTCGGCCTCCCCGCGCGTGCGAGTAAAGACGGGGAGGTCGGCCTCTCCTTCTACAGTCTTCCCAAACACCCCGGCTCCTACCGGGTAAGTGCGCACGAGGTTCGTTCCCCGCCTCGGCCGAGCCCGCTTCTGATGCCGGGGAGGCGCCCGTGACGGAGAGGACGTACGCGGCAGGCAGGCCCGACATAGTTTTGTGCTTGACCGGCCCCGGCAGGTGTATTACTATTCCACAAATTGTCATATGGGGGGGGCGCGATGGCCGGACGTGCGCGTTTCAGCGTTTCCGTTGATGAACTGCTCCTCAAGCAGTTCGATGGCCTGATCCGCAAGGAGGGTTTCCCGACGCGGTCCGAAGCGGTCATGGACTGCATGCGCCAGCGGCTGGTCGTGAAGGAATGGGGCGCCGGCAAGGAGGTGGCCGGGGCCATCGGGCTGGTCTACGACCACCATCGCCGGGCGCTGGTCGGCCGGCTCATGAGCATCCAGCACGATTTCGGGAAGATCATCGTTTCCACCCAGCACATTCACCTCGACCACGACAACTGCCTGGAGTTGGTGGTGGTGAAGGGGAAGGCCAGGGAGATCCGCAAGCTGGTTTCGCGGTTCAAGTCCGTCAAGGGGCTCAAGCATCACACGCTGATGGCGACCACGATGGGCAGGGAGTTCGGGTAGAGGGGTATTATTTTTTTGACCCCATTCGTAATACGATTTGCAGTAGCGTATTACGACAGGGGCAAAGGGGGAGGTGAGGAACATGCTGGACCTGTTCGTCAAGGGCGGCTGGGTGATGTACCCCATCCTGGCCGCGTCGGTCCTGGCCCTGGCGGTCATCGTCGAGCGGACGGTCCACTTCCTGCGCATCCGCAACGATGACGATGCCCTGTATGATCGGGTGCGGCAACTCGCGGCCAAGGGCAACCTGAAAGACTCCCTCGTGGCCTGCGTGGCCGCCCGGGGACCCGTGGCCGCCTCGCTCGCCGTGTGCCTGCGGAACCTCCACAAGGGGGCCGGGCGCGCCGAGACGCTCATCGAGCACGAGGGCTCGGACCTCCTGGCCGACCTTGAGAAGCATCTTCGAATACTTTCGGTGGTGGCCCAGACCGCGCCGCTCATGGGGCTCCTGGGGACGGTGACGGGCATGATCCAGGCCTTCATGAGCGTGGAGGCCACCGGCGGCCGGGCCAGCGTGACGGCCCTGGCCGGCGGCATCTGGGAGGCGCTTCTGACCACGGCCTTCGGGCTGTGTGTGGCCATTCCGGCGATGCTCGCCTACCACTACTTCGAGGGGCGGGTGGACGACTACGAGCGGAAGATACACCGCTGCGTGCACGAAATCCTGGACCTTTCCCAGGAGGCGGAGAAGGCGTGAAGTTCCACCGGCGGCGCAAAGTCGAGACGCTCTTCAACATCGCGCCCCTGGTGGACTGCGTGTTCCTGCTGCTGATCTTCTTTCTCCTGACCTCCTCCTTCATCGAGGAGGCGGGAATCAAGATCGATCTGCCCGAATCGGCCCGCGCCGCCGCCATTGAGGAGAGAGGAATCATCATATCGCTCTCCGAAGGAGGAAGTCTGCTGGTCAACGGGCAGCCGACAACTATTGAGGAACTGCGGGCGGCGGTGACCGCGGCAGCGGCTCGAACGGGCAAGGACCGCGCCGTGCTGAGGGCCGACCGGGAAGTGCGGCTGGGGCTTCTCACCAAGGTGATGGACGCGGTCAAGGCCGCCGGGATCAAGGGTCTCGACGTCCAGACCATGCCCCTAGAAAAGGGCAAGGAAGAGGAGCGCGATGCTCTCCCGTAACCCCCTTGCGATGGCGACCGCCCTGTCCCTCGCCTTGCACCTAGGGCTACTCCTCTGGAGTCCGCGATTCTGCATGGAAAACGCTGGAGAGCGGGGTCGCCAGAAGCTGGTCGTTTCCTTCGGCACGATCGAGTTGCCGGCTGTGGCCATGCGGGCGGAGGCGTCCGAACGTCCGCCCGTTGAGACCTTTCCAATGCCGATGGCAGACGACCCTGTTGAGCTGCCTGTGGTCCCGATGCCCGACTTGGAAGAGGAGATGGTTGAGCCGGACCCCGTGGAGCAACCTCGTGAGCCTGTGAGGCTTCCCCCCATCGAAGAAATCCCTCTGACCCCGGATGTGCTTGCGTTCAGGCCCCGCATCGAGGAGCGGCCGCCGGTTCCCGTCGTGCCGTCAGAGAATGAGACCCCCGGTGTTCTGGAGCGAACGGCCGGGGCCGTTGCGGATGCCAGGGCGCGGTTCCTGGCGCAAGTCGTGGCCAGGATACAGAAGGCCAAGAGATATCCGGCGAAAGCGAGAAGGGCGGGGATGGAAGGCACCGCCAGGGTGGAGTTCATGCTCTCTGCCCGGGGCAAGGTCATTTCGGTGCGGCTGATAGCCTCCTCGGGCTACGCATCGTTGGATGGCGAGGCCCTGGCCATGATCCGCCGCGCCGCGCCCTATCCCAAGATACCGGAGGAACTCGGGCTGGCCGAGATCAAGCTGGCTTTGCCCATTGCGTTCGAGCTGAAGGGGCGCTCATGACGCAAAGGCATGGGCGACCAAGTCGCTTCCCAACGAGGGCCTGAGCCATGTTGGTAGACCTCAAACTGAAGACCATCGCCGAGGAATACGGGGCGCTCTCGCCCGAGCTGGCTGTCGGATTCCGCTCCGCGCGGGCGGCCCGCGGCCATTTCGACGACCTGGACAACGTGACGGCCTCCGTGTGGAACTCCACGGCGGCGGCCATCGCCGTCAGGAAGATGATGGTGAAGGAGAAGGCGGTCTTCGCCCATGACCACGGCAGGCACGTGTACGTTTTCTGTCACTTGCCGACGGGCAGCGTTCTGCGGCTGGAGCTTCTCCCCGGGATCTTGAGCCTGCCGCCGTGCTGCTCCGCCGCCGAGAACGCCCTCCTTGCCGGCAGGGAGGTGCGGGGGAGGGTGATCCTTGCCTATCACGCGCAGGTGGACGCCCTGGTCGAAAGGCTGCTGACCCTTCCGCTGGAGGAGGTCTTCTCGGTCCGCCGCTACCGCTGCCGGCCGGCGGCTCGCCCCGTGGACGAGCTGTGCCGGTTCTTGCGATGCGAGCGCTGCGGGGCCGAGGTGCGCCTGAACAGGCTGTACGACGCGGAGGGCTTCAGGTTGTGCACATCCTGCGCCGGGGTGGAGCCGTCGTGGTTCGGGGCGGCCGTTGGCGCCAGAAGTGGGAAGCCGGATGGCGGCACGGAAGAGGGGTGACGTCCGTTGCGAGGAGACCTGCCAGGGAACGAGGAAGATTTCAAGCAGTGGCTGGAAGCAGACGCGCTTGAGGTGCTGAAGAACATGGGTCTGGGGAAAAGGCAGACCGTGCTGGATTACGGCTGCGGCCCCGGCGCCTTCGCGATCCCCGCAGCCAGGATAGTCGGCCGCGACGGAAAGGTCTACGCCTTGGACATTGATGCGGAAGCACTGTCGGCCCTCCGCAGGAAGGCCGACAGCGAGGGCCTGGGGAACGTCAAGGCCGTGCTCGTGAACAAGTCGGCCGCCGCCGTTTCGCTGATAGGGGAAAAGAGCGATGTGGCTTTGCTCTACGATGTCCTTCAACTGGTGGAGGACAAACGATCTCTGCTCCGGGGACTGCACAAGGCGCTGAAGCCCGGCGGCTTCCTTTCGGTATTCCCAATGCACATCGGAGCGGAAAGGACGCTGGAGATCGTGGGGCAGGACGGGCTGTTCAGGCTGCGGGACCGCCGGGGTATGCTTCTGAACTTCACGGCGTCTCCCGCACGTGGTCCCTGAAGGGAGGTGATGTTCACTGCGAAGAGATGCTGGAAGACAAGTGGGCTCGCCGGGGAAGGCTAGACCCTGCCCCGAGCGAGCCCGGTGAGAAAGGCACCGGGGAGCGTTGGCGAATCGTGGTGCGATTCCGCTCCGAGGTGTCCACTCAGCAGGCAGTGTAGTGCCCTCTTGCGACCGCGTCAAGGAGAGGGCACGGGAAGGAGAAGTAAGTGATGGAGACAAGGATGCTCAGGTTCAGCGCGCTGTTGGGCGCCTTGATGCTGGCGGTGCCCGCGATGTCCTTTGGTCAGGAAGCGGGCGAGAAGAAGGAGCCCCCCGCCGCGGAAGCGAAGGAAAAGAAGCCGGCGGAGAAAGAGACTAAGGATAAGAAAGAAGCTGTCGAATTGGGAAAGGTCGTGGTCACGGCGAAAAAGGAGAAGCCACACTACGTGCAGGACGTGATTCCTGCGGAGGAAGTGGCCCGGGCACGGCGGTCCGCGAGCGTCGAGGGGCTTTTCAAGGATCTCGCCGGGGTGCAGCTCAGCCGGCGGTCCTTCGCGGGAAGCGACAGCAACAAGCTCCGCCTTCGGGGCTTCGGCGAATCCCGGTCTCTCATCCTCTTGAACGGCCGCAATCTCCACGGCGCCGGCGTGTATGGCGGCTACTACGTGGACTGGTCTTCGCTCTCGCTGGAGGAAGTGGAGCGGGTGGAGGTCATCCGGGGCGCCGGGCCGGCCAGGTACGGCAACACGCTCGGCGGAGTGGTCAACATCGTCACCAAAGAGTGGACTGAGAAGCCGCGGACCGTCATCCGCAGCGCGGGCGGCAACCTGGGGACTTGGGACGCGCAGGCATCGCACTCGGGCGGCGTCGGCCGTCTGCGCTACAGCGTGGCGGCGAGCCATTATGAGACCGATGGCTACCTGCGCAACGCCTTTGCGGATCGCGAGGCGTTCGCGGCGCGCTTCGCTCTCAAGCTGCCGGCCGAAATGGAGCTCACCGCCGGGGTGCGCTTCACGGAAAACGAGTGCGGGATGATCGTCTACAACCGACCGGACAGCCCCTACTACGACGGCCGGAAGCCGAAGTCGCTGGAGAGCCAGTTGGGAGGCCCCTACGCCCGGTTCTGGGATCACAATACCGGCCCCAGGGACTGGGGAGACGGGAGCTATTGGAAGGACGAGCGGTGGCAGTTCGACCTGGGACTCTCCCGTGACACCGAGAAGTTTGGCTTCTCGCTGCAGGCGTACATGTTCAACCAGCACAGGGAAGAGTATTTCTACGCGATGGACGATCCGCGCCACCTGGCCCTCCAGCGGGACAGCGAGCCGGAGGACCGGAACTGGGGCTGGCGGGCCGACTTCCACAATCTCCTGGAGGGTGTGGGGCAGCACAAGATCGAGTACGGCCTGGAGGGGCACTACCTGGGCTACGGCGACATGGACGTCGCCAAGGTGGATTCGACCTACTTCCCCGCCTGGGCAGTACCTGCGTCTTCCTCGGGTGAGCGCAACATCTCCCAGTTGAACGGCGGCTACGTGCAGGATCTCTGGAAAGTCAACGATTGGCTGGAGGTCGAGGCCGGGCTGCGCTTTGACAGCTTCGAGGCCGACGGCCCCGAGGCCAGTGCCATCACCGTCGACGAGGACAAATGGAGCCCGCGCCTTGCGCTCACCGTGCGTCCCTGGGAGGGAGGGCGCGTCACGGGTCGCTATGCCCGCGCCTGCCGCTTCCCGACGTTGCCGGAGTATTACTGGTGGTACTCCGGCTTCCAGCCCGCGGACCGCAAGGATCTGACCGCGGAGAAAGCGAACCAGTGGGAGCTTGAGGTCGGGCACGATGTGACCGACAAGTTCGCAGTCAAGGTCAGGGGATACTACTACGAGGTTGACGATTACATCCGCACGATCTTCGGCTACAAGCCCAGCCGCGTGATCTACAACATCGACAGGGTCGATTTCCAGGGCCTGGAGGTCGAGGCCTCTCACGAGCTGCCCCGCGGCTTCTCGGTCTGGGCCAACTACACCGTTCAGAAGACGGAGAAGCACGGGGACGTTCTCGACAACAGCTCCGATCTGACCGACGAGCTCGTGGAGCTGCCGGAGAACAAGTTCGGACTGGGCCTGGACTACCGCCGGAAGAACGGCCTTGAGGCGCGCCTGGCGCTGCGCTACGTGGACCAGCGCCACGCGGTCCGCGGAAGCTTGGCCACGCCGGGGGCGAGCACGCTGGAGAAGATGGACAGCTACGTGGACGTGGACCTGAGCCTTTCTTACCCCCTTTTCCGTGGCAAGAAGGGGCAAGAGAGTCGTGTCTTTGTCTCGGTCGAGAATCTCCTGGACGAAGATTACGAGGAGGAGTACGGCTACCCCATGCCGGGCATCACCTTCGTATTCGGCTTGATCGCCAGCTTCTGAGCGAGGGCCAGACTTGGAAAACGACCTTCATTCGCCGCAGTTTTGGATTCGTCGGTGGCAGGAGGCCGCTGCCGACGCCCCGCACATCGGCGCTGGCGGTTACGCCTCCCGCCGGATATGGGACCGAATGGCGGCAGATTACGAGCGCTGGAACGCGCGCGGGGCCGAGAAGGACGCAGCGGCCGAGGAGTTGATAGCTGTTCTTTCCAGCCGGGGCCTCTTCCGTGAAGGCATGCGCGTCCTTGACGTCGGGTGCGGCACGGGCCGGATGGCCACCACCTTCGCCGGGCGCGGCGCGGAAGTCACGGCCCTGGATTTCTCGCCGGCCATGCTCCGGCGGCTTCACGAGGCCCTGCCCGCGGAGATGGAAGGGCGGGTCCACCCGGTGGAGGCCGACTGGGAGGAAGTGGATTTGGCGAAGCGCGGCTGGGAGCGCGCTTTTGACTTGGTACTCGCCTGCATAACGCCCGCGGTTCGGACGC
Source organism: uncultured bacterium (assembly GCA_965370045.1). Lineage (GTDB taxonomy): Bacteria > Planctomycetota > SZUA-567 > JAKLDR01 > JAKLDR01 > CAZONU01. The sequence goes on along the minus strand of CBDUSI010000069.1, from coordinate 11,054 downwards.
CGGAGGAGTTCCTGAAGCTGCACCGCGCCAGCCGGGGCGGCTGCTGCTTCCGGGGCTGGGCCGGCCGGCGAGAGGATCCCCTGCTCGCGGAGCTCTGGCAGCGCCTGAAGAACAAGCCCATGCCGACCATGACGTGGGACATCATGCTCGCGTTCAACCTGCTGTACGCGATGGGCTGCTCGCCCAGCATCGAGTTCCAGGAAATCTCGTGGGAGAAACGCGAGCCCGTAGAGAAGGCCGCCGGCTTCTTCACTGACTACTTCGACGGCCTCGACGGCCTCCCCCGCCGGGAACTCGGCAAGAGAATTTCGGAATACCTGGCGGTGATCGCTGAGGACGGATGCGTCATCAGGCGCACGGAGGGACGCACCGGCATGATGATCTGGAGGGCATCATAGATATGGACGAACGTAGACGCCTCATCACGTTGATCGCAGCCATCTTGGTCGTGATCGTCCTGGCCGTGATCGCCCTGTCATCTTTCCTATCCTCGCGTCCGGGCACTACGGCCGGGCGGACGGTGACAGACCTCGCGGGACGGCAGGTAGCTATTCCCAACAGGGTGGAACGCCTTGTCGCGCTCGGGCCGGGTGCGTTGAGGCTCGTGGCGTATCTCGGTGCGACGGATCGGATCGTCGGCATTGAGGATTTCGAGAAACGCATGGCCCGCGACCTCTACGTGCGACCCTACGCGAGCACGCTCGGCGAGGAGTTCCTGGGCCTTCCCGTGGTGGGAACCGGAGGGCCCGGGGCTCTCCCTGACCCCGAGAAGATACTAATGTGCCGGCCTGACCTTATCGTCGCCGTGAGCATCGACCCCGCCCAACTGGACAACATACAGGCGAAGACCGGCGTGTCGGCGGTCTACCTGTCGTACGGCGAGTTGGGCGTCTGGCGCGACGAGGCCCGGCGCTCCCTGTTGCTGCTCGGAGATGTCCTGGGCAGGAGCGAGCGCGCCGTCGCGCTCAACGGATACGTGGTGTCCCTGGAGGAAGACCTGAGGAAGAGGACCGCGGACATCGACGAGAAGAACCGGCCATCCGCCTATTTCGGCGGCCTCTCGTACAAGGGGTCCCACGGCCTGGCCAGCACGGAGGGAGGATACCCCCCCGCCCGGATGGCCGGGGCGCGCAACCTGGCCGACGGGTTGGGCAAGACCGGACACTTCTTCGTGGACAAGGAGCAAATCCTGGTTTGGAATCCGGACTTCATATTCGTCGACGCCGGGAGCCGACCCATCCTGGACCGGGACTTCGGGAAGAACAGGGACTTCTACCGCCTGCTCAAGGCTGCTAAGTCCGGCAGGACGCTCTCGCTGCTGCCCTACAACTACTACAACACCAACATCGAGCTGGCCCTGCTCAACGCGTACTTCGTCGGCAAGTCCCTGTATCCGGACAGGTTCAAAGACATCAGCCTGGAGGACAAGGCCGGCGAGATCATGGAGACCTTTCTCGGCATCCGTCCCGACCGGGAGATACCGGCCTACCGGAAGCTGCGCTTTCCCGAAACCGGTCCGGTCGAGTGGAGGTGACATGCCCGGAACAGACCTGAAGGAGCAGTACGCACGGCACGTGAGGAGAAAGCTCCTCGTGGGCTGCGCGCTTCTGGGGCTGATCGCCGTCGCCACCGCGCTTTCCCTGCGGACCGGCGCGTATCCCCTCGGCTTCCGCGACATCGCCGCCGCGTTCATAGGGCGAGCCGACGAACCTACATTGCACGTCTTCTGGAGCATACGGATGCCGCAGGTGCTGGCGGCGCTCCTGGCCGGCGCGTGTCTCGGTCTGGCTGGCACCGCGATGCAGAACGTGCTGAGGAACCCGCTCGCCTCGCCCTTCACGCTGGGCATCTCCCAGGGGGCCGTCTTCGGCGCGGTGTTCGCGATCATCGTCCTGGGAGCGGGAACCGCCGTCGTGACGGGCGCGGAGCGCGCCGCAGCCTCGTCCCCGCATATCATAGTCGCCTGCGCGTTCGCGGGTTCCCTTATCACAGTCACGGCGCTGGTGTTTCTCTCCTCCCTGCGCGATCTCTCGCCCGCCGCGCTCATCCTGGCGGGCGTCGCGCTCAGCGCGTTCTTCGGATCGGCAACCATGCTTTTGCAATACTTCGCCTCCGACATCCAGATCGCGTCCGCCGTATTCTGGACGTTCGGCGACCTCAAGAAGGCGCAGTGGGCGGAGCTTGCCGTGATCGCCGTCACGGTGCTGCCCCCGGCCGCGTACTTCATCTGGAGGGGCTGGCACTTCAACGCGATGATCTGGGGAGACGATACGGCTAGGAGCCTGGGGGTGGGTGTCCACTCGCTCCGGCTCACGGCGCTTGTGCTCGCTGCGCTGGCGGCGGCCGTCACCACCGCGTTCATGGGCATCATCGGATTTGTCGGCCTGATCGCCCCGCACGTCGTGAGGATGGTCATCGGACAGGATCACCGTTTTCTATTCCCATACGCGGCCCTGACCGGTGGCCTGCTCCTGCTGGTCTCCGACCTGCTGGCGCGAACGGTGATGGCCCCCATTGTTCTGCCGGTTGGCATCCTGACTTCTTTCGCCGGCGCCCCCCTCTTCTTGTACCTGCTCATCAAGCACAGGGACATAAGGTCATGACCCTCCGGATAGACGATCTCCATTTCTCCTACCGGGGCGAAGACGTCCTGCGCGGCTTGACCTTCGAGCTCCCGTCGGGCTGCCTGGCGGCAATCCTGGGAGAAAACGGCTCCGGGAAGACGACCCTGCTGAAGAACATCAACCGCCTGCTGAGACCCCGGATGGGCACGGTGCTAGTCGACGGCGCCGCGGTAGAAGGCATGACTGGCCGGGAGATCGCCCGGCACTTCGGGTACATGCCCCAGCGCCAGGAGACAGCTCACTGCACGGTGTTCGAGGCGGTCCTGCTGGGGAGAAAGGCCCGCGATGGCGGGTGGACGGGCGCGCGAGACCTGGAGAAGATCGAGGAGATACTGCGGCTGGTCCATCTGGAAGACCTGGCCATGCGGCCCGCCGCGGAGCTGAGCGGGGGCGAGCTCCAGAAGGTGATCCTGGCCCGCGCGCTGGCGCAGGAACCGAAGATTCTGCTCCTCGACGAGCCCATCAACCATCTGGACCCGGTTAACCAGATTGAGGTGATGAGCCTCCTTCACGCCGTCACGCGCGACCTCGGCATCACTTCGTTAGTGGTCACCCATGACCTGAACAACGCGCTGCGGTTCGCGGACCGATTCATTCTGCTCAAGCGGGGCAGGGTCCTCGCCGCGGGCGGAAAGGAGATCATCACGCCCGCCGTGATCCGCGAGGCGTTCCGCATCGACGCGGCGATCGGGGAAGTCGCCGGCGTAACGGTGGTGGTGCCGACGCTGCACGGAGTCCGGCCCCACCGGCACTTCGCGGAATCGGGCCGCTTCCGCGAACACGCGCACGAGGTTGACGATCACGTGTACGACCACGATCACGAACGGGATTGAAGGGAGGGAGGTCTCGTGAACGACGGAGATCCAAGGGAGGAAATCAAGGAGCTTCTGCGCAGGGGTGATCTCACCGCGCTCCTGGTGCAGGCGGCGCGGCTCCACGGGCACTACTGTCCCGGGCTCGCCTTCGGCGTCGCCGCCGGCTACGCCGGGCTGAAGCGTCTCGGCTTCGGCAATACCGGCATGGAGGAACTCCTGGCGGTCGTGGAATGTAACAACTGCTTCGTCGATGGGGTGCAGATGAGCACTGGCTGCTCGCTGGGCAACAACGCCCTGGTTTACAAGGACCTCGGCAAGACGGCGGTCACCATCCTTTCGCGCAGGGCCAATGCGGCGGTGCGCGTAGTCCTAAAAGCCGGCAGGTGGGAGTCGGAGAATGCTTCCGAGAAGGAAAAGGAGGCGCGGGAGCTTTTCAGCCGGGTGGTCAAGGAGCGCCAGGACGATCCCGCGGCCACGGCGCGTATGCGCCAACTCTGGGCCGAACTTTCCTTCGAGACGGTGGAGAAGCCCGAGGAGGAGTTGTTTGCCATCAGCGAAGCGCCCGCGGAGTTTCCCGCCTACGCGCCGATATTCGACTCCGCCACCTGCTCGGTCTGCGGCGAGCAGTTCATGGAAACCCGCGGCCGGCTGCTTTCGGGAAAGCCCGCCTGCCTGGCCTGCGCGGGATGTGAGTACTACGCGGTAACCGGCCGGGGGATTCACGCGGTGGCGGGCGGGGACCGTCGATAGATGCTATTCCGAACCGGTCGGTACGTCGTGATCATGGCAGGGGAGGTCGGCAAGCCGGGTCGCGTCGCGGCAGCCCCGGAGAGCGCTCCCGCAGGTATGCTTGTCCGCGCCGCCCGAATGAGAGAGCAGGCGCTGAGCGGCCGTCCCGATCAGGCCGCTTCCCTGGAGTAATGCTTCAGCAGCCCACCCAGCCAGCTCTCACATACCACCTCGCCTTCCGCGCGGGCCGTCAGCGGTGAGAGAGTCCTATTCCCCCGCCCCTGATGCGGCCTCAGGCGGTTGTAGAAGTCGGCGTAGCACTGCACGATGTAATCCAGGTGCCGTTTGCCAAAGCATACGAAATGATCCAGGCATTCCCGTTTCAGCGACGCGACCCAGGCCTCAGAATAGGCATTGCAGTTCGGCGCCTTGCGGGGGATCTGGACATAGCGGATGTCGTTCCTCTTCAGGATGTTGTCGAACTCAGTGGTAAACTTGGTGTCCCTGTCGTGGATCAGGTACTTCGCCCTCCAGCCCATCTCCTCGCACGCCGCCGTCAATGTTCGCGCACGGCGCTCAACCCACCTCGCGTTCGGCCTTCTGGTGCTGCCGGCAATGTACACCTTGCGCGTGCCAAGGTGGACAAAGAAGAGCACGTAGTGGGTCACCTTCCCGCAAAGGGTCCACACTTCCTTCGTGAAGAAGTCCGCCGCCAGGATCGAGTCCGCGTGTCGCTTGATGAACTCGTTCCACGTGCTGTTGGTGTCCTTCCGCCGCATCGGTCGGGGGGCGAGTCCTGCTTCCGTCAGGATTTTCTTGACGGTGTTGGAACAACAGGCTATGTTCAGCTTCTTGAGTTCGCCGGAGATACGCTGGTAACCCCAGCCGGGGTTCTCGCGGGCCAGGCGGAGGACGAGAACCTTGACATTCTGTCCCTTGGGCGGCCGGCCGCTTTTCTTGCCGATTGCTCCGCCGGACGCGGCGCGGAGCCAGCGCATGAACGTCTTGGGCTGGACAATCGAGATGATGTTCCTGATTGCCGGGCCAAGCTCCCTTCCAAAGCGGACGAGCCGGGCCCTGTCCTCGGGCGTAACAATGACCCGGCTCTTGAGCTTGGATCGGAGGATCTGGTTCTCGACCTTGAGGAACCTGTTTTCCCGTTCGAGGTGGGCATGAACGGCCTTGGCCAAGAGGGCAAAGAGGGGATGGATGAGCTTGGCCATGGGATGTCTCCCTTCTTGAACTCTTTCTTCCGCCACACGTTGTGGTGCCCCACATTTTTGCATAGACCTCGGCAGAATGCAAAGCGCCGTGAACCTGTGGATGGGCATCAGGCTCACGGGTGCCCTGAACTGGTGGGGCCGCCGGGCGCGAAACGCAGTTATGCTGAACTTGTGTCAAACTGGGCGCTGGATGTGCGGCACATCCTCACCAGCTGAGCAGCACCTGGCATATGGCGTAAACGCGTAACCATTTGCTTGGCAACGTGATAGAGGCGCGCACGGCCGTCCGCCGTGCGCCATGATCGGGCCGATCTCCGGGCTCATAACCCGGGCAGCGCAGGAACTCCAGGTGGTCGGCCAAGTGCTCAGCACACCGCGCATGGCAAGGACTGCGCCTGCTCAGATACGCCGAGCCTTGGCGGATGGTCAGATTCATGCGTTCGATGAAGGCCGTGTTCAGCTTCTCCGAATCCTCCGATCTCCACAGCGCCTCGTCCAGTTGCCACTGGGAGCCGATCACCCGCTTCCTGTCCACACGGACGACGCGGTCCTTCCGTCGCGTCTTGACTACCTGGCCGTGAACACATGCCCCCTTGAACATGCGGCCGAGGACGACGCCGTAGTAGTAATAGCCGTCTGTGGTGATCAGCGGGATGAAGTCGATGTTGCCCCGCCTGGTTGTGTCCTCCATCAGCAGCCTGATGTTCCGATAGCTGCGCCGGCCAACAATCGTCGACGGCCACAGCCGTGACCAGACCTCGATGGTTGCCAAGACCCAGGTGACGGTGTCCTTGTTGCCCAGGAACGTCCTGATCTCGTCGGCCTGAACTTCCTTCATCTCGTAGTCTCTGGTCATCACGTTGTTGAACTTCCGCGCAGCCACAGCGGCTCTCTTCAGCCATCTGGCCACAGTGTTCCAGGACAGCCTCTTGACTCGCGCTATCGCTGAAATGCTGTTGCCCTCGATTCTCATGGCCGCCACCTCGTCGAAGTCATTCTGGGAGCAGCGGAGCCGGTAGTAGGGCGTGCCCCGCGTGGATACGAACGTCTTTCCACAGGCGTTACAGCGGTATCTGCGCCTGCGAGAGCCGTTTGAGAGCTTGAAGAAGCAGTGCTTGATGATGTCCCCGCGGCCGAACTTGCCCCGCTGTGGACATTCTGCATTTCTGCAGCAACGGTCGGATACAGCCATCCCTGGCCTCCTCTGGATCCACTCTTGCGTTTAGTAACCCTAAGCGCTATCAATATATAGGCATGGATGGAAGCCAGCAACAGTTAACGGAGGAAGCACCCAAAGCGGGCCGTTCCAGCGCTCGAAGCAGCGCTGCATGACAAGCACGAGTCGGTGCGCCGAGCCGCCGCCGAAGCCCTCAAGAAGATCAAGGCCGCGCGGGAGAAGGGGAAGTAGGGAAAGTGAGCCCCCCCCGCCCCTACTGGCCGCGCAGCTTCTTGGCCACTTCGGCCACAAGGACATAGAGTTGCTCGGAACTCTCCTCGACGCCCAGCGCCAGGATATGCCGCGGACCGCCGACGGCTCTCCCTCCCCAGGTGGGAGCGCTCAACTGTGCGATGCGGGTGCGGGCGTCGAGCAGTCCCTGTGCGCGCTTGGCCAGTTCCTCGCCCAGTTTGGCGCGCTTGGTCTTGTCGAGCAGAGCCTTCTCGATGAAGACCCGGGCTTCGATGTTCTGGGCGCTCTCCCGGAACATCTCTATCTGGGCTGTACCGATGGCACCGTCCCGGCCGGGGCGAAGAAAGAATGGTCCGCAGTGTTTGATGCCTATCGATCCCCAGATGGTCTCCGGATAGCGCGCGCAGAGCAGGCCCTTGCGGCCGCGCTTGTCCGCCAGCACCGGCCAGAAGTCGGCGCCCAGCCGGCCGATCCCGTGCGTGCCATAGTCCTTGGGCTTCCCTGAGCCTTTGGGGAACTTCGAGGGGGGCATCCTATTCGTGACCATGGCCTCCAGGCGCACTCGCAGTTGCGGCAAGCGGTGCAGGTGGAATCTCTCCCGGGTTACCGTCCTCCAAGGCAGCAGTTTGTTCTTCCAGCCGTAGCCTCGTCCGAAATCGGGGTCAATGTGTTTGCCGTCCCCGCCCCAGGCCCGCGCACAGTAGCCAACTTTCTCCGTCTCCTTCAAGCCGACCACGTATCGGGTCACATGGGATTCATGTGTCCACGGCAGACCGCCGGAAGCCTTCTTGAGCGTGCCTATGGCAGTGTCTGAGGGAGGCACGTCCGCGGCCATTCCGACCATCAGCGAGTCCTCTCGGATGCCGTGCTTCTTGAGCAATCCCTTCGTGCCCTCGAAGACCGGCTTCCACAGAGCCACACACTCCGGGGTGCCCCACGCCGGCCCCTTGACCTCCTGGAGTTTCCCGTCCGGGCCGATCACGCTGATCAGTACCGGCAGGTCCTTGCTGCCGACACCGGGGACGAAGTTTGTATCTCCCCAGGGGCAGCGCCAGGTGTAGAGGGATACTACCCTTGTCCCCTTCATGTACTTGGCAACCAGACCCAGGTACCTGTCCGCGATGCTGAAATCGGGTACGTAGGTGCCGTCTCTCTGCTTCTTGAAGCGGATCATGGCATGCTCGTTGCCGAAATGAGTCCTGCGTTGCGCCGTAATATGAACCATCTTGTTGCCCATTTCACCGAGCAGCTTGAAGGTGCGGTCCAGCAGCTTCCAGTGTTTCTCGGACCACATCTTCACCTTGTACTGCACCGCCAGGGATTCGGGAGACTGGATGAACTCCAGGAAGGAGTTATCGTACTTGTCCGGTCCGGGCACCTTCCAGTCGACCACACGCAGCTTGACGGGCACTTCGACAGTTCGTTGCCCCGCGGCAGTGATGGTTACTTTGCCGCTGTAGTTCCCGGGCTTGGCATCCGCCGGAACGCGGACGGTGAGCCAGATCGGCTGGACCGCACCGCTCTCCTGCGGGAAGTCTTCCAGGTCCGAGAAGATCGGTGGCAGTCGGCGGCGCTTCCACCCCAGGCGGGCATAGCGAAGCTGTACCGTTGATGCCGGGATGCTACCGGGTCCCTTCAAGTCTGAAACAACGACTTTCAGGCCCTTGAACGGCGCATCGGAACTGGCGATGACCTGGCCGGAACAGACCCCGCCCCGTCCTGTGCAGAGGCGAACCTGGCCGGTTGATTCGCAGGGGTCTCGATAATCAGTTGCCCCAACCTCCTCGTAGACGGGCTTGGTCCAGACCTGGAAACCCTTTGGCCGGCCGGTATGGACGACCGCCCCGGTCCCCGTCAGGCGTATCGAATCCACGCCCACCCGGCTCCACCAGTCGAACCATGGCCTGTGGTCGCTCTTCCCCTTGCCCAGAAACATCACGGGGAGTGCCGGCGCGCGGTGCACCTCCAGCGCGAGGACGTTGACCCCCTTCTTCAACACCGCGGCGGGAATCTTGAGCCCCTCCAGGCGGCGTATCCGCTTGGCGTAGTGGTCGGCCAGGGCCGGGTCAGACTTCTTACTCTTCCACGGAATCAGGCGGCCCTTGGGACCTACGTAGGCCTCTGGGGGATAAGGCGCAGCGGCCGCTCCCGGCGTCAGTTTGCCGGCCGGCAGGTGCTGTCTGGATATCTCTCGACCGTTGACGTAGACCACGAGCCCTCCGCGATAGGCAACCGAAAGCGTGAGCCCGCCGGACGGGTTATTGACCTGGAAGCGACCGCGCAGGCAGACCATCGGCACGCTGAAGTAGCCGATCGGCTTGCGAGACTTGTCGATAATGAAGGGGCCCTTAAGCCGCGCCCAAGCACTGTCATCAAAGCCCAGTCCTTGCCAACCGCTCTGAGGCAGCGACCAGACCCGGGCATGCGGGTGGGCAAGGATACTCGGATTCTTGAGCTTCCTGCCGCGCATCCCTGCGTACACCCCAGTGTAGGCTCGGTCCGGGTGTACAGGCATCATCTTGCCGTCGTCGGTGCGGACCACGTCCGTGCCGCCCGCGCGATGGAAACGCCAGAAGCTGTCGGTGTCCAGGATAGCCTTCGCGCCGGCTGCGGCGGGGCCCGGGCGCGTCTTGCCCGGCTCGCCCGCGGCGAGTTTCCGGACAGCCACGGTCCCGCCTCCGCCCACGATCACCGCGCCGATCAGAACCGCACCAGCCAGCTTCACCTTCATCCACATCATCGTCTTCATGGTCCCCTCCACTGTCGAGAGAGCAGCCTGAGAAGCGGCCCCCCGTCCGGCACACACGGTCTGAATGCGGCCCACCAGGGCCGTCGGGGCCTGACTCACGGCCCCCTTTGCCAGGAGCCCGCCGAGAGCCGCCGCGGGAACTCCCATGCCCAGGGCAGACAACTTGCGGCGGAGCTTTCCCAGGGCGCTGGAGAGCCGCTTGCCGACCGCCCTGTGCGAGCACCCCCTCTGCCGCGCGATCTCTTCCTGAGTCCTGCCGTAGAAGTAGTAGAGCACGATGGCCTGCTGCTCCTTCCTCGGCAGTGCGGCGATCAGGGAGTCCAGATGTGGGCTCACTTGTTTCCAGGACGCTCCTTCGGTCCGCTGGTTGTCCTTCGCTCTCAGCATCTCCGCCCTTCCCTCCCGCCTGGCGCGGCGCGCCTGGCGGCGCTTGAGGTCCATCGCGCAGTTCCGGGCAGCCCAGTAGAGCCACCATTCCAACGAAACGCGAGGAGGAAGCCGCCGCGCCTTCCGAGACAGCACCAGGAACGTCGCCTGAGCCGCGTCCTCAGCGTCGTGGGTGTTGCCCAAGACGCGCAGGCACGCGCCGTAGACCCTGTCGACGTGTCGGTGGACGATCTCGGCGAACGCGTCTTCGGCCTTCTCGGCGACGTATCTGGCCAGGAGTTCGCGATCTGTCACGATCCCTGCCTCCTCACGCGGCCGAGAGGGCCCGATTGCGGGGCACTGGGTGGCGCGGTTGAGGGGGAATATAGTCCCCCTCATGAAGCCTGACAACTACTTTCATGGCGACCCTCCCGGACTCCTCTCTTAGGAATCCGTCACCCCGAGGGACGCTGGAACCCAATTCCACATGAAATCCCCGCACCGGCGCAAGTGCTTGCACCGCGGGGGCGTGCGAGGACCGCGCCAGACTGCCTCGCACCGGGAACGCGGGGGCTGAACACACCGGGGACAGGCCACATCCAAGAACACGACACCGTACTGTCCCATTATTCAAACAACCTCTAACTCAGTAAGATAGCAGTCGGTTGCGCGCAACCTGACCAGGCTGATTTCGGCCGGCGGAACCGGCTGTGGATAGGCGGGTTATTGAAGTTCTACGGCAGGAGGGCGTCGTAATGCGCACGGATGAGTTTTGGGACCTTACGCCGGCCTTGGGCGGCTCGGCGGCCCCGACGCGCAGCGTGCCGGCGGCCAGCAGCAGGGCGACGGCGAGGATTTGGCCCCGTTTCATCTCAAGCTCCTCTGTCGTTGTTCCCCGTCATCATCATTGGGATAGATAATAGCCTGGAGGTAAGTGAACAGTCAAGCTCTTTGGGGGTGCCCCAAAAGAACTCCACGCGCGCCGGCCTCAAGGACCGGCCGGAGCTTGGCTTCTCACACGCTCCGGCACACCTGCTGCTCTCGCCTCGCGCAGGCGGGGGCGCGAGCCGAACTACGGACTGCTGCTGCTAGGCTGTGTCTGCTAATTCTCTAAAGGACTGGGGGTGTGTTGGTCGATAT
>CBDUSI010000068.1:0-24567 GCA_965370045.1 uncultured bacterium | reverse complement strand
GCATCGACTTCGGAACCCCTCCTCGAATCTGAACCATTCTGGCTCCAATCACGGCGGCCCCATTTTTCAACGGACTGCTAAGAGTGCGTCCGCTGGCGGACCCTGGCGTTGTAGGCGGCCACCTGCAGCGGGATAGTGAACAGGTCGACGAACCACCCGATCATGAACAGGCCGCCGGTGAATAGATAGACGAGGCCCATCCCGAACTTGTCCAGGTAGAACTTGTGGACCCCGAAGAGTCCCACGAAGAACCACAGCAGGTAGGTGACCCAGAGTTCTCTTTCCTTCATCGTCGCTTGCCTTTCGATCAGTACCAGCCGAGCTGCTCCTGGCGCGACTGGTAAACCAGTCCCAGGGCGCGGCCGGCGACCAGCAGGAAGTACATGTTCACGATCATGGCTATCGTCGTGCCCAGAAAAGGCACCCAGCTCATGCCCATCAGGATCGCCTCGCGAGCCGCAAAGGCGCCCACCCAGATGGCGGTCGCGCGCCAGTAGTCCCCGCCGGCGCGGCCGATGCTGCCCAGTATGGCCAGCGGATTGATTGCCCGGAAGAAGTAAGAAGTCACGCAGTAGTACAGCAGCACCATGGGCAGGACCAGGAGCCCCAGAATGGCCAGGGCCCAGTACACCCCGAGCACGACCCAGGGGTTTCCCACCGCGTCGGCAAGATAGACGCGCCACAGTATCGCCGGAGCCAGCACGGCGGCCACCAGAAGCACCATCTTGAACAGGTTGCCGACGATGCCGTCCTCCATGTCCGGCCATTCCGGGGCCTCGCTGGCGCGCATCGCGTCGACGGCGGTGTTGCGGATTATCTTGCGCAGGTAAGCGGCCAGCATGAAGAAGCCGAACAGCAATATGAGCAGGGCAAGAGCAAGGGTCACACGACTGCCCATGCTGAGCAAGATGTTGGGCAGTGTACCGAAGATTATCGCCCCGATGGCTATCATCCAGGGACCGTTGCCGCGCAGCGCGTAACGGAACGGCTCGCCCCAGTTCCCGGTCAGCGGCATGGCCGCGGCGGGCAGGTCCATCTGGCGCATCTCTTCCGCGGTGCACAACTCGGTCAGCTTGGACCGGGCGTAAGTGTTGCTGCGGTTCAAGGCCACCGCGCGCTGGAGCATGTTGACGGCCTCCTCGCGCTGGCCGAGTTCGGCGCAGAGGCTGCCGGCGCGGACCAGCAGATCGACGTCGCCCCAGTCGCTCTCCGCCAGCCTGCGACGGTATTCGGCCAGCTTGGCGGCGAGCCTTTCGCGGTCCTCCTCGGTAAGCAGCGGTGCCCCGTTCCCCTGCTCGGGAACCAGTATTGCGGCCGGCACCGGCACTGCGGTCGGCGGCGGCGCGGGAGGACCGTCATCGAAGCGCACGGTCTTGCCGCGGCGGGCGGGGGTGTCGTTGATCCCGTTCTCGTGCATAGCTCCCTCCACCTACAGCATACCGCAGGAACGACCACAATAGCAATTACAATCCACGGGGAGTTTCGTAACGCCGGCGGCTCAGGCCTTCCTAAAGACGATCTCGCCCTTCTCGAGTTCGCCGCGGAGCTTGCCGCCCTCGGCGCCGAACTTGCCTTCCAGGAGCGCGCGGGCCAGCTTGTCCTGGACCTTGCGCTGGATGACCCGCTTCAAGGGCCGGGCGCCAAACACCGGATCGAAGCCCTCCCGGGCGAGCATCTCCTTGGCGTCTCCAGTAAGCTCCAGCTCCAGACCCTTCCCGGCCAGCGTGACGCCCAACTGGGCCAGTTGAATGTCCACGATGGTCACCAGCTGCTTCTGGTCCAGCCGCCGGAAGATCACCGTCTCGTCGATGCGGTTGAGGAACTCCGGCCGGAATGTCCGGCGCATGGCCTCGCTCATCTGCTCGGCCAGTTCGGCCTCGTCGTCGATCTCCAGAACGAACTGGCTGCCGATGTTGCTGGTCATGATCAGCACGGTGTTCTTGAAGTCCACGGTGCGGCCCTTGCCGTCGGTCAGCCGGCCCTCGTCGAGCACCTGCAGGAAGACGTTGAACACGTCGGGATGGGCCTTCTCGATCTCGTCGAAGAGCACCACCGAGTACGGCCGGCGCCGGACTGCCTCCGTAAGGTAACCGCCCTCCTCGTAGCCCACGTAGCCCGGGGGCGCGCCGATCAGCCGAGCGACCGCGTGGCGCTCCTGGTACTCGCTCATGTCCACGCGGATCAGCGCCTTCTGGGTGTCGAACAGGAAGTCGGCCAGCGCGCGGGCCAGCTCGGTTTTGCCCACGCCGGTCGGTCCCAGGAAGATGAAGGAGCCCACCGGCCGGTGGGGGTCGGCCAGTCCCGCGCGCGCCCGCCGGACCGCGTCCGAGACCGCGCTCACCGCCTGGTCCTGGCCGACCACGCGCTCACACAAGCGCGCCTCCATGTCCAGCAGCTTCTGGACCTCGCCTTCCAGCATTTTGGAGACGGGGATGCCCGTCCAGCGCGCGACGATCTCGGCGACGTTCTCGGCGTCGACCTCCTCGTGGAGCATGGCCCCGTCCTTCTGGAGCTCGGCCAGGCGCTTCCCGGCGACCTCCATCCGGGCCTCCAACTCGCGGACCCGCCCGTAGCGGATCTCCGCGACCTTGGCCAGGTCTCCGGCGCGCTCGGCGCCCTCCTCTTCCGTGTGGGCGTTCTCGATCTGCTCCTTCACCTCGCGCAGTTCGGCGATGGCCTCCTTCTCCGCGCTCCAGCGGGCCTTGGCGGCGGACAGCGTCTCGCCCAGCTCGGCCAGCTCCTTTTCGAGCTTCCCGAGCCGCTCGCGGCTGGCCGCGTCCTTCTCCTTGAGCAGGGCCTGCTTCTCGATCTCCATCTGCAGCTTGCGGCGCTCCAGGCCGTCGAGCTCCGCCGGCAGGCTGTCGATCTCGATGCGCAGCCCGCTGGCGGCCTCGTCGATGAGGTCGATGGCCTTGTCGGGCAGGAAGCGGTCGGTGATGTAGCGCGCGCTCAAGCTCGCGGCGGCGACCAGCGCGGCGTCCTGAATCCTGACGCCGTGATGCACCTCGTAGCGCTCGGCCAGCCCGCGGAGGATGGCCACGGTGTCTTCCACCGAGGGCTCGCGGACGGTCACCGGCTGAAAGCGGCGCTCCAGGGCGGCGTCCTTCTCGACGTGCTTGCGGTACTCCGTGAGGGTAGTAGCCCCGATGCAGCGCAGCTCGCCGCGGGCCAGGGCGGGCTTGAGCATGTTGGCCGCGTCGGCGGCGCCCTCGGCCGCTCCGGCTCCTACTATGGTATGCAGCTCGTCGATGAATAGGATGATCTCGCCGTCGGAGTCGGTTACTTCCTTTATGAGCGCCTTGAGCCTCTCTTCAAATTGCCCGCGGAACTTGGTGCCGGCCACCAGCGCGCCGAGGTCCAGGGCGACCACCCGCTTGTTCTTGAGGCCCTCGGGCACGTCGCCGGAGGCGATGCGCCGGGCCAGGCCCTCGGCGATGGCGGTCTTGCCCACGCCGGGCTCGCCGATCAGCACGGGGTTGTTCTTGGTGCGCCGGGAGAGCACCTGCATCACCCGGCGGATCTCCTGGTCGCGGCCGATGACCGGGTCGAGCTTGCCCTCCCGGGCCATCTCGGTGAGGTCGCGCCCGTAGCGCTCCAGGGCGCGCATCTTCTCCTCCGGCTCCTGATCGGTGACCCGCGTCGACCCGCGCAGTTCGGCGAGGGCCTTGAGTATCTCGGACTTGTTAGCACCCTGCGCCTTGAGTGCGTCGGCCGCGGGGCTCTTGCTCTCAGACGCGATGGCCAGGAGCAGGTGCTCGGTCGAGACGTACTCGTCCTTGAGACGCTTGGCCCCCTTCTCGGCCGCGTCCATGACGCCCTGCAGCCGCGAGCCCATGTAGGGCTGGCTGCCGGAGATCTCGGGCAGCTTCTCGAGTGCGGTCTGAATGTCGGCCTTCAACGCCTCGATGCGCACGCCGAGCTTCTTGAGCAGCGGCGCGACCAACCCCTCCGGCTGCGCGACCAGCGCGGCCAGCAGGTGCTCAGGCGTCACCTCCTGCCGGCCGGTCTGCTCGGCGGCCGCGGCCGCGGCGGCCAGCCCCTCCTGGCTCTTGATGGTCAGCTTGTCCATGCGCATCGCTCCGCCTCCCCGCCCCGCTCCGGGGCGAAAGCTCAACTATCAGGTGACTTAGCGCAATCACTATGCCATGGACCGAGGCACTTCGGGCAATGTAAGACACCTCATAACAATGGCTTACCGCAATACAACCCCGCGAACAGCGTGCCATTTTGGCGCACTCTTGAGCAAGTCGGTCAAGCTGGCAGGAGCGGGGATTTCAGGCGTTGGCGCTGGCGGTTACTTCGTGGCGTCCTTCTTGGCGTCCTTATCGGGCTCCGGCTTCTTCACCGCCCGGGGTACGAAGTCCTCGGCGAGATCCAGGTCGAACCTGGTCTTGCCTCCGCTGGATTTGCTCACGCCCTTGGCCAGGACCGCGAGGATCTCCTTGCAGCGGTCGGCGATCTCCACGTCCTTGCTCGCGAGGCCCTCCTTGACCGCTTCCAGCGCCGGCTTGCCCATGCGCCGGAGGGCCTTGTCGGCGGCCTCGCGGTCCTCGTACCCGTCGGCGCCCAGCTTCTTGACCAGCGCGACCGCCTGTTTCCTGGCCTGTTCGAGGCGCGTGTCCCTGTCCACCTTGGGGCCCCCGCCGCCGGCGCGGCGCTGGCGGACCGCCTCGACGGTGCGCTTCCATATCTTGGTGACCTTCTCGGCGCGCTTGGTGCGCTCGCGCTCTTTGTGGTTCACCGAGTAGCGGCACATCTTGATGAGGCTGCAGTTCAGGAGATTATTGATGGCGTCGCGCGAGCCAGAGTTGACGTGGCGGCCGCGGAGCTTGTCGGCCGCCAGTCCCTCCAGGAGGGCTTCCATGAGCCCGGCGGGCAGCGTGGGCTTCTTGTCCCTGGGAGCGGCCAGCCAGGCGCGGGCCAGGCGGTAGGCCGAGCTTATCCTTACAGAGCGGTCCTTGGAGGCGAAGCCCTTGGCGGGGTCCTTGGCGGCGACCAGCAGTTTTTCGAGCAGCGCGGGGCCCTCTTCGACCAAGCCGCCGCCCTTGGGCGGGTTGCCGGCCAGGATCAGCTCGCCCTTCTTGCTGCGGATGCACAGAAAAGTACCGGCCTTCCCCTTCCGGGGGGGCTTCATGGAGTCGCTCAGCGCAGTCCAGCGGCCGTCGAAGAAGATGGTCGCGGTCTTGCCGTCGAACTTGCCCTTGTGGACCTTGCTGACCTCCAGCACGATGTTCCGAGCGCCCAGCGTCTTGACCTTCCCGCTGAGGGCCACGTCGCAATGGTCGAGGACGTCCTCGTAGGGGACGGTGGACGGTCCGCTGGGGTAGGGGTCGCCGGCCTCCGGCTTGGCGGGCACCCCCGCGGCAGCGAAGCTGGCGGACAGGACAAAGGCGGCGATGGCCGACAGCGTGGCGTGAAGACGCGGCATGAATTGTCTCCGACAGGGTTCCGGGTCGTTGATGGTACCAACAACCCTATCGGAAAAGCGTCACGCCGCAAGTAGAGGTGCTAACGTCGTTCACGGGCCTGCCCGGAGCGCCGACGCAGCCGGGAGGGCCGGGCCAGGACCAGGGTGACGGCGGCGGCCAGGGTCACGAGGAACACAGCCGCCACGGGGGCGGACCCGTGCAAGGATCCGCCTAACAGGTGGGTGAGCGCCAGCCAGGCGGGCACGGACAGGAAGACGAGCAGGAAGAACCCCCAGGTGAGCCGCCCGGCGCGGCGCCGGCCCCAGCGACTGGCGCCGGTGGCCGCCAGGTACTTGGAGGCCTCCCCCTCCCGCGTCCCGGCGGTGCGGGAGATCACCTCCGTGCCCCAGGGGACCGCGTCGAAGCGCCAGGAGCCGTCCTCGTGGACGAGTTTCAGGTCGGGCAGGGCGTAGCCGGCCCGGCCCCAGTTGATCTCGAGTTGGGCCCCGCTTCCTTTCATCGTTACGCGTTCGACGCTGGCGTCGCGATAGGCCTTGCGCAGCGGAGCGGCGTTGCGCTCGAGGTGCCGGGCCAATCTTTCGGGGGTGACTCGTCCGCGCAGCCACACTGAGAACATCGCGTAGACGTCCTCCCACCGGCCGCTGATTACGATCCCCCTCAGCCCCTTGAAGAGGTCCAGCGCGGCGCGCCCGCGCGCGCCCTCGGCGCCCGGGACTTTGCGATGGCGGCCGAGCTTGCTCCCGGCCTTGAGCCACCCATCGGTGCTGGGTATCAGCTGCTTGAAGTTGAGCGGCGGTATGGCCACTATACACCTCCCCCACAAAGCCCATGTGGAGTCTCCATGCCTGACTATTACCAAGCAGCGTGCCAGAGGGCGGATTTCCGTAAGTGACGTTATAGGGTTGGATGCACGAGGAATAAGGCAGTCGCCAAATAGTGAAAAGTCTCAGATATGAGAGAGAGTCTCAGGTTGGTGACAGCTCAGCCGGGCTCAACCAGACTTGGGCTTGTATAGTGGGTTGTCCAACAGGCCGATGCCCAAGGAAACGCAGGTCGAAGCTAAGAGTGAAATCAGGGGCTGCCACAAGCCCAGAGGCCAGAGAATCAGGCCGAAGATCATCAAAATCTTCCCGGCCCTGCCGATGCCGGCCATGTGGCGCCGGGTCCGGACATGGTTCTTCCACGCCTGTTGCATGAGCCAACTGTTCCCCACGCAAGCCGGCGGATCGTCCGACTCGTTCACGATTCGCAGGGCTACCTTGTAAGGTGCATTCTCTGGCGTGTGCAGCCTTATGATGTTAACGATGATCAATAGAAGCGTCACGACTGCAATAGAGGCGCTGACCATTATGCTGGTCTTGCAGTCTTCAGCGGTCCAATCGCCTCCCGGTTGCATGGAATAGAGATTCCAGGCGCACCACAAAGCGAATCCCGCCTGCCACAGGAAACACGCGAGCAGCGCCGCTGACCTGAACAGCAGCTTGCGTCGATCGCTTCGCTTGAGTCCGCTCACACCAGGTCTCCGCGTTCAGCTTGCCTCCATAGACAGTCTACCGCGGATTCGGCGCTAGGGGCAATTACAATCCCCGGGGAGTTCTATAAGCCGCCGGAGGCAGCCCCTTCTTCGTCCGTCTCCTCTACCATCGGCGGGAGTTTCTCGGGGGGTCCGCCCGTCTTGCCCTCGTAGAGCAGCTCGGAGACGCGGATGGACTTGTCGATGCCCTCGTCGAACTCGAAGCTGATCCTCGGGGTGAAGCGCAGCTGGAGCTCGTCGCCGCAGCGGTGCTTGACGAAGCCGGCCGCGTGTTCCAGCGCCGCCAGGGTCTTGGAGCGGTCGGCCTCGCCGCCCAGCACCGAGACCAGCACCCGGGCGTCGCGGAGGTCGCGGGTGACTTCCACGCGGGTGACGGTAACGAAGCCCAGCCGGGGGTCGGAGATCTCCTGGGTGATGACCCGGCCGACGACCTCCTTGAGGGCCTCGGCCACGCGCCTGACGCGCAGCGAGGGGCCACCGGCCTCGTCGGGTGAGCGGGGAATCGCCACGGGCGGCTACTCCAGCTTCCTGGCGATCTCCTGGATCTCGTAGGACTCCACCACGTCGCCGACCTTGATGTCCTCGTAGTTGGCCATCTTCAGGCCGCACTCGAAGCCCCCGCGGACCTCGCGGACGTCGTCCTTGACGCGGCGCAGTCCGCCCAGCCCGCCGTCGTAGAGGATCTTGCCATCGCGCAGCAGGCGCACCTTGCTGGAGCGGGTGATGAACCCGTCGGTCACGAAGCAGCCGGCGATGTTGCCCACCCGGGAGATGCTGAAGACCACGCGGATCTCCACGTGCCCCTGGACCACTTCCTTCTTCTCGGGGGCCAGCAGGCCCTCCAGGGCTTTCCTGACCTCGTCGACCACCTCGTAGATCACCCGGTAGATGCGCACGTCCACGCCCTTCTCGGAGGCCAGCTGGCGGGCGGCGCCGTCGGTGGAGACGTTGAAGCCGATGATGATCGCGCTGGAGGCCTCGGCCAGCAGCACGTCGCTCTCGTTGATGCCCCCGATGGCGGAGTGCACGATGTTGGTGCGCACGTCCAGGCCGGTGATGTCCCCCAGGGTCTTGTTGAGCACCTCCAGCGAGCCCTGCACGTCGGCCTTGATAATCAGGGCCAGCTCGCGCGTGCGCCCGGCGATGATCTGCTCGGCGAGGTTGTCGAGGGTCACCGTGGCGCGCACGTTGAGCTTGGCGGCGCGGTTGGTTGCGGCGCGGCGGCCGGCGTCCTTGCGGGCTTCGGCCAGGCTCTTGACCATGTAGAAGCCGTCGCCGGCCTCGGGCATCTCGCTGAGGCCTATTACCTCGACCGGCGTGGACGGCCCGGCCTCGGGGATATCCTTGCCGTTGCTGTCCAGCAGGCTCTTGGCCCGGCCGTAGCCGTGGGAGCAGAGGATGGCGTCGCCCGTGTGCAGCGTGCCGTTCTCGACCAGCACGGTGGCGGTGATGCCCCGGCCCTCGGAGAGGTGGGCCTCCAGCACCGTGCCGCGGGCGTCGCGCTTGGGGTTGCCCTTGAGTTCCAGAAGCTCGGCCTCCAGCGCCAGGCGCTCGACCAGGTCGTCCAGGCCCTGCTTGGTGATCGCCGAGCACTCCACCATGCCGACCGTGCCGCCCCACTCCTCGGCGATCAGCTCGTGGCTGGAGAGCTGCTGCTTGACGCGCTGGACGTTGGCGCCGGGCAGGTCGATCTTGTTGATGGCCACCACGATGGCCACTTCCGCGGCCTTGGCGTGGTTGATGGCCTCCTCGGTCTGGGGCATGACCCCGTCGTCGGCGGCCACCACCAGGACCACGATGTCGGTGACGTTGGCGCCGCGGGCGCGCATCTCGGTGAAGGCCTCGTGGCCGGGGGTGTCCAGGAAGACCACCGCGCGGCCGTCGGTCTCCACGCGGTAGGCGCCCACGTGCTGGGTGATGCCTCCGGCCTCGCCGGCGACCACGTTGCTCTCGCGGATGGCGTCAAGCAGGCTGGTCTTGCCGTGGTCGACGTGCCCCATGAAGGTGACTACCGGTGCGCGGGACACGAGGTCCTCGGGCTTGTCCTCCTCGACCGGCACGGCCAGCTCCTCCTGCAGGTCTTTGGCCTGCTTCACTTTGAGTTCACAGCCGAACTCCATGGCGATGACCTGGGCGGTCTCGGGCTCCAGCGTGTGGTTGACCGTGGCCATGGTCCCCTGGCCCATGAGCTTCTTGATGATGTCGATGGTGCGGATGGAGATGGCCTGGGACAGCGAGCGCACGGTGATGGGCAGGGGCACCTCCGCGGAGCTGGGTCGCACCACCTTGGAGGGGTCCACCGGCTTGCGCACGCGCCGCGGGCGACGCGGGGCCCGGCGCACCGGGCGCCGCCGGGAGCGGGAGCCCGCCGGGGAGAGGTCCGCCAGCGGGTCGATGACCGGGACCGCGGGCTTGCGCGGGGCCGGCCGCGGGACCGGGGCGGCCTTGACCACCCCGAACTTGTTCTCCGCGGCGGCTGGCTCTTCCGTTTTCTCCTGCGGGGCCTCCGCGGGGGCCTCGACGGGCGGGGTCCCCGGTTCGTCCTGGATATGGCTGGCCTGCTCCAGGGCGGCGGGCGCCGCGGGGGCGGCGGCCAGGCCGCTGGCCTCCTTCTTCTCTTTCTTCCTGGGGGCCTTCTTCTGCGTCTTGGCGGCGGGGGCCTCCGCGCTCGCGTCGGCCTCGCCGGCCTCGGGAGCCTCGGGCTCCGGAGCGGCGGGCTTCTCCCCGGTGGTGATGAACTTGTAGATGCTCTCGGCTTCGGGCGTGGGGATGTCGGTGAAGTTGTTCTCGAGGACTATGTCGATTTCTTTACAGCGTTTGATCAGTCCCTTGGTGGGCATCCCCAGCTGCTTGGCGAGTTCGTAGGCGCGCAGGCTCATCCGTCACCTCCCAGCTCACTGGCTGGGCTCCTCGCCAGCGGTGTCCGCGGGGACGGGAGCTTTCTCTTCTTCGGGGGGTGCGTCGGGCACCTCCCCGACGGCCGGTTCCCCGGCGGGGACCGGCGCATCCTCCTCTTCGGCGAGCGCGGGGGAGTCATCCTCTTCAGAGGCGGGCTCCTCCGGGTCAGCTGCCGTCTTCTCTTCCTCCGCCTTCTCTTCCTCCGCGGCGTCCCCCTCGGCGGCTTCATCGGGGGCGGCCTCGCCGAGGCTCTCGCCCACCGGCTCCGCGGCGGCCCGGGCTGCGGCGGCGGCGGCAGCAGCAGCGGCGGCAGCGGCCTCCGCGGCGGCGGCGCGCTCGACCTTGATCTCCTCGGCGCGGACCAGCGCGTAGGCGTGCACCCGCGCGGCGTCCTCCTCGCTGAGGCCCTTGACCTCCAGCATGTCCTCCGCCGGCTTCCTGGTGATGTGCTCGATGGACTTGAAGCCGACCATGATCATGCGCTCGATGATCTCCGGGGCCAGCCCCGGGAGCTTCTTCATCTCGGCCTGGTTGAACTCGCGCTCCAGGCGGGCCTCCTCCTCGGTGAGGATGTCCACGCCCCAGCCGGTGAGCTTGGCGGTCAGGCGCACGTTCTGGCCCTTGCGGCCGATGGCCAGGGAGAGCTGGTCCTCGGGGACCACCACGCGCGCGCGGTGCTGGTCGCGGTCGAACTCCACGGCGGTGACCTCCGCGGGCTTCAGCGAGTTGCTGATGAACATTTCGGGCACGTCCGACCAGCGGATGATGTCGATCTTCTCGCCGCCGAGCTCGTCGACGATGCTGCGAATGCGCACGCCGCGCATGCCCACGCAGGCGCCCACCGGGTCGACCCGCGGGTCGGAACTCTCCACCGCCACCTTGGTGCGGTGGCCGGCCTCGCGGACGATGTTCCTGATCTCCACGATGCGGTCGCTGATCTCCGGGACCTCCAGTTCGAAGAGGGCCTCGACCAGCCCGGGGTGGGCCCGCGAGCAGATGATGGAAACTCTTTGCCCGCGCCGGCGGACCTCCAGGATGTAGACGCGGATGCGCTCGCCGGGGCGGTACTGCTCGTTGAAGACCTGCTCGGCGCGGGGCAGCAGGCCCTCGGTGCGTCCCAGGTTGACCATCACCGAGCCGTGCTCCAGGCGCTGGACCGAGCCGGTGACCACCGTGCCGGCCTTGGCCTCGAACTCGCCGAAGACCACCTCGCACTCCGCCTCGCGGATCTTCTGGATGAGCACCTGCTTGGCGGTCTGCGCGGCGATGCGCCCGAAGCGCGAGGGATCGATCTTGCGGCCGTCCTCGAAGGCCTCGATGACCCCGGTCATGCGGTTGATCTGCACGATGAGGTCGCCGGAGGTCTTGAGGCGCTTGCTCGATGCCGTGCGGATGGCCTGCTCCAGCGAGTGGAACAGGTATTCCTTCTCAATACCTTTGTCGCGGTGGATGCTGTCGATCAACCGCAGGAGTTCTTCGTTCTCGGGCATTTTTCCCCTACCTCTGGTTCTGCCGGTATCACCGGCCGGCTGCCCCGCCTCCCGCTCCGTGTCCATTCCGACGAGGCCAGCCTCAAAAAATAGGAGCCCGCCGTGGGCCCCCCTTGGACACTGGAAGGTTACGTATAGTATTGTACGGGCCGGGGTAAGGCCGTCAAGAGTAATTCCGCGGAATGCCGCGCGGGCCGGCCTATTCGCTCTTCTTGAAGTGCCGCCGCCACTTTTCGGCCTCGCGCCAGCGGGCCTCGGCGCCGGAGGCATGGTCGTTGAAGCCCACTCCCTCGGGCTTTCGGGCGAAGCCCCGCAGCGCGGTGTCGGCGGTGCCGCGCACGAACCAGTCGTTGTCCTCCAGGGCGGTTCCTCAAGGAAGGGGAGAGATTCAAGCGCTACCGGGAGCTTGAACTCCGGTCCTGCGGGCTGGTGGCCCACTGGCCACTGGACGATGGCAAGGGCGAGGTTGCCCGGGAGGCTATTGGCAAGGGCAAGCCGGGGTGCCTCTCCGGGGCCGCCTGGGTCACCGACGGCGGCTACGCGGCGCGGGGAGAGGTGATGCTCGCCGAGGTCTTACATGTCCTGGGGCTGAGGTAGGGAGAGCCTCATGGTCACTCTAGCGCCAGCGCTCGGACAGGCCGACCGTAACCTTGAGTTCCTTCTTCCGCCCGTGGCGGTAGATCGAAATATTCAGTTGAGTGCCCGGCGGGGTATTACCTACTATCTCGGCCAGCTTATTCCTGCCATTTATCACCGTGCCGCCAGCCGAATATAGGATATCGCCCGGCTTCAGGCCGGCCTTCTCGGCGGGACTTCCCTGAAAGACTCTTACGACGACAACGCCACGGCCGTCACGGGGACCCGCGGACGAATCGTCGTCCGCGCTCCTCTGGCGATATTCAAGCCCCAGCCAGCCCAGTGGCCCGCACTTGAGGAGCAAGGCTTCGGCGCGGCTGCTCACCATTGGTTCCTCGGACCTAGTTGCCTCTTTAAGGTGAGGCCTGGCAAGACGGTAGACACCGATCAAGTGCTCCATCGCGGCCCTGCGCTCGGACCAGCGGTCTGAGGCAAGTCGCTTTACATGTCTGTCTATCTCTTTCTCGTCAGCACGCAGATCGGATCTGCCGCCGGCGTGCTTCTTGCACTCCGCGCTAGCGTAGGCCGCTTCCAGGATGGGCAGGACCGGGTCGATGGAGCCGGGACTGGGGTCGAAGATGAAGCGATTGTTCTGGAAATCAATGACCGTTTTCCCGCGGGCCAGGACGCTCATGCCCAGGAGACCGCTACCGCGGCATATCTTGCTGGACGCCCGGCCAGCCATGATGTCGACCGAAACCACAGCGTTGGGCAGGCGAACGTTTTCAAGGTAGAGCTCTGGTATTGCGAACGCTAATTGACCCGCGCTCGTGGTGAGCCGCGCATCCCAGCGCTCGTCCCCGAAAGTTCTCCCGATGGCCGGGCTTATGGTCACTGCGTGAGCACCACTGTCGATGAAGAAAAACACACGCCGCCTGCGCCCGGCGGTGCCAATCCGCAGGCTGGCCGCCGGGTGCCCGGTGTACCACAACAGCCTGGCGCTGATTCTCTTCCGCGAGTTTTCCCGGTCATTGCCGGCGGACGGCATGGAGCGCAGCCATATATGCGTTTTCTCATACTTCCGGGCCGCGAACGGCCCGAACTCGACCTGTGCGAAGGCCGCGAGCACGTTGCAGCCCAGGATGCCCTGAACCCTACGGCCGTTGTCGGCCGCACGGTCCACCTGGACCGGGACCCTGGGGATATTCAGCGGACCCCACTGGAGACTCACGCAACGGTCGGTCGGCGCGTTCTTGGGCGTCTTCCAGAGTTCCCTCGCCAACGCTGGGCTGACAGCGCATACGGGGCTGCCGGTGTCGACCAGGAACAGGCGCTCCGGGCCGCCGTTCACCCGAACCGGTGCGAGAAGCAGGCTCCCGCCCAGCACGGCGAAAACGGGTGCCTTGATTTCAGCAGGCTTACCCGGGATTGTGAGCGGTTCTATGGCGTGGCGGGCCGGTGTGCACCCAGAGACTGCCGCAACGCATGCCAAGAGCGACAATGCGCGATACGACGACAAGACAAGTCGACCGGCCATCTTACTTCTCCCGCGGTTCCGGCATTATCAGTCCGGGATTTCCTCAATGGATTGCCCTGAGCGGCTCCTGTTGAATCTATTCTCCTCTTCCCATCTTGACCCTCCATGCAAGGGGAAACTCGAAGGCCAAGGCATACGGACGCCCTCCCATTATTTTACAGACGACGCGCCGGCCGGAAAATTCAGTAAAAACGTCCGGAATGGCGCCGGGCTAGGCCTTCTTCGCCGCCCACTCCACATGCGGGGCGTCGCCCCACAGGAGTTCCAGGTCGTAGTAGTCGCGGATCTCGGGGGTGAAGGCGTGGACCACCACCGCGCCGTAGTCCAGCAGCGCCCAGCCGCCCGCAGTAACCGCCTCGGCGCGGCCCAGGGGCTTGGCGCCAAGCGCGGCCATGGCCTCCTGCGCGGAGCGGACGATGGCCGCCAGCTGGCTCTCGACCTGCCCGGTGGCGATCACGAAGAAGTCGGCGACCTGCGAGCGGCCGCGGAGGTCCAGGACCAGGACGTCCTCGGCCTTGCGATCATCCGCGGCGCGGGCCGCGGCGACGGCCATTTCATCCGGCTCTGGCGGCCCGGGCTTCTTCGCCGCGCGCGGGCCCTTGCGGGCCTTGGCCTTCCGCTTGGTCTTCTTGGCCACTAGCTCTTGAGCCACACGGCCAGGTAGCGGCCGATCAGGTCGCCGTACTTGACTATCAGCCCGGCGGCGACCACGCTGACCATGCTCATCAGCTTGATGAGAATGTTAAGGCTGGGTCCCGAGGTGTCCTTGAAGGGGTCGCCGACCGTGTCGCCGACCACCGCGGCCTTGTGCTGGTCCGAGCCCTTGCCACCCAGCTTGCCGGTCTCGATGAACTTCTTGGCGTTGTCCCACGCGCCCCCGGCGTTGGCCATGAAGACCGCCAGGGTGAAGCCGGTGACCAGCCCGCCGGCCAGGAGTCCCAGCACGCCGGCCACGCCGAACACCAGCCCGGCGGCGATGGGTATGATCACCGCGAGCATGGAGGGCAGCATCATCTCTTTCTGGGCGCCCCTGGTGGCGATGTCCACGCAGGTGGCGTAGTCCGGCTGGGCCTTGCCCTCCATCAGCCCGGTGATGGTCCGGAACTGGCGGCGGACCTCCTCGACCATGGCCGCGGCCGCGCGGCCCACCGCCTTCATGGTCATGGAGCAGAACAGGAACGCGGTCATGCTGCCCAGGAACATGCCGATCAGCACGCTGGGGTTCATCAGCGTGACGTTGTAGTAGCTCATGAAGTCGTTCAGGCGCATCTGGTCGGTGAAGAGCCACTTCCCGTTGACCAGCACCTGCACGGCGGCCCCGCCGTCGCGCATCACGCCCCTCACCGTCTGGCCCAGGAGCATTACCCCCTCGGCCCCGGCGGACGCTATGGACTTGGCCGCGGCCGCCCCCAGCTGGTTGAGCCCGTTGCGCAGCTCCTCGATGTAGGCGGCCAGCAGGGCCAGGGCGGTCAGCGCCGCCGAGCCGATGGCGAAGCCCTTGCCGGTGGCCGCGGTGGTGTTGCCCAGCGAGTCCAGCGCGTCGGTGCGCTCACGGACGAACTCCGGCTGGTTGGTCATCTGCGCGTTGCCCCCGGCGTTGTCGGCGATGGGGCCGTAGGCGTCGGTGGCCAGCGTCAGTCCCAGGGTGCTGAGCATGCCCACGGCGGCCACGCCCACCCCGTAGAGGCCCATGGCCGGGTCGCCGCCGCCGGCCAGCATGTAGGCCGACATGGTGCCCACGCAGACGGCGATGACCGGCACCCAGGTGGACTGCATGCCCACGGCCAGGCCCTCGATGATCACCGTGGCCGGCCCGGTCTCGCTGCTGCGGGCCACCCCCTGGGTGGGCTTGAAGTCCGCGGCGGTGAAGTACTCGGTGGCCTTGCCGATGATGATCCCGGTTATCAGCCCGGTGACCACCGCGCCCCACACCCCCAGCCCGGTGCGGTCCCAGCCGAAGATCAGGCCGACGACCAGCAGAGCCAGGGCGCCGATGCCCACGGCGCTGATGTTCACCGCCCGGCCCAGCGCGGCCAGGAGTTGTTTCTGAGTCGCGCCCTCCTTGGTGCGCACCAGCCCCACGCAGACCGCCGAGAGCAGCACGCCCACCCCGGCGATGACCATGGGCAAGAAGGCCGCGGCCAGCTGCTTGAGGTGAATCTGCTCCGCGCTCAGGCCCTTGGCCCCGTGGTAGGCGGCCACGCCCAGGGCGGCGGTGGCCAGCACCGAGCCGCAGTAGCTCTCGTAGAGGTCCGCGCCCATGCCGGCCACGTCGCCCACGTTGTCACCCACGTTGTCGGCGATGGTCGCGGGGTTGCGGGGGTCGTCCTCGGGGATGCCGGCCTCCACCTTGCCGACCAGGTCCGCGCCCACGTCGGCGGCCTTGGTGAAGATGCCCCCGCCCACGCGCGCGAACAGCGCCTGCAGCGAAGCGCCCATCCCGAAGCAGAGCATGGTCACGGTTATGTCGGTCAGGCTGAAGTGAACGCCAAACTTGGGGGCCAGCCAGTAGAGCGCCGCGAACCACAGGCAGATGTCGAGCAATCCCAGGCCCACCACGATCAGGCCCATCACCGCGCCGGACTGGAAAGCCACGCGCAGGCCGGCGTTCAGCGACTCCTTGGCGGCGGCCGCGGTGCGGTTCGACGCCCGCGTGGCGGTGTTCATGCCGATCCAGCCGCAGAGCCCCGAGAAGAAGCCCCCGGTCAGGAAGGCGAAGGGCACCAGCCCGGGCAGCACGTTCAAAACGTAACTGAGAAAGGCGAAGAACAGGAAAAGGACCGCGAATACCACGGCGACCACCTTGTACTGGCGCTTGAGGTAGGCGCGGGCCCCGTCGCGGACGTAGCCGGCGATGCGCTTCATCTCGTCGTCGCCCTCGTCGGCCTTCATCACCAGCGAGTAGCAGACCCACGCGCCGATGATGCCGGCCAGCGCGCCCAGCGGCGCCAGGAACCACAGCATGGTCAGCCGCCCCTCGGTCGAGGCCCAGGGCAGGCTGCTGAGGGCCTTGGCGGTGTTCGCGCCGGTTTCGGACTCGGCCCCCAGGGCCGAGACGGCCAGCAGGGCCGCGACGGTGAACGCCAGGCCGATGCCCGGCAGGATCCATTTCTTGGATGTCTTCGGCACGGTGCTTTCTCCTCCTCTTCGGTTCTTCCCGCGGCGTGCCGGGCTACCGGCCCCCGCCGATTATCTGCTGGTAGCTGCGCCTCTCGCCCAGCTTCTCGCGCATGAGCTTGTGCAGCGCGCGGGCGCCGCGCTCGTCCCTCACGTTGCGGCGGCTGCGGACCTCCTGGGCGAGCACCCCAAGGTAGCCGGGAGTCCCCGCGAAGTGCCGCTTCATCCTGCCGTACACCGCCCGGGAGCCGGTCCCGTCACCCTGCTCCAGGAGCAACGCGGCCCACTGGCGCATGAACCCCCGGAAGAACCGCTGGTGCTGAAGGTAGACCGGCGAGTCCCGCTCGACCTTCTGGTCGTCGACCAGGTACTCGAGTATCTTCACCCAGCCCCTCTCGGCCTGGGGCCAGTGCCCCATGCGCTCCAGACATCTTATCGCCATCCGCCTGCTCAGCAACCTCCGGTTGCGGGTCGCGTCGGGTTTCCCCGCGGCGCGCAGGTAATGGTTGCGGGCCAGCTTCAGGCCTAGGTGCCGGTCGAAGACCGGGTCCCCGCGGCCCTGCTCGCGGCTCCGGCGGGAGTGCTCGTCGTACCACCGGCGCACGGCGCGGGGAGACTTGTCCTTCAGTCCCTCCTTCTCCGCGCGGGCGACCAGCTCGGCGTACCAGTCGCCGAGTTCTTTCGGCCAGCGTTTGGCACCGCCCTGCTTTTCCGCGCGGCGGACCAGCTCCTCCTCCCAGCTGCGCACGTGCATCAGCCAGGTCTTCTTGTCCACCGAGAAGGGCGAGAGCTTGCGCTGGTAGGCGCTGGCCATCTCGAACTCCAGCCTGCAGCTGGTGGGGTTCTTGCGCGCGCCCTCCTCCAGGACGTCGAGGCCCCGGCGGATCCAGCGGTAGCTCTCGGCGGGGTCGGGGTTCTCCAGGGCCGAGCCGAAGTCGAAGACCAGCACGTGGCCCTGGTAGGCCCACACCGAGGTGAAGTGCGGCTGCATCTGGAGGATGCCGTCGAGCAGGGCCACGATCTCGTAGCTGCGGCCCTCCTCCTGCATGCGGATGGCGCGCATCCAGAGGAGGTCGGCGATGATGCCGCGGGTCCCACCCAGGCACGCGGTGGAAATGGCCTCGACCGCCGGGCGACCGCCGGCCGGCGCGAAGGCGGCCAGGCTGTAGCCGTCCGCGTCCTTCTCGGCGCGCAGCCGGACCAGATAGGCCTCCACCGGCCGGGCCGCCCCGACCAGCAGGACGGCCAGCCCCAGGTAGAGGGTCACTCCTCCCCGCCGGCTCACTTGCCCACCTCGCGCCGCGAGAAGACCAGGCAGCCCAGCAGCGCCGCCGGCAGCGCGCGCAGCACCAGCAGGCCCATCACCGCGGCGGCCATGAAGCGCCAGGGCACGTAGTCCCCGGCGGCCAGGTAGTCGGAGGTGCCCGCCGCCTCGAAGTCCGGAAGGATGGCCAAGAGCCCGGTGACCTCCTGGCGGACCAGCTGCCCCAGTCTGGAAACTCCCTCGCTCTTGGCGGCCTCGTGGCCGCAGCCCGGCCCGTGCGCGTGCCCGGCGGCGACGTCCTTGCCGGTCTTGAGCGCGTAACGGAGTATGCCCACCGCCAGTCCGGAGAGGTGCCCGGTGATCGCCGCGGCCAGGCCGGTGACCGCCGCCACCGGGAAGGACAGGACGCTGGCCGCGGTGAGCGTCACCGCGGCGACCACCAGGAGCTGCAGCCAGATCAGCCCCAGGCTCTTGAGCAGGGTGACCCCCATCCCGTCGCCCACGGCGGCCACGGCCACCGGACCCCGGGCGGGAATGCGCAGCCCGCGGTTGATGTCCGCCATGTCCTGGGCGGGCTCGAGGGCCACGGTGATCTGGCCGTCGCGCGCGACCGAGGCGGGCACCACCAGGTCGACGGGAATGCCGCGGTCGACGTTGAGGCGGTAGATCTCGCCCCCGCAGTGGACCCTGGCCGGCGCGGTCTGGAGGTTGGGAATCGCCGGCCCGGCGTAGATGCGCAGCACCAGCCAGCGCGCGGCCATCTCAGACGGGGGCACCGGGACGGTGAAGCGCTTGGACTTGCCCCGGAAGAAGCGGTGCGCGGGTGCCCGGCGCCCGTCGGGCCCGCGGACCGGCAGCGGGCGGGTGTCGCGCCGGGAGTAGTAGGCGGTCAGCCAGACGTGTTCCGGGTTCCGGCCCTCGGCGCGGGCCTTCCCGGCCTCGCCCCGCAGAGAGAAGTGCACCGCGGCCAGCGCGCCGAGCCCGGTGGCCGCGACGGCCAGCGCCAGGACCAGGGCGATGCCCCCCAGCTTGCCGGCGTAGATCACCCAGCGCGGCGCCGGTTTGGTGGCCGTCACGTAGATGCTGCGCGTTTCCAGCTCGCGCGAGAACGAGAGCGCCGACAGCCCCACGGCCAGCAGAGTGCCCACCACCGAGGCGATCCCGGCGGCCACGGTCAGGATCATCTTCACCCGGCCGGCGGGCCCGGCCTCGGTCTCCAGGAAGGGCGTTCCGCAGGCCACGGCCAGGCCGGCGATGACCGCGATCCACAGTGCGCCGCCGCGCCGGACCTCCTTGAAGGTGACGCCCAGCACCCCGGCGAGCTGCCCGCCGCGCTGGCTGGCCGCGACCAGCAGCGCCACGATCACCGGGAGGGCCAGCAGCCCGGCGGCGGCGAGGTGCTCGGGGACCCGGCGCATGATGCGCACGAGATCCGCGCGCTCGCCGTAGTGCCCCAGGGCCATGCCCACTCCCAGCAGGCTCATGATCGTCAGTATCGCCAGGATGACCGTCGTCGAGAAGCGCTGCGATTCGGTGGGAACCGGAACCGGGCTCTCATCCTCGGGGGGGCGCTTTTCCCGCGCGGGTGCGTCGGGCTCCGCCTGGGTCACTGCTTCCCGGTTCCCTGCCCGGGCGGGGGCTGGCCGATGGTCTCCAGGAAGAACTCCTCCAGCGTGCGCCGCGGGTGCCGGCTGGCGGTGACCTCGCCGCCGCGGCGGCGGACCTCCTCCTCGATGGCCCGGGCGTCGTCCGGGGCCAGGCCCTTGAATTCCAGCTGGTCGGCGTCGCCGCGCTCCAGGAGCTCGGCGAGCGAGCCGATCCTGCGCAGCTTGCCGCCGTGGAGGATGGCCACCCGGTCGCAGATGTCCTCCATGTCGGCCAGCAGGTGGCTGTTGAGCACCACGCTGCAGCCCCGGCCCTTGAGCTCCAGCACCAGGTCCTTCACCTGGCGGACGCCCACCGGGTCGAGCCCGCTGGTGGGCTCGTCGAGCAGCACCAGTTCGGGGTCGCCGACCAGCGCCTGGGCCAGCCCCACCCGGCGCAGCATCCCCTTGGAATACTCCGAGAGCCGGCGGTCGGCGGCGGCGGCCAGGCCGACCATCTCCAGGAGTTCGGCGGCGCGCCTGCGGCGCTCGGCGCGGCCGGCCCCGAAGAAGCGCGCGTAGAACTCAACCGTCTCGCGGCCGGTGAGGAAGCGGTAGAAGTAGCTCTCCTCCGGCAGGTAACCGATGCGCCGCTTGACCTCCACATCGGTGGGCGCCTGGCCCAGGATATGCGCGCTGCCCCGCGTGGGCCAGAGCAGCCCCAGGAAGAGCTTGGCGCTGGTGGTCTTACCCGAGCCGTTGGGCCCCAGCAGTCCGAATACCTCGCCGCGCTCGACGGACAGGTTCAATCCGTCCAGGGCCAGCACCCGTGGACGCCCCCAGAAGTCCTTGTAGACCTTGGTCAGGTCGATGGCCTC
The DNA here is from genome assembly GCA_965370045.1 of uncultured bacterium. GTDB lineage: Bacteria > Planctomycetota > SZUA-567 > JAKLDR01 > JAKLDR01 > CAZONU01. Next base: position 4,261 of record CBDUSI010000068.1, on the reverse strand, counting down.
TATGACTTTGTCAGCGTCGGGCACTGTCGGCCGCTTTCCAAATCAGTGAACTGACAAAAAAAGATGGCTGACCCGTATAGGCCGGCCATCCCTGTTTATGCGGTTAAACAACGCCAAGGAACCCGTCACTCCGAACTATCCGCCGGTCTCCTTGAGCCGATTCTCCTTGTTGATGCGCTTGACCTGGTTGCGCATGCGCCGGCGCATCTTGTCGCTGGGCTTTTCGTAGTAAGCGACTTTCTTTATGTCTTTGGCCAGGCCCTCTTTCTCACAGGCCTTCTTGAAGCGCTTAAGCGTCTTCTCCAGCGGCTCCCCCGAACGCGCCTCGATGCGAATCATGGAATTTTCACAACCCCCGTAGAATCGGCCTGCGCCGCGCGCGCCTCGCGCGGCTATTGTTCAGACACTCAGTATAGCCGCAAGTTACTGGAAAATCAAGTGCATAAGGAGTTTCGACCCGCCGTATCCCGCAAGTGCTTATTGCACAACATGTTGCGCATCGCGGGGAGGGGATTCGCGCCAGGCGCCGGCCAGGAGCTATTCGGGGGCCCGCCGTAACCGGTTAGAACACCTTCCAGAGCAGGAGCCCGGCCGCGACCGCGGCCAGTGTCAACGCTCACAAGACCCCGCCGAGAATCAGCAGCCTGCGCCTCTTGCGGCGTTTCTCTTCGTCGGTCATTCCGGTGTGCCCTCCCCTTCCTCGGCGGCCAGTTCCTCCGCGAAGCGGCGCTTCACGAACACCAAAGCCGCCCGGCACCATATCGGCACGAAGGCGTCCTCCCGCTTGGTCGCGGCCGTGAAGTACAGCACCGCGTCCTGAGGACCCCTGAGGTGCCACCTCAACTTGATCCCGGGATGCGGATAGAAATCGAACTGTTCTAATGTCTCGCCCCACACCCTGTTCAATGCCGCCATCACCTCTTCGTCGCTCTTGTTCTCAAGCTTCACGAAGAATGACCGCAGATGTTTCTCCTCGCGCGCCAGCTCCTTTGCGAACCGGCGGCGGCCGAAATCCAGTGCTGCGCGGGCGACTCGGCGGACCCTTGGCGCCGGGTCGGAAGCGTGGACCCGGTACTCCTCAAACAGGTTTCCCAGGGTGATCTCACGGAGCACCAAGCGACCGATTGGGCCTAACCGTGTTCTTCCGCTGGCCGACCAGCACTCACGCTCCAACCCGACCAGAGCCTTCCTTACCTCCTTATCGTCGTATCCGTCCAGAACGTCGAAGAAGAGCTCCGGCTGGGCCCGAGCAGCTTCGAAAGCGAATGTCGGATTGAAGAGTCTCATGCCGTCCTGCGCTCTGAACACCGGTCCCCCGCGCACGAGGGCGCGGTCCACAACGGCTTCCATCGCCTGGCGGTTTCCGTCCCGCGCGCCATCCAGACACAGCAGCAGCCACTTGTCCGGGGCCACGCGGGGCTTGTAGTCGGTCTGCCGAACGCGGTGGATCGCGTAGACCAGCCGCAAGGGCCGGTAGGCCACCGACCCGCCCACGGCCAGCCCCAGCACCATGAACATCCCCACCGACCAGCCGATGATCGCGCGGCGGGACGGGCCGGGCTTCTTCTCGGCGGGCTTCTCGTCGGTCACGTCCCCTGCCCTTCCGCTTCGTCCTCCGCTGGCCGGAGGGGCCGCGCCATCGGCCCATGTGGCTGCTTGTCCATGCGGCCGAGATAGTGGGCCGTCAATAGAGAGGCGATGCCCAGGAAGAAGAGCCCGAAGCCGATGAAGAACAGTCCTATCGCCGCGGCGATCACCGGCCTGGAAGTGCCCCGTCCGTAGTAGGCGAACGGAAGGCACAGCCCCAGCAGCATCAGGATGACTCCGAAGAGAAAACCGGAGCACCCTATTGCGAAGTTCCTGCCCTGCAGGGAGGGGAGCCGCCGGATCGCCTTGACCATCTGAACAATGGCGCCCACAACGCAGGGGACACATATCGCGAGGACGATCCAGGCGCCGAGCCGCCACGTCGACTCAGTGTCGCAGGCGTGCGGCAGCGAAGCAATCACCGGTAGCAGGAGCAGGAGGAGTGCGCCGCACCACAGCCACCACTTCAAGCGGCAGCGCTTCTTCCCGGTCGGCGGCGCGTCGGTCACGGGATACTCCTCCAGGTACAGCATACCTCCCCCACCCCGTTGGGGTCAAGGGGTTGGGCGGATCCTCGGGTCGCCTAACGGTAACGGTCCCCCGAATGCCCCGGTTGTTCAAGTGAGCTGCTCACAGCAGCGAGCGTCAGCTACTCTTCACCAGCACAAACGGCATACGGGTCTGGCCAGAAATCAGCGGCGTGTCAACTATCTCCCTGCAGGCGGAGATAAGGTCCTCCATCAGCTCAAACGACAAGGCTGTCGAGCCCTTTATGAGTGTACCGTGCTCAAAGACCACTTTCCGGCCTCTGTAGTCGAACTCCGCGCGCCCTCTGTCTTTGGCGCAGTAATGGCCACTGTTGTGCAAGGAGTTTCGCAGGTGCCGCGCTACGTCGAATAATACTTCAAGGTCTTGCCTCCCAATTGCCTTCAAGAAGCATGCATACACGTTCTTATAAGGGCCGAGGCCCCCGTCGCACGCTCCGGGCTTGATGACTGCCAGCATGTTCCTGATTACCCATTCTATCCTGGAGAAGAAGAGTAACCAGAACGCCGGCCTAATGGGCCCCTCATAACGCCCGATTAGCTCCTGCATCGTTGCCACATCCCTGTAAGGCGTGTGGCGGACCCACCAGCCGGGGTGCCTCAGCGTAGTCTCAATCAAAGCCATGGCAAGTATATACCCGGACAGCGTGTTGCCCAACTTCGCAAAAAGGGCCGGCCTCAGGTCTGCGTTTCCATCCGAGTCGTCCGGGTACTTGGCAAGCATCTCGAAATAGTGTCTCCGGTACGTCTCCTGGAATGACGAGCCCAACTTGAAGTAATGTGCAGTGTCTGGCATAGCATATCCCTTCCGGCTCCACACCCCAGTTCCCGGGGCCGATCTCTCCCCGTTCAGTATGCCGCCCCGAGCGGCGTAAGTCAATGCTACGTTATCGGTCGGCGCGCTTGCAGGGCTTGGGGCTTGCCCCGCCCAAAGTGCAGTGGTATAGTGCTTCCCGGGAGGAACTATGGGGTGGAATAGCAAGGCGCAGAGAACGTGGAGAACAATACTCGTGCTGGGGCTGCTCCTGCACTACTTCTTGCTGGGTCTCCTCTATGCATGGCCACTGCGCGACTCGGTGACAGAGTATGGGATCCACTGGGTTCTTTCGCAGCTTGCATTTGCTGTTCTCATGACGATTGCACTCGTCGTAATCAAGATAATGGAAAGGGAGCGCCCGCACCAGTGAGCCAGGGCACGGATCGATCACTTTCCGACGCCCTGCTGTTTCGCGTAACACTCTGTCGCACAGCCTATTACGCATCATCGGTCGTCCGCCGCATTTATTCTGATAATTCTGCTTGACATTCTGGCGCAGTTGCGTTATAATACTGGTAAGTCTGGAGAGTTCACATGCTCGACGAGGCCATGGAGGTTCTGGAGAGCGCCGCGCAGTACCGCGCGGGGGGCGACTCCTGGGAGGAAGTTTCTACCCTCCTGAAGCGTCCCGTCCGCGAGCTCAAAGCTCTGGCCTGGGAGCGCCGTAGCGAGTGGACCTCGCTCTTCACCGAGGCCGCGGGTATGGCCGCGCTGGAAGTGCTCGCCGACCTGGCTCACGGCTCCGACCCCCACGTCGCCGCCATCGCCGCCCGGACGCTGCTGACCCACTCCCGCTGGGCGGGGGACAATCAACCACCAAGTCACCAAGAAGAGCAGGGGGGCTGGGACGCGGCGGGAGCCCAAGCTTCCGCGGGCGAGCAGTTCCGCGAGGGAAGCTCCAGCTTGGTGTCTTTGTGTCTTGGTGGTGAAGAAAGGATCACCAAGGCCGGGGAGGCGGCAACCGAGCGGCTGGTCGAGTTGTTGGGGGACGAGAAGAGCTGGGTCGCGCTGCGCGCGGCGCAGAGCATCCTCGTGCAGGTCAGGTCGTGGTGGAGCTGGACGCATGTACGCCCACGGGCCCCCAGAGCCGAGAAAACGCCCAAAGGCCCCGACTGGAAGGCGATTCTGCCCTGGCAGCAGGAAGACGCGCCGCCTCCGCCTGACAGAATCTCCATTCACGAGAACAGCAAGAGCATCGGCAGAGAGGGCCCATCGGAGCGGGTAGTAGCCTTCGACCGGCCGGGAGTCTCCAGCGTCTCCTGGGAGAAGACCGGCGCGGAGGCCGACGAGTACATTCGCGAGCTCGTTCAGG
>CBDUSI010000067.1:0-25269 GCA_965370045.1 uncultured bacterium | reverse complement strand
TACAAGCCCATCAACCCCTCAAAGTGGTCCCCTTTTGCAGGCCCCCCACCAGCCAGGTCGCGCCAGCGCACCGTGCGCACCACGCAGCGCGCCCCGGCGGTCTCGTCCGGCGGGTAGATGACCGCCACCCGGTCGGGAGCGCCGTCCGTGCCGGGGAGCAGCTCGAGCCGAACGCGGTGTCCGACGCGTTTCAGGACCTGGTTGCCGTGGTCGATTTCGGCTCCGAGCTCGCGGCGGGCGCGCTCGGCGGCCTCGGGACTGAGCGTGCGCACCGAGCTCCGGCGCCTGCGGCGGCGGTTGCCGCCGGAGCCCTCCCTGCGGCGGTCCACGGGCGGCAGGCGGGGGTCCACCCCCGAAGAGCCCAGCATGCTGCCCACAGGATCATCGTCGGCCACGACGCGCTCCCTCCGCTTGGCAGATGATACCGCCGGGGACGGCGCGGACAACATGAAAAACGGCCGCTGGACTGCCGGCAGCGCCCGGCTAGAATCCCGCGTGAGGAGGATACCGGCATGACTCCCCGCGAACGCGTGTACGCCGCCCTCGACCACCGGCCGACGGATATCGTGCCCTACCAGGTGAACCTCACCGTGCCGGCCCGGGAGGCGCTGGCCGAGTTCTACGGCGATCCGGGCTTCGAGGCGGGGATCGGCAACCACCTGGCCTCCGCGTCGGTGATCCGTATTGAATACGGCGTTACAGATGAAAAGGGCTACTACACCGACGAGTTCGGGGTGACCTGGGACCGCCGCGCCGACCGGGACATCGGCATGCCCCATCCGGCGCTGGACGCCGGGAGCCTGAGCTCTTTCGGGATGCCCGACCCCGCCGCGCCGGGACGCTTTGACGGCCTGGTCCGCCTCCGCGCCGAGGAGCCCGACCGCTTTCTCCTGATGGCCGTGGACTTCTCGCTCTTCGAACGCTGCTGGACGCTGGCGGGCATGGACACCTTCCTGATGGCCATGGTCGCGGACAAGCCCTTCGCGGAAGCTCTGCTCGACCGCGTGCTGGAGTTCAACCTGGAAGTAATCCGTTTGGGGCTGGCGGCCTGCCCGGAGGTCGACGCGGTAATCTTCGGCGACGACTTCGGGGCACAGACCGGGGTGATGATGGGCCCGGCGCTCTGGCGGGAGATGCTCGCCCCGCGCCTGGCGAAGCAGTACGCCGCGGTGAGGGAGGGCGGCAAGAAGGTCTTCATACATTCCTGCGGCAAGGTCGACGAGCTCTTTGACGACTTAGTAGAGATGGGCCTGGACTGCTTCAACCCCTTCCAGCCGGAGGTCATGGACGTCTTCGAATTGAAGGAGCGCTTCGCCGGCCGGCTGGCCTTCTACGGGGGAATCAGCACCCAGCAGCTGCTGCCTTACGGCTCACCGGAGGAGGTGGAGGAGAAGGTCGCGGAACTCCTGACCAGGCTCGGCGCCGCCGGCGGCTACATCGCAGCCCCGGCCCACGCGGTGCCCGGCGACGCCCCGCCGGAGAACCTCCACGCCATGATCGAAGTCTTGAAGGGGCAGGAGGGGCGCGGGTGAGGCCCGTCTTCAGCCGTCCGCGTCCCCCGATTCGGAAAGCTCCAGAAGGCGAACGTCCTCCAGATCGACGTCCCTTCCGGACGCCCGCTTGGAGGCGATGAGGTCCTGCTTGGACAAGATAAAGAACTCCTGCCCCTGATAGGACACCGTCTTTCGATTCGGCCATGCATCGGCGAAGGTGATGCCTGGCGTGGAGGTCTGAACGTCGATTCGAACGCGGTCCTTGAAGATGGTGATTTCGTTTGCGAGGAGGTCTTCGACCGTGGTCAGCGATGCGGTTCCCAGACCGGCATCGAGCAGTGCGTCGAGGAGGCGCTTCGCGTTATCCGCCGTCGCTTCGACGAGGATGTCGAGATCGAACGTGGTCCGAGGCACGCCGTGGAGCACCGATGCGATGCCCCCGATCACCAGGTACTTTACGTCACGCTCTTGAAAGGACTTGAATACGCCCTGCAATCGGTTCAGCATGTTTCCGCTCCTGGAGGTCGGGCCTTGCAGCCAAGGCCAGGTCCGTGAAAGAGCAAAGCATTTCCATACGTTCGGCGAGGGAGAGGGACTGGAACCACCTGGCCTTCGCCTCCGGGGTCTCCTCGCGCCGGTCGTGCGCAACGCTGCCGTTGAATGCCATAATGTAAAGATACCAGGGTCGGACCTGTTTTTCAAACGCAGAACCGATGACCGTCCGGTTCCCGGGCCTACTTCTTCCGCGGCGGCTTCTTCTTGGCGGCCGCGTCCAGGTAGCCCTGGGCGCGCTCGGCGTACTTGCTCTCCGGGTAGTCCTTCACGATGCGCTTGTAGCAGGCCAAGGCAAGGTCCCGGCGGCGCTGGGCATTGTGGGCCATGGCGCTGATCATCAACAGCTCACCCGCGAAATTGTTGCGGGGATTCACGCGTAATAGGACCTCCACCTGCTTGATGACCTCCTCGTGCTTCTTGCGACGGAAGTCGAGCTGCGCGCGGACCAGCGTGGAGTAACCCCGCAGCTTCTCCATGGGGTACTCCCACTCCCAGATGTTCAGGGCCCGCTCGCACTCCTCGTACTTGCGGCGCCGGAAGTAGTTCTCGGCGATCTGGGGCAGGGCCCCCCGGCGGGCCTCGTCGCGCGCGCCGGACTGGCCGGTGAGCTTGAGCTTCTCGGCCTCGCGGTAGCGCTTGGCGGCCTCCTCGTACTTGCCGCGGTCGCGGTGGATGTCCCCCAGGCGGATCTTGGTGACCCGCACGATGTTGTCCTCCAGGCCCCGGAAGCGGGTGACCACCTTGTCGTACTCGTTATAGGCCTTGTCGAGGTCCACGGCGTAAAAGTAGAAGATGTCGCCGCGCTCGCGGATGACCTTGGCGCGGTAGCCCTGCTGGCGCTTGCTCTTCCGGAAACGGCCCTCGGCGGCCTTGAGCATGGCCAGCGCCTCGGAGCGGCCCTTCTCGCCGCGCTTCTTCTCCCGAAGCTCGCGCACCGCGAAGAGCAGCTGGGCGAAGTAGTCCGGGTCGGAGAACTCCTTCCCGCGAGCCAGCACCGCGCGGGCCACGCGCAGGCGGTCCGCAACCCTGTCGAGCTTCTGGTAGTAGCGGACCAGGACGGCCAGGTCGGAGGGACTGCACTTGGCCAGGTCGTAGCCGGCCAGCGCCGCGGCGTAGGCGGTCAGGGGCTCGGAGCGCCCGGCGATGGCCCGGCGCTTGTCCCGGTCGATGCCCGCGCGAGCGGTGCAGGCTACCTTCCCGCCGCGGACCTTGACGGTCAGCTTCACGGAGTAAACCCCGGGCTTGATGTAAACGTGCTCGACGACCGGACCCGCGCCGGTCTGCCCGTCGCCGAAGTTCCACGTGGGGCGCCCGGCGGGGATGCGGCCCTTTGCCCCCAGCCGCGCCGTGAAGCGCACGCGCACCAGGCAGGTGGTGGTGTCCAGATAGGCCTCGCCAACTGATTGCACCTCGAAGTCCGCGGCGGCGCGGACCCCGCCCAACTCGTAGCTCTTCTGCTTGCCGCGGCTGACCGGCGCGAAGGCCGCCGCCGGGATGGTCACGGCGCGCTTGGCCCCCGGCGGCTGCCAAGCGGCCACGGCCACGCCGGTGCCCCCGCCGTTCACGTGGTAGTACTCCAGCTTGACCAGGCCCTTCTTCAGCTGGGCCTTGCCGCTGAAGCGCGGGCGCACCTGGGACAGCGCGCCGTGCCAGCCGGGCCACTTGGCGATCATCTTGCCGTCAACGAGTAGGAAACTGGCGTCGTCCGAACTGGTCGCGAAGAGATACTCACCGTCGGCGGGGATCTTCAGCCAGCCGGTGTACTTGTTGACGTAGTTGGTCTCGGGGCCGACGGGGTTGTAGCCGAAGTACACCCGGTCGACGAACTTCGCCCCGTAACGAGGGCCGGCCCGCCGGCGCACCCCGGTCATCCCCTTCCAGGAGCCCACGTTGCCGCCCCGGAAGCCACGGCCCTCGACCAGCAGGCCCCGCCTGGGTTGGAAGGTCTCGGTACCCTTGGCCTTGGGGTTCCCGTAGTAGACGTGATAACTGGTGACTTCCTTGACCAGCGGGAAGGCCACGCGCAGGAGGTCGCCGGGGCCGGTGGCCAGTATCTTGACGGCCCGCAGCTTGCGTCCGCGGGCCAGCACGCGCACGTCGCGGCCGTCGGGCGCGGCCAGACCCGCGGTGCGGAACTCCACGACGCCGACCTCGTCGCCGGCCAGCTCCGAGCGCGTGCCGGTGCACTCGAAGACGCGCCGGGCCTTCCAGGCGGCGTTCCACCAGGGCTCACCGGCCGAGGCGGAAGCCGCCAGGGCCAGCGCCAGCAGACCGACCAGCCCGAACCCGCGCAGCAGGATTCTCAAACGCCCGCTCCTACCATGAGGAACCCCAGTACCAGTGGTCCTTCTGCTTCTCCATTGTCTTGAAATCGCCCGCAAAATCATGGGAAGAAGGCTTCCCCTCGTCCGCCCGGTGAATGAAGCCGGCGAAATTGTCCAAGACTCCCACGAATGTGTAGAAGAGCACCGAGGCAGTCCCGTCCTTGTCCCGCTGCACAGCCACGCGGCCCCCTCGGGAGAGGTGGCGGTACTTGCGGGGGAGGTCGAAGCTCTTCATTTCTCCAGGCGATACGGGCCCCAGCTCACCGGACTCAACCATACTGACGACTTCCTCGCGCTCCGCAAGTCTCCACCGGAAGTTCAGGTCCAGAGTGATCGCGGTGAAGGGGACGGTGAACAGGAGCACCAGCAGAAGAGCATTCACAGCCAGGGGAAGGACAGCGCGTAGCCTGTCGCGCTTGAAGGAAAGGATCAGGTGAACCAAAGACCAGACCACTATCCCGAGATAGATCAGGCCCATGATTCCCCCAAAGAAGAACCAGCCGAAGGGCGTGAGCTTGTCGACCAGCTCCCACTCGAACCACGTGGCAAGAAGCAGCACTACGCTCCCGCCCACAGACAACCAGAAGACCGGTGGCAGGCTTCTTCTCTTGACGTTCTTCGCGGCGTCCAAGCTGCGGCCCTCCGGTCATCGGCCTCGCGGTCGGAGCTCCCCCTCCATACGGAAACAGGTTTCCCCCCCCGCGGGTAACCGCACGAAGAGCCGGCGCAGGGTCATGGCCGCCGTGGCCCCCGCCGCGACCTTGGCGGCCAGCTCGTGCTCCTCCAGGCGGAAACGGCCGGGACCGGCTATCCGCAGCTTGAGGACATTCTTCTCTCCGCGAACGGTGGCCGTCTTTCCCTTGACCGTCACCGGCAGCCAGGTCACGAAGCCCTCCTCGACGGGCAGGCCCTTGCCCCCGAACTCGAAACGGTCTTCGAGCACCAGGCGACCGCCGGGGGCCAGCTCCAGCCGGCGCCTCAGGCTCTTGAGCTTCTTCACGGGGTAAGCGCGGGCGATCTCCATCTCGACGGCCTTGCGCGCGCCGGCGGCGTCGAACTTCAGCACCCGGCCGCGGAAGCGCCGGCCGAACTCCTGGAGCTTCCCGCCCACCGCCGGCAGGTTGTGGCCCCGCGACTGGGTATGGATGAAAAGCTTGTAGCGCGTCTGGTGCTGGAAGTACTCCCGGGAGTAGGGCGGCGCGCCGGGGTCGCAGAGCAGATCCTCTCCCGCGGCGTGCAGGACGAAGCTGCCCACGTCGTTGTGGTTGTGGTTCTCAGCATTGTGACCGGCCTTGCCGGCCAGCACCAGCCGGCCGGACTTCAACCGGAATATCCCCGCGGCGGGCAGCCGCGCGTCGCCGACCTTCGGGGCCGGCGCGCGCTTCCCATCCCACCAGAAGAGGTCGCGCAGGGCCATGGGCACCCGCGCGCCGCTGATCGGCTCAGAGGCGAGCAGGCCCCCGAGCCCGGCCGCGCCGGTCTTCTCCGCGAGCTTGGCGAACACCCCGGGCTGGAGCTCCAGGCGCGGTGGGCAGTCCGCGTGGTTATAAAAGCGCCCCGGCGAGAGCATCACTTTCGCGGGGTAGCCGGCGATGAGCTTCATCCGAGGATCGGCCAGGAGGTCGACCTGCCCGCCGGTGCGCGCGCGGAGCAGCTCGGCGAAGGGCACGAAGTTGAGCAGTCCGTACTGCCAGTAAGCGACGCCCTCGTTGCTGGCCCCGTCCTCCGAGAAGGCCGCCCCGAGGAAGTAATCCAGGCTATCCAGGACCGCGTTGATTCCCCTGGCCAGCCGGCGCGGGTCGCGTTCGAGATACAGCAGGGTCGCGCCCACCGAGCTGGAGCACACCCCGTTCCAGTTGTTGTGGTACCGGTGCCAGTGAAGGCCGTGGGGCTGCCGGCCCAGGAGGATGGCGGTCAGGTTCGGTTCGTGCGCCGCCCGCCTCTTCCAAGGCGGTGCCCGTCGCTTTCCAACGCCGTCCAGGTAGGGCCCCAGCACGCGGCGGCGGACTTCATGTTCGACGCGCCCGACGACCTCCCCGGCCAACTCCCCGCGGAGCATCTCCAGCGTCTCGGTCAGGCAGAAGGCGGTCTCGGTGGCGAAGAGGTCCATTCCTCCGCGCTCGTGGGCGGGGAGAATCCAGGTGGTTTCCCCGCAGACGTCCCATAGGTAATCGTGCACGGCGTCGAGGTGCTTGGCGCAGGGCTCCAGGAACTGGGCCAGGGCCGCGGCGGTCAGGTTGTGGCGCTTGGCGAAATAGGGGCGCTCGAAGCGGGCGCGGTCGCCGCTGCGCGCGTATTGTCGGTAAAGGGTGTAGGTGGTCTCGGGAATGGGATAGAGGGTCTTCAGGATCGGCCGGAGCTTCTTGAGCAGCTGGAGGCCTACTTTGCTCCGGGCCAGCGCGCGGCGCCGCTTCCTGGCGCGGGCCAGCTCCGGGAACACTTCGCGCTTGGCGCGGAACATCCTGGGCGTGACTGTGAACTTGGACATGATGTTTCCTTCTCCAAAGCAGCGAGGACCACCCGGGACCAGCATTAACCGGGCGTCGGGGAATGTCAACCCCCGAACCTTGACAGTAAGTGGGGACCACCTATGCTGGTATCTCAAGTCTTCTTGAAGGAGAAACCGCCGTGGACGAAAACTCCGATACCCGCGAAGTCCCCGCCGCGACGCCCTGGGACCAGCCGCCCCCGTCGCCGGAGAGCGGTTCCGGTTGGGGCAGCCCGCCCCCGCCGCCGGCGGTACCCATGGCCAGCGTGAAGCCCGGCGGCAGAAAGCCCAAGCGGCGCGTCGGCCTGATAATCGCCATCGTCGGTGGGATGCTCCTGTTGACGGCGCTGGTCTTCCTGGCCGTCGTGGGTGTCTTCTACTCGCGGATGGCCGGGGCCGGCGGGAGCGGCATGGGCAACTACAAGCTGGTCGAAGAGGAGCCCGGGGAGGGCAAGGACCGCATCCTGCTGGTGCGCGTCGAGGGGGTTATCGCCTCCGGACAGGGCGCGGCCCCCGTGATCGTCGCCCAGCTCCGCCAGCTGCGCAAGTACCGCCAGCCCAAGAACATCAAGACCGTGCTGCTCCGCGTCAACTCGCCGGGCGGCACGGTGACCGCCTGCGACGTCATCGACAACGAGGTCCAGAAGTGCAGGCAGGCCGGCTACAAGTTCGTGGCCTTTTACGATGAAGTGGCGGCCAGCGGCGGGTACTACGTCTCCGCGCGCTCCGACCACATCGTGGCCCGGCCGACCTGCATAACCGGCTCCATCGGGGTCATCGGCATGAGCTTCAACGTCCAGCGGCTGCTCAGCGAGAAGCTGGGCATCGAGACCCAGACAATGAAGAGCGTGCCCTTCAAGGACGTGCCCAGCATGTTCCGGCCGATGACCGACGAAGAGAAGACCTACATGCAGAAGATCATCACCGACTACCACGCGCGCTTCGTGAACATAGTCAAGACCGGGCGCAAGCTCTCCGACGCCGAGGTCGCGGCCTTCGCCGACGGGCGCGTCTTCCTGGCCGCCGACGCCCTCAAGCTCAAGATGATCGACGAGATCGGCCACTGGGACGCCGCCATCGCCGCGGCCCGCAAGCTGACCGGTCCCGACGCCCCCATCGTCAGCTACCGCCGCAAGCCCAACCCGCTGAAGCTCCTGCTCCAGGCGAAGTCCGGCGCGGGGCTGCCCGAGGAGCTGCGCCTCAAGCTGGAAGTGGCCGCCCAGCAGCGCTTCTGCTACCTGTGGCTGCCCTGACGTAGCAGGGCGTTGAGCAACCCGCCGGCCGACGCCAGGGACGCAATCCCTCTTCCCCGGAGGAGGCCGCGGCGCTATCTCTTGAGCGCCGCGGTGGCCTTCGCGACCGGCATCTGGGCGGGCCGCGCGCTGGAGCTGGCTCCCGCGCATGTGTTGACAGCCGCGCTGCCCGCCGCGCTGCTCCTGATTCCCGCTTGGCTGCGAAGATCCCGGCACGCGCTGGCCGCCGCGGCCCTGACCCTGGTGGCCCTCTGCGGCGCGCTCAACGTCACCGGCCGCGCGGCACGGCCGCCGGCCGAGGAGGTCGGGCGCCTGCTGGCGCTGGCCCCCGGCCGCCCGCGACTGGCCCTGGTCACCGGACAAGTGCTGGCCAGCCACCCCCCGGCGCGAGGCAGCTCGCCGGGCCAGCGCCTGACCCTGGAAGTCGAAAGCCTCGGCCCGGCGGGACGGGCTTATCCCGCGCGCGGCCAGGTGCGGCTGACCCTCTGGGGCGATAGCAGGGATGTGTTACGACCCAGCGAGCGCGTTCGCCTGCCGCTTCTCTTGAGCATTCCCGGCGCGCGGCGCAGCCCGGGAGGGCTGGACTACGGCGAGTATCTGGCATCCCGGGGGACCTGGACGTCGGGCTCGGGCCGCGCCGGGCTTTTCAAGCGATTACCCGGCGGAGGGGGCTCGGTCCGCGCGGCGCTGGCTGGCGTGCGCGAGCGCCTGGCCGGGATGGTCCGCGAGGAGATGCCCGAGCGCGAGGGGGCGCTGCTCAACACTATCCTGCTGGGCTGGCGAGGAGAGATGGAGGCCGATGAGCAACTGGCCTTCACCCGCACCGGCGCGGGGCACCTGCTGGCGGTCAGCGGCATCCACGTGATGCTGCTGGTCGGAGCGATCTGGTGGCTGCTGCGCGCCATCGGCGTCAGGCCGCGCCCGGCAGCGCTGGTGCTCATCGTCTTCGCGCTGGTCTACGCGCAGCTCGCCGGGGCGCGCACCGCGGAGCTCCGCGCGCCGCCGATGGCCTGCCCGCGGTCGGGCGGCTTCGCCCTGGGCCGCCGGACCGCCGGGCCCAGCAGCCCGGCCCCCGCGGCGCTGCTGATCCTGGGCCTCTGGCCGCGGGAGCTCTTCTCCGTGGGATTTCAGATGTCCTGCGCGGCGGTCTTCTTCATCATGGCCATCGTGCCCGCCCTGGAGCGGTCCTGGGTGGCACGGCTGTCTTTCCCCTACTCACTGACCGTTGAACCGCGCGAGCGCAGACGCGCGCGGGCCTTTCAGTGGCTGAGGATGTCACTGCTGAGCTCGCTGGCGGCCACCGCCGCCTGCATGCCCCTGGTGGTCAGCATCTTCGGAGTGCTCAGCCCCTGGGCGCCGCTGGTCAACCTCTTCGCCATCCCCATCGCGGGCCTGGCCCTGGCCGCGGGCCTGGCCCTGTTGGTCATCGGCACCGTGATCCCTCCGCTGGCCCCCGTCCCAGCGGCGCTGGCCTGGGGCTTTCTGTGGCTGCTCGAGGGCATCGTCGACCTCGCCGGACACCTGCCGGGTTCGTCACTGGCCAGCGACCAGCCGCCGGGCTGGGTGCTCCTGGCCTACTACGCGCTGGCCGCGGTGCTGCTCTGGCCGCGACTGCTGCCCGAGAGATGGCGGGCGCGGGCGGCCGTCGCGGTGCTGGTGCTGGCCGTGCCGGTGAGCGTTTCGGGGCTCTTCCGCGCTCCCGCGCCGGAGGGGATGCGCGTCTCTCTGCTGTCCCTGGGCCGGGGCCGCGCCGCGATTCTGGAGGAGCCCTCGGGAGAGAAGTGCGCGGTGTGGGTCGAAGGCAGCGGTCGGAACGTGGTCGACTTCCTGCGCGCCGAGCGGCTGGGCGGGCTCGACCGCACGCTGCTGGCGTCGGGGGAGAAAAGCGCGGCGTCCGGGGCCGAGTATCTGGTCTCGGCGGGGCGCGCGGGGCGCCTGGCCGCGCCCGCGGGACGCCTGCGCAGCGAGTCCCTGGCCGAGCTGGCCCATCATGCCGACAGGTTGGCCCCCGGCTGGACCGCCGCTCTCGGCGAGGTCGAGGTAATCGCCCTGGGCGCCGACCCGGGGAAGAGGAACATCGCGCGCCCGGCGCTGCTCCTGGCCCGCTGGAAGGGCAGGGCGGTGCTCTTTGCCGATCTCTCGAATGGACCCGCGGTGCGCGCGGCGGCGGACGAGATGGCCAAACGCAATCTCCGCGCCGACCTGGTGGTGGTCGGCTTCGCCTGGCGCCTGAAGCCGGGCAGCGAGCGGTTGCTGAAGCTCTGCGGCGCGCGCCTGGCCCTGGTCTCGCTGAGCGCCTTCGAGAGCTCCGAGCCGGCCGGGCAGGAGCTCCTGGCCATGCTGCGCCGCGCGGGCATCGAACCCCTGTCCACGCACGAACTCGGGACGCTGCGGGCGACCATCACCGAGAGGGGAATACGCCTGGAACGCTACGACGGGGCCGCCTGGCGGAAGCTGGGCGGGGTGCGGCTCCCGGAGAAGACCCTTGACGCGTCCCCCACGCCGCCATAGACTTGCTATGCTTCCGAAGCAATCACGGTAGCAGGGGAGAGAATCGCATGGTTATCCAGTTCACTACTATCACCGAAGAGGTCCAGGGATCCGACATCGAAATGGACTGCCCGGCCTGCGGCAAGGAGAAGATGCAGGCGCAGACCTTCGAATCGACCGAGCAGGTCAAGCTGTTCTTCTTCATTCCCATCTTGAAGCTGAGAAACACCTGGGTGCAGTGTTCCGGCTGCGGGAAGAAGCTGACCTCGACCTTGCCGCTGAAGGACCTTGTGGAGCAGCCCCCTGCGAGAATGCGGACGGCGATCCGCTACGGCGCGTCGTGATTTGCGAAGCTCCTGTCGATTGTCGCGCTCCTGTTCTGCTGGGCGCCTTTTGTGGGACTCGCCCTCGGAGGCCTGGCCGCCTTCCTGACCCGGGGCACCAAGGGCTGGCCCAAAGCGCTCAGCTTCCTGGGCCTGGTCGTGGGGGTGATCTCGACGGGCATCACCGTCATAATGATGTGCATCCCGGAGTAGGCCCGGCGCGAGCCGCCCCGCTTGACTCGGCCCCCAGCGCGGCTATGATGCCTTCGGAGAAGCAGTCATGAAGGTACTGGTCACCGGCGCCACGGGATTCATCGGCCGCATCACCGCGCGCGAGCTGGTCGAGCGCGGCGCGGCGCTGCGCTGCCTGGTGCGCGCGGGGTCCGACCGCTCCGTCCTGGGCGGCCTCGACTGCGAGTTCGTCGAGGGCGACCTGGCCGCGCCGGATTCGCTGACCGCGGCGGTAGCCGGCTGCTCCACGGTGCTGCACCTCGGCGCCGAGACCCGGCCGGTCGGCGCCGAGCGCCTGCACGCGGTGAACGTCGCCGGCTCGGGGGAACTGGCCCGGGCGGCGGAGGCGGCGGGCGTTGAGCGCTTCGTATACCCGTCTACTTTGCTGTGCGCCCGCGCGGGACTGGGAACTCCCCGGGGCTGGGCGCGGGCGGCCAGGAGCAAGCTGGCCGGCGAGGACGCCGTGCTCAAACACATGCCCGCGGTGGTGCTGCGCGCCGCGCCCTGCTTCGGGCCCAACGACCACCTGGCCTGCCCGCTGATGGCCCGCATCCGCCGCGCCTGGCCCCTGACCTGGTTCCTCGGCCAGGGCACCTTCCAGACCCAGCCGATATGGGCCGGGGACTTCGCCGAGTGCCTGGCGCTGGCCACCTTGCAGGGCAAGGCCGAGGGCGGGCCGCGTGAGCTTGCCGGGCCCGAGCCGATGAGCGTGCTCGAGTTCTGGGACGCGCTGGCCGCCGCGCTGCGCGTCTTCCGCGTGCGCCTGCACCTGCCGGAGACCTACCTGCGCCTGATCGGCTTCCCGATTATCCGGGCGGCGGGGCGCCTGGAAACGCTGCGCCTGGCGGAGTTCTTCATCGGCCACTCGGCCGCCGAGCGCAACTTCGCCCCGGCCCTGCTGGACCGGCCGCTGGTGAGCGTAAAGGAAGGTATTGCGAGAATGCTTGGGCAGCCCGAGGCAGCCTCGGCCACGGCGGGCGCCTGACCTACTTCTTGGGCTTCGCGGCGGGGGCCGCTTCCCCGCCCAGGCGGACGATCACCAGCACGTAGCGCTTGCCGCCCTCGGTCTTCCGCTTGGGGAGCTTCAGCGCGCGGCGCATGGCATCCGTGGCTTCCAGGTATTTCGCGGACTTCAGCTGATCCAGCGCCTTCCTCTCGGCCACGGCCCCCAACTTGCCGTCGGCTTCCGGCGCGGCGCCGCTCCACGCGGCCAGCGCGCGGGTGAAGGTCTCGAACTTGTCCTCGGGCAGGTAGAGCACCAGGATGCCCGCGGCGGCCGCCCCCTTGTCATCGACATCGTTCTTGGCGGTGATGGTCTTCGGTTTGCGGGTCGGCTTCTCCTTCTTGCCGGGCTCGACGGACATTATCCCGAACCCGGAGCTTTTCCCGGGCGGCTGCGTGCCCGGCGAAGCCGCGACCTTGGGCGGGGTCTTCTTCGCGCCACCGGCCGGAGCAGAGGACAGCCCGCCGCCCGTCGCGGCCCCGCCCTTAGGCCGCAGCGCGGAAAGGTCGACGACCTGCCCGCCGCCCAGGCTGCGAGCGATGCGCGCCAGGCGGACCTTGGCAGTGGCGGGCGACTCCTTGCGGAGGTTCAGGCCGCGACTCCAAGCCAGCTTGCCGCGCTTGCCGCCCTTGCCCTTGTAGGACTCCGTGGGCTCCTTACCGGCCCCGAGCGCCTCCTCGGCCAGGAAGTAGACCCGGACGTTGCTCTCTTTGCCGGCGGACCTGCGCCCGCTCTTCGCGGTCACGGGAGACCCGGTGGACCCCGGCGGCGACTGGGTGCGGGTCGGCGACACATCCTGAATCTGGTCAAGCCGAGTGGGCTCCGCCACGCTCGGAACGGGGACGAGCGTGGGCTCGGGCCCGGACGGCTTGGACTTGAGAAGTCCCGGCTGCAGCTTGGGAACCACCATTATCGGGGCCCCTCCGCCCACGGACGTCTTGGGCACAGCGCACACGTCGGGCGGCTTGGGCGCGGGAGACCGACCGCCCTCAGCGGCTGAGTGTTTCTCGTGCTTCTTGCCCCGCTGGGCAAACTCCGGTGGGGCCCCGCCGGCGGCTCGGGGCGCCTCGTTCTCCACGTCGAAAGACTTGTGGGGTGCCAGCGTGCCGGGAATCAACGCCGCGGCGATCAGCAGGGCGGCGGCGGCGGCGGCGGTGCTGCCGGCCATCCAGGCCAGGCGCCGGCGCCGGCGCGGCGCGTCGAACCGGGCCATCGGCGGCCCGGCCTCGCGCGCGGCGCGAAACTTGTCGACGAACTCCGCGGGGGCCTTGACTCCCGGGAGCCGCTTGACCGCCAGGGCCACCCCGCGGCGCTCGTCCAGCGCCTCGCGGCAGGCCGCGCATTCCTCAACGTGACCGGCGACCTCGGCGGCGCGCTCCTCCTCGAGCTCCCCGTCGAGGTAGGCGTCCAGCTCGGCGCTCAGGTCCTTACACCGCAGCATAGCCCATTCCCTTCAGCCGCGCGGCAAGCTCCCCGCGGGCGCGGTGCAGGCGGCTCTTGACCGCCTCGCGGGTGGCCCCCACCAACTGCCCGATCTGCTCGTAGTCCAGGCCCTCTATGTCCCGGAGCACGACCACCTCGCGGTGCTCGTGCTTCAGGTCTTCCATGGCCTCCTGGACTTTCACAATCATCTCCTGGCGATGGGCCAGCTCCTCGGGGCTGTCCTCCACCGCGGCGGCCTCGATGCGCGCGTCCGGCTGGTCGCCGTCGTCGTTCGCGCGTCTGCCCGCCACCACCGCCATGGGAACCTCCACTTCTCGTCGCCTCTGCCTGGACCGTCCGCTTGAGCGGGCCAGGTTCAGCGCGATGCGGTACAGCCAGGTGTAGAAGGCCGAACCGCCGCGGAACGAGGCCAGGCTGCGGTAGGCACGCAGGAAACACTCCTGGGCCAGGTCCTCGGCGTCCTCCGTCGAGCCGGTGAGTCTTACCAGCAGGCCGTAGATGCGATCCGAGTTCAGGCCCACCAGCTCGTCGAAGGCTTCGCCGCTGCCGGCGCGCGCCAGGGCCAGCAACCTGGCCTCCTCACGCGCTTTGTTGCCAGCTACCTTCATTGGCTTAGACTCCGGAACCCCGCTGCGGTTTCGGGAAAACCCCGTTTTTCGCAAACGGCCCAAAAAGGCCCTGTTAGGGCCCTAACCGGCGGCCGGGTCGGGCGGTCACCGGGCCCTTCTCGGCCCCTAGTGTCGGCCTGGGAGGGGCGATACGCAAGTGTTAATTTCTTGAGCTGGGCGGCATCCTGGGGTATCCTTGAGCCCATGGCCCTGCTCAGCCCCAGGCAGAAGCGCATCCGCCGCGCGATCTACGCTTTCGCCGCGCTCTTTCTGTTCGTCTTCGGGTGGTACGCCCTGAGCCGGCTGACCAGCCCCTTGCGGGCGGTGAAGCTGATCAGCGCCTCGGCAAAGCAAGAGGCAAGAGCCGAGCCGCTCAAGGAGCTGCGCATCGCCATCTACAACATCGCCCACGGGCGCGGCCTGGCAGACGGCAACTGGTCCGGGGGCGACAAGGACGCCAAGCTCGCCCGGCTGCGAAAGATCGCCGCCCTGCTGGCCGCCGAGAAGCCCGACGTTGTGGTGCTTAACGAAGTGGACTTCGACTCCACTTGGTCAGGCGGCGTCAACCAGGCGGAGGTCATCGCCCGCGCGATGCCGCTGGCCAATCGCGCGGAAGGGCGCAACCTGGACGTTTCCCTGCCGTTCTTCACGGTGCGCTGCGGCAACGCGGTACTCAGCCGCTTTCCGATTACCGACGCGCGACTCGTCAAGTTCCCGGGCTATTCCACGCTTGAAACCATTGGCGCCGGGCGCAAGAAGGGGCTCCTCTGCACGCTGCTATTGCCTGGGGACCGGGAGGTCCGCATCCTGGCCGTGCACCTCGAACACCGCAGCGAGGAGGTGCGCATCGCCGCGGCACTGGTCATAGGGGAACTGGCCGCCGACGAAGGCCCGCCGCTGGTCGCCGCCGGCGACTTCAATTCGACACCCAAGAGCTACCCGCGGGCCACGCCGGACGCCAGCGGCCGGGCCATCGACTGGGTGCTGGCGCCGGCCTCCTGGCGCATCGCCGAGCACCGGCCGCTTGACTCGAAGCTCTCGGATCACCGGCCGGTCAGCGCAAGAATCATCATGGCCGAGTGAGGCATTGTGCGCTCGCCTCTTCTTCGCACCCATCATCTAACGATGTCTTTCGACCTCCTGTCGAACCGTCGAGCTTCCGCCCTCCATGGCGTAGTCTTGACTCATGACTTGTTCCTCAGCCGGCCCTACGGGCCGAACCTGAGGAACAAGCGCGCTCACGCGCGGAAAAGAACCGGCCCCTTGCGGGGCCGGTCGGGGAGGGGGAGGGGGATTTTCTCCCCCGGGGTGTGGACTCAGGTAAGTGTGGCCCACAGCGGGCCGGCGATGGTCAGCGCCAGCATCACCACCGCCCAGAAGGCCGCGGGAAGGTAGTCGCGCCAGTTGCGAAGCTCTTTCAGGACGGTGCGCATCTTCGGACCTCCCCTGCGGTGGTTGGTGCTCTTCTCTGGTACTTAGACGGGTCAAGACGGCAAGAGTTTCAGTAAAACATCGGGAAAGTTGCGGGGCTCGCTAAGTGGCTATTCTTCGAGCCTTACGATCGCCCGCGCGGAGCCCTTGGCTGGGAAGCCGGGATGGCTGATGCCCGCCTCTCCCGATCCTCAGGTCGTCTCGGAAAGCTGCTGCATCATGGAAACCATCGGCAGGAAGAGGGCCCACACGACGAACATCTTGAACATCAGCAACCCCACCAGGACCACAGTGTTCACCGCCAGGGTCACGGCCTTGCGCTTCACCAGCAGCTCCTTGGTCACCATGACCGCCGCCAGTCCGAGAAAGAGAAGCGCGTATCCCCAGCCCGGCAGGTAAAGGAGAAGTTCCGTGAGGAAGGGCAGTCCCTCTTTGAGTTCCATATCCATGAACATCTTTTCGAAAGTGTGCAGGCCGGAAAAGGGCAGGGCTGCAGCCAATCCCAGAAGCAAGGCGACGTCCACCGCCAGCAGCGTCCAACTGAGGACCATACCGCCCCGCGCCGCGCCGCGCTCCTCGGCGGCGGCCAGCGCCTCCTGAAACTGGACGGCGTCCTCCTGGCTTATCCGCCCCTCGGCGGCCAGCTGCTCGATGCGTTCGTGCTCGTCGGGCATTTCTACTTCGCCAGCCTTACGATCACCCGCGCGGAGCCCTTCTCCTGGCCGCCGGGCACCTTGAATGCCGCCTTGAACTGGTAGCAGGGGATGGTCTTGCCGCCCTTCGTGTAGGTGCCGCGCCCTATCTGTACCTGGGGGTCGCTGCCGAGTTGGGACGTGGTCTTGAACGCCATGGGCTTCTCGGACGCGGAGGCGATCAGCACCGCACCGTAAAGCACCACCGCGTCTTCGACACCCAGCGTGCCGTCCGGGTCAAGCTTCCCGAGCTTGAGCTTCTTGGGCTGCCACGACTCCCCCGGGTTGGCCTTCTTGAACTTGAGGTACGCCTCAACCATGCCCCGGCCTTTCTCCGCCAGGGCCAAGGCCGCCTGAGCATTGACCTCCATGACGCGCTTCTCCGTCCTCGGCTGCTCCCGTTGCTCCCGTTGCTCCCGTTGCTCCAGCGGGCCCTTCAGGCCCGAGTCGGAATTGCCACCCAAGCACAAATAGGCGAGAATACTACAAGGCACCAATAAGACAGGCAGAATGAGCCCCGCCAACGCGAAACCCTTCCCGTAGAGTTTGCCACCGCTGTTCCTGATCTGCACCAAGGCAACGATGCCCAGGACCAGACCGGTCAGCATGGCCGCAAGCCCGAGCACTCCAAGCAATGCGGACAGGGGCAAGCCCGCGACAGCCAGGACAAGGCTGGTCACCGCCAGCCTGGAAAGCTCCGGTCCTTCAGTCGGCACGCGCGGCGGCGTGGTGGCCTCTTTCTCCTCCGACTTCTCCAGCGCAGTCTTCAGGCGTTCGGCCTCCTCGGTGCTGATCTTCCCCTCGGCGGCCATCTTCTCTATGCGTTCGCGTTCATCGGACATTGCTACTCCTTCCCCCAATTAGAGCTCTTCAATCAACCTGACGGCCTGGTCGGCGCGGAGTTCGCCGCGCTCCAGCCGGTTCAGTATCTCCTCGCGGGCCTCGGCCGGCGCCGAAAGCCGACGCATGCTCTCGATGATGCGGTCCAGTCGCGCGCGCACCGCCGGGTAGCTCATCCCCACCCGCTTCTCGAGCTCCTTGATGCTGAAGCCCGCCAGCGTGTACTCGGCCAGGAAGGCCGCCTCGTCGGGCGCAAGCAGCGCCACCCGCGGCAACCGGAAACGCCCCTCCACCGCCACCCCGCAGCGCGGACACGCCGCCTTCACTGGCTGCATGGCCTCCCGGCAGTAGGGACATTCGATCTCGCGGGTCTCCAACTCAGCTCCTCTCTGAAGGCGAATTATATCACGTAACACGACTCTGTCAAGGTCTTATATTAAGATTCTTAATATCAGAAGAGAGCGTCATTATCGGACGTTATGGCTCCGTGTGGCCCCCAGGCCCGCGCCTGCCGATCCCCACCGGATTTTTTGGGCCGAAAAGCCCCTCTGTTTACGTCATAATAACAGGGGAGGAGTCTGGAGGTCTGCCATGCGCGCGCTGATGCTTTCCATCACCTTGGCCGGGTTGGTCGCGGGGTCCGCCCTGGCCGACGTGGTCAAGCTCAAGGACGGCTCGGAGCGCGAGGGTAAGGTCGTCAAAGAGGACGCGGAAAAAGTGGTGCTGGAGGTCTCCCAGGGCCGGCTGAAGGCCCAGATCACCTTCAAGCGCTCGGAGGTGGTCAGCATCAAGAAAGGCAAGACCGCCAACGAGCGACTGCTCGCGGAAGTCGCAGCGCGCCGCGCGAGACTCCGGCCCCGGGACGCGGCGGGCTGGCTGGCCTTCGCCCAGTGGCTCGACCGGCAGCACGGCTTCAGCAAGGACGCCCGGGCAGCCTATGAGAAAGTGATCACCATCGACGAGAACAACGCGGTCGCCCGCCGCAAGCTCGGCTACCAGAAGGTCGCCGGGCAGTGGCTGACCACCGAGGAGATCATGGTCGCCAAGGGCTACGTCAGGCACGGCGCCCGCTGGGTCGCGCCCGAGGAGAAGACCAAGGAAGAGAAGAAACTGGAGAACGTCAAGATCGCCCTGGCCGAGGAGGTCAAGAAGCAGCAGGCCAAGAAGCTGGACGCCGACGCTGCGGCGCGCGCCAAGTGGCTCAAGGAGATGCAGGCCCTCGCCGACCTGAAGGCCGCCCGCTACCGGGCCGCCGCCGCGACGGCCACCGTCGGCTCCGGGGGGGTGGTGCTCGGCCCCTACGGCTACGGCTACTACGGGGTGCGCACCTCCACCGGGGAGTACCTGCCCTACGTGCGAGCCACCCCCGGGGTGGTCTACTACAGGACTGGCACATCCCTGGGCATCCACCCCCACGTCTACACCAGACGGGGCCGCCGCTACGTCCACACCCCGCTCACCTGGGGGGTGCGCTGGGGAGACAGGAACTGGAACGTCCGGCTCTCCAGCGGCGGCCGGGCGACCATCAGGTACGTCAAGAGAAAGTAACCGCGGACACTCCCGGAATAGACGGAGGCGCGGGGATAACCGGCCTTTCCGGACGAGAGTCGGCCGAGGCCATGGTCCAGGGGGCGATTGACAGATACGTGACCGCGAACCCCGGGGCGAGTATCGCGGTGCTTCTCGACGGGCCGTATGCGGTGCCGGTGCTGAAGTAGTCGGGCGGCCTTTCAGGTCATACTGCTCAAAGCTTCGTTTGGCTGCTGCGTTACCGGTTCCAGAATGGCAGCTGGTCCGATGAACGGACCGTCATCGACTCTTGCTTCCCGACAGTTGCTGCTCATCAAAACCTTCAGCAACGAAAAAGGAATCCCCGATGACAAGAGCGACAAGCGGCACCGTGTTCTCAAGCCACTGCCTACCGTTCCACCACTTGGCAGGGCGCGGAGGAAGAGCGTTCGACTTCAGCCCTTCGCTTGAGAGCGCATTCGCATACGTTTCGATGAGAAACGTTGGGCCGTCGGCTAATATCCCGAAGCCACCTCTTAGAAGGTCCTCAAGATTGCAGCAGCAGGTGATAAACCGCTCGAAAGGAATCCAGCCTCCTGCGACTTCGCGGTGAGATACAACCAACCGCCCCATTGTTTCAAGGGGGGATTGGGGAACGCCTCGAAAGAACAGTTCTTGTCGCGATTCCGTATGCTGGCGAACAAGGACGTGGTCGCCATCACACACGGTCAACTCTCCAAAGGGATCGACGATCCTGTAGTCCCTTAACACTCTTGCCCTTACTTCCCAACGACTCCATTCTTCTGTCCCGAAGTGATCCCGGACGCTCACACACAGAACCCCGTCTTCATCCTCAAGATGAATCGAGTCGAGGCGCACGGAGGGATCGTACGGTTCCTCAGGCCCCTCAATGTAGCTTAGCAGCTTCTCTAACATCTGATTGCCCGCCAATTACCCTTGCCGGGAGACCGGCCGAAAACCAGGCAAGCCCTACTCGTCCTCGTCCTCGTCCTCGGGCGGCTTGGTGCGGATCGAGCTTCTCCGCCGGCGGGCCGAGGTCCGTCGCGAACCCGAGCCGCCGCCCTTGGAGTTCAGCATCTTCTTGTAGTGGAACATCAGCGTCACGTAGGCGAAGTGCGCTGCGACGCCGAACACCGCGGCGCCCACCACCGTTCCGACCACCACCCAGATCGAGACGGAGCGCATCTCGTAGTTGCCGAATACCAACAGGTAGGTGATGACCAGGGCGGCGACCACCACCACCAGCCCCAGGTAGATGGCCGCCGAGCCCTTGGCGCCCAGCCGGTAGCGGACGAAGATGATCAGCTTCTCCAGGCCGGTCTTGGAGGCCAGGAACTCGGCCTTCTCCTCGTCGTCCATCTCCTCGAAGGCCTTCTTGGCCTGCTGCCGCCGGGAGGCGCGGGCCTCGCCCATGAGGTGTTCGAGAGTGACCTTGGTCAGGTGGCCGCACTCCGGGCAGGCCATCGCGTCGCCCATCTTCAGCCCCGTGGGGTCGAGCTTGCCGCTCTTGCAGCGCGCGCAGATGAAGACCTTGGCCACCGGCGGAATGTTGACCGTCTCGCGACCGACCACTGGGTCCGGCCCGACCAGATCGTCGAGGGCCTCGGCCAGCGCCGCGGCCTCCGCGGCCTCCTCCTCGTCCACCGGCTCCTGAGGGACCACCGGCGTCTTGGAGTTCTCTTCCTCGATGTAATCTTCTTCGTCGACCATCTTCTCAGTCTTCCGTCATGGCCATGCGGCCGGCCAGACCCGAGACCTTCTCGAAGGCCGCCGCCGCCGAGAGCACCCCGGCATCGTCGAAGTTGTTGCCGATTATCTGCAAGCCGACCGGCAGCCCCCCGGGGAAAGCGCAGGGCAGCGAGACCCCCGGCAGGCCGGCCAGGTTCACGTTGATGGTGAACACGTCCGAGAGGTACATGGCCAGCGGGTCGTCGACGCGCGAGCCCAGCTTGAAGGGCACCGTGGGGCTGGTGGGGGTCAGGATGTAATCGACCTTCTGGAATGCCGCGTCGAAATCGCGCTTAACAAGAGTTCGCACCTTCAGCGCCCGCAGGTAGTAGGCGTCGTAGTAGCCGGCGCTCAGCGCGTAAGTCCCCAGCATGATTCGCCGCTTGACCTCGGCCCCGAAGCCCTCCCGGCGGGTCGCCGAGTACATCCCGATCAACTCGTCGGTCGCGGCGCTGCGGTGCCCGTAGTGGACCCCGTCGTAGCGGGCCAGGTTGCTGGAGCACTCCGCGGTGGCCACGATGTAGTAGATGGGCACGGCGTATTTCGTGTGCGGCAGGCTGATGTCCACCAGCTCTGCGCCCAGCTCCCGGAACTTCTCCATTGCCGCGCGGACCGCCTGCTCCACGGGCGTCTCCATGCCCTCGATGAAGTACTCGGCGGGCACCCCGAACTTCTTGCCGGCCACGTCCGCGGCGCGAACCTGAGAGAGCACGTCGCCCGGCTGCCACTCGGCCGACGTGGAGTCACGCCCGTCGTGCCCGGCGATCACCTCGAAGAAGAGCGCGGCGTCGGCCACCGAGCGCGCGAAGGGACCGATCTGGTCGAGCGAGCTGGCGAAGGCCACCAGCCCCCAGCGCGAGACCGCCCCGTAGGTGGGCTTGAAGCCGACAACCCCGCAGAAAGAGGCCGGCTGGCGGATGGAACCGCCGGTGTCCGAGCCCAGCGAGAGCGGCGCCATGCCCGCGGCCACCGCCGCGGCCGAGCCGCCCGAGGAGCCCCCGGGGCCGCGCTCCGTGTCCCAGGGGTTCAGGGTGGTCTGGTAGGCGCTGTTCTCGGTGGAGGAGCCCATGGCGAACTCGTCCATGTTGCTCTGGCCCACGACCACCGCGTCGGCGGCCAGCAGCTTCTCCACGACGCCGGCGGTGTAGGGCGCCCGATAGTTCTCAAGAATCTTCGACGAGCAGCTGGTGACGTGGCCCTCCCAGCAGAGATTATCTTTTAGGACCACCGGCACGCCGCCCAGCGGGCCGAGCTTCTCCCCGGCGGCCAGGCGGGCGTCGAGCGCCCGCGCGCGGGCCAGCGCCTCGTCGCGGCAGTCACGCATCAGCGCGTGGAGCCCGGGCCCGACGGCGTCGATGCGCGCCAGGGAATCCTCGACCGCCTGCTTGCAGGAGACTTCCCCCGCGGCGATCTTCCCGGCGAGCTCGACGGCGCCCAGTTTCCAGGTGTCCACGCTGCTACTTGCCTTTCCGGGCGGCGCGGCGGCCGCCGTTCTTCTTCCTGGGGAGCTCCACGGCCATGGGAATCTCCCCGCAGTCCGGGAACTCCGGACACCTGACGCACTCGGCCCAGATGCGATGGGGCAGTTCCGCGCGGTCGATGCGCCCGAAGCCCAGCTTCTCGAAGAAGGCCGGGACGTAAGTGAGCACGAACACCTTGCGGGCGCCGAGCCCGGCGGCCTCCTTGAGGCAGGCGCGGACCAGGCGGCGGCCGATGCCGTTGCGGTGGGCGCCGTCACAGACAGCCACGCTCTTGATCTCGGCGAGGCTCTCCCAGGAGATGTGCAGCGCGGCGGCGCCGTGGACCTTGCGGTTCTCGGCGGCCACGAAGAAGTCGCGGAGGTTCTCGTAGAGCTCCAGGCGGCTCCTGGCCAGCATGCGCCCGCGCTTGGCGTGCCGGTTGATCAGCGCGTGCATGGCCTCGACGTCGCCCATGCGCGCCTTGCGAATCTTCAAGCGATTCCCTCCCTTGATGCGA
Source organism: uncultured bacterium (assembly GCA_965370045.1). Classification (GTDB taxonomy): domain Bacteria; phylum Planctomycetota; class SZUA-567; order JAKLDR01; family JAKLDR01; genus CAZONU01. Next base: position 2,860 of record CBDUSI010000067.1, on the reverse strand, counting down.
GAAAAGGGATTCTAAGTTTAGGCCGGGCGGGTGTCAAGAGGTGGGGGGATTAGGGCTGGGGCCGGAGCCATTGCAGTACGCTGTCCCCGAAAATCCCCGGGAATTGCCGGAAGAATAGTCTTGAACTCAAGCCCTGGCATGGAGACAATCCGTCCGGGGGAGAGCGCGCGCCGATTAGGGAGGTTTCTTATGTTCGTAGGATTGCTGAGTGCAGCTTCTGAAGTACCGCCGAATGCTCCCCAGGGCGATCTGCTGGCCGCATCGCTGACTGTTCTGGCAGTGTCCGTACTGCTGTTCCTGCTCGCTCAGATACAGATCGGCCGCTTGGAGAAGCGCGTCAAGAAACTCGAAGCCGCCGGCTCCACGAAGCCCGCCCCGCCTGCTGAGAGCTAGTCCGCAGCGCCAGACTCCTGATCGGGGTTGCCGGCGGAGTCTATCTCCGCAACCCGTCCTGCGGGGGGGCGGGGATTGCATCGGGTTACTGGAGGTGCGGCGGCGCAGCCGGAGCGAGGCAGAAGAGGCGCAGCCTGCCGTCCTCGTCGAAGACCAACTCAGCAGTGTAGTTCGAAGGGTCGCCCTCCGTATCCACCACGAATTGACGAATCGGCGGTGACTGGTCAAGAAATGATAACTCGCTTTCACTAACTCTGGCGGGCGCCAGTATGGCACGTACCTCCTCAAGGGTCATGCCCTTGCGCAGGTGGGTCTCCAACACTATCTGGACGCCGCGGTACTGCTTCATCGTGTCGTCGCTGCTGATGAGGTGCTTGGCGTAAGCTAAGTGGAACCGCTTCCAGTTGGCGCCGGCCAGGGCCAGGAGGAGTATGGCAATCGGCATGGCGACCATCCAGACCACCATCCGCCGCGAGCGTTTCGGTTTGGGCTCGGGCGCGGGCGTGTTCATATACAGGTAACATAGCCTCCCCGTCCGGCGGGGTCAAGAGGTGGGGGGATTAGGGGGTGTGGCACCGGGAATTAAGTATTGTGTCCCCGGCCCCCCCCCCGGAATCCGTGGCCTGCAAAGGCGTCAAGAAGGTTGTCCAAGACATCTGTTAGTCTATAATGTGCTTCATGGGGAGGGCTCCGGGATGGGTGCGAAATACCAAGTATTCGTCAGCTCAACATACGAAGACCTGAAGGCAGAGCGAGAGCAGGTGGTCAAGGCCATCCTCGAAATGGGGCACATCCCTGTCGGCATGGAGATGTTCAGTGCCGGAGACGAAGACCAATGGAAGGTGATCGCCAAGAAGATCGATGAGTGTGATTATTATGCGATCATCGTCGCTCGCCGTTATGGCTCCGTGACCTCCGAGGGGATCAGCTACACGGAAAAGGAATACGACTACGCGACTGACCAAGAGATTCCCACCATCGGATTCATATTGGACGGCAGCGCTTCGTGGCCAGGGGATCGTGACGAACACGACCGCGACAAGATCCCCGCGCTTGATGCTTTCAAGGCGAAGGTCAAACGAAAGATGGTCAAGCACTGGACCTCAACGGAGGACCTCTACGGCAAATTCTCCATATCACTGATGACATTGATCAACACGAATCCACGAGTCGGCTGGGTGCGAGCTACAGAGACCGCAGGGCCGGAAGTTGCGAACGAGATAACCCGACTCAGCAGCGAGAACGCAAAGCTAACAAGACAGTTGAACAAAGCCCTTCATTCGGAGGAGAAAGCGGCTACAGACAAAGACGAGAAACTGCTCAGACTACTGAGAGCGAGCACCGAGCCAATCCACCTGAGATACGTAGGCCAGAATCAGTGGGGCAAGGTAGGTGAATCAACACTAGCAGCCATCTTCGGGGACCTTGCGGCGCACATGAACCCCGAGATATCATGCCATGAGGCCACCCGTATCATCGCCGGAACACATGCAGATCACACGAAGAAAGTGAAGAATGCGACTTGGCTCCTGCCGAGGAACACATTCTTCAAGTGGATGGCTGATTTCACCGTGCTCGGCCTCATGGCCCTTTCAGATCAGCCGCACGAACCCGACGACAAGAGGACATTTTGGATACTGACCGAAGCTGGGCGTGAATTCTATGCCTATGTGCGATGCCGCGAGCTCGAAGCGACGCTCAGAAGGAAGACAAAGAAGGTCAAGAATCCCAAATCCTGATCCTCACATGTCAGTCGTCAGTAGTCTGGAAACCGACAACCGAAAACTGCGGTCAAGTTAGCCATCCCCCGGAAATCCCCGGAAATCTTCTCGCTGAAACCGCGCCGGTTAGGTGTTTCCCCGCCCGCCAACGCGGCCATCCGGGGGCTAAGACCCCCTGTTCTTATGGAAGGTGTCAGTGTTCTCAGGCGGGAGGAGTTCCCCTACTTGGCCAAAGTCGGGAAAAATGAGATTTTCAGGGCCTGAGAATGCGCCGCTTACGACCCGCGCCGCGCGGCTCGGTGGACAGGTGCTCATAGTACTTATGAGGGGGTACCATCATTTGGGATTTCGGATTGCGGATTTCCTGGACCCGTCAAAAATGAAAAGTTTATTTCGTTCATTCTGCGCCGCTTACGGAAAGAAAGTGAGACCCGGGGGCCGCGTATGACGGAAAAATCCGCATACTTATGAGGGGGTACTAGTCTTTTAACCGCCAAGACGCGGAGGGACTATTGAACCGCCAAGACGCCAAGAAGGGCTGTTGAGCACAGAAAGAAGAGATATGATCAGGCCGCGGACATCCAGACCCGGACAATCGGCAGACGCTCCCCGCGTGGGAGACGAATCCCGTTCTCCGAGCCTTGGCGCCTTGGCGGTTGAGAATGTTCCCTTTCCGAGGGAAGTGTTAGTAGACGCCGCGCGGCTCAAGGCCCGGGGCGCGGAGTGGGAGGCCATCGCCACGACTA
>CBDUSI010000066.1:0-25334 GCA_965370045.1 uncultured bacterium | reverse complement strand
CCTTCTCCTCTTCCTTGCCGAGCTTCTTGGCGGCCTTCTTCTTCTCCGGCCGCTTGCCGGGCAGCATCTCGACCTCGGTGAGGAAGTCCGTTGGCTGGCGCTGGAAGTACTGCACGCGGACCTTCTCGCGCTCCCGGGCGTAGTGCTCGAACTGCTCGCTTTCCGAGGCCCCCGCGGCCATGCTCAGCATGGAGTTCACCCGCCTGGCCAGCATCTGCCCGCGGAGCAGCTCCTCGAAGCGCTCGACCGACAGCGAGCGGATGTCCAGCTCATCCTTGTAGTCCGCCTGGTTGAATTTCTCCAGCCCCAGGTACTTCTTGGCGTGCTCCCGGACCCGCTCGTTGAGCTCCGCGTCGGTGACCTGCACGCCGAGCTCGCCGGCGAGGTCAACCGGCAGGCGATGCTCCAGCGCGGCCGCCCGCCGGTAGTAGCTCTCCACTTCCTTGGTGACCATCTCCCGAATCCGCTGGTTCTTCTCGTCCTCGTTCTTGAACTCGATCTCCTCGACGTCCTTCCGGGCCCAGGCCTCGTACTGCTTGGTGCGCGGCGGCGAAATCAGGCGGGCGGCTTGCAGGTCGTGGCCCAGGCGGAGCAGCTCGGCGTCCGTCGTGATCTTCTCGGTCGGGCGGAAGAGGGAGCGGATGCCGGGCCCGGCGCCGAAGAAGAAGACGAAGATGATGATCACCACTATCGCCAGCGGAATCTGAATCTTCCGCTGGTGCTGCCGCAATGCGTCGAAGGACATAGGACGGCTCCGAAACGACCTCCGCGCAGCTCAAGTCCCGAAGGGCACGGGGACCGCGCGCAGCCCCGCCCCGGAAAGGGGATTATAGCCGCCGGGCTCCGGGGTGCAAACTACTCAGGCGGCGCCGAGAAGCGCAGAAGGTCGGCGTCCGGCACGCGTTCGAGGGGTTCCTCTCCGCGGCGGAGCTCGGCGAAGAAGGCGCACTCGGCGCCGGGTCCGAGGTCCAGTGCGGCGCGGGGGACGGCCAGCTCCAGGACGTGGCCCCAGGCCAGGCGCCCCGCTGGGCTCCCGTCCAGGAAGACCTGGGGCGCGTCCCCGGCGAAGCCGCGTACGGTCAGCTCGGCCTCGCGCGGCGCCGAGAAGACCAGGTGCAGATCGAGGCGGTCATCTATCTCCGCGCGGCGCGACTCGGTGAAGTCGGCGCGCAGGAAGAGCTCCCCGGCGCCGGCCCCGAAGAAGAGCCTGCCCACCAGCGGCGCGGCGGAGCGGTCCATGGCCCCCGCGGTGGTGCGGTAGCAGCCGGCCGCGAGCCACTCGGCCTCGTCCGCGCGGCCGTCGACCTGCACGTCGAGGGAACCAGTCGGCTGGGTGGCGCACAGCGGTCCGTGCCCTCCGCCGATGGGCTCGGCCAGGAAGTCCGGCGCGGGCCGGGAGAGCGCGCGGTAGACCCCGGCCAGGTGCTTGCGGAAGAGCTCGTCGAAGGCCCCGTCGAGGGCCGAGTCGTGGTCGTCGCCGTACCACCAGAACCAGTCGCTGCCCTCGGCGGCGTAGAGCGCCTCCCAGGCGCGCTCCAGCGCGGCGCGGTCCGTATCCTCGGCGGCGAATCTTTCGAGGTCCGCGCGGACCCGAAAGAGGTAGTCCCAGGCACGCTGGTCGTCGCGGTGCCCGGCCCAGATGTAAAAGTCGTGGTTGATCCAGGAGCCCGGCCAGAGTTTGGCGAGCCGCTCGCCGGGGTGCTCCGCGAGGTAATCGCCGGGGAGGACGGTCGAAATATCAGAGCCTTCGAGCTCCGCGTAGAGCGCGCGCAGGAAGGGCAGGCCCCCGCCGGGGTAGTACTCCCAGGCGTTCTCGCCGTCGAGGATCGCGGTGACCAGCTGGCCGCCGCTCTCCCGGGCGCGGCGGACGAAGTCGCGGGCGGCGGCGGCCTGGTCCTCCCAGCGGTGGTAGACGAACCCGATAGCGTCGGAGAGCTCCCGGTCGCGAAAGATCGCCGCGACGTTTTCGCCGCCGAACTCCAGGCGGTAAGGCTTATAGAGCTCGCTGCGCTCCATGCTCCGGCCCAGGGAGTAGGCCAGGATCTCCTCGTCGCTGGCCGTCCAGCTGAAGCCGGCTTCGGCCAGCAGGGGAACCACCGCCTCGCTCAGCGAACCTTCACTTGGCCAGCAGCCGGCGGGCGCGGAGCCGAAGCGCCGCCGGTGGCTGGCCACCGCGCGGCGGAGCTGCTCGCGGGCGTCCTCGGGCACCGGCTTCCAGTGCTCCGGCATGCGCACTCCGGGTATGGCCGCGCGCGCCGAGGTCATGTCCACCAGCAGGGGCAGGATCGGGTGGTAGTAAGGCGTGGTGGTCAGCTCGATCTGCCCGCGCGCGGCCAGCTCGCGATAGGCGGGGATCACTTCGGCGAGCACCGACCGCTGGCGGTCGAGCACGTAGAGCTTCTCGGATTCGGAGAAGTCCCGGCCCTTGGCGGCCAGTTCCCGCAGTCCCGCGTCGCGCTCCACGGCCAGGGGGTGGTACCAGGCCAGCGTGGACCAGGTGGCCAGGTCGCGCAGCTCTTCCGTGGAAAAATCGGGCGCGGCCTGGGCGGCGCTGCGCTTCCAGGGCGCGCGCTTCTCGAGGAGCTCCCCGTAGCGCCCGTGGACGCGGATCATGCGGTCCCAGTGGGCGTAGAAGAAGACCTCCACCGCGCGCTCGCGCTCGGCGGGCGAGAGCTCCCCGGCGGGCCTGCGGGCCAGCTCCTCGAACTCGTCGAAGGCCTCGCCCGCCGCGCAGGCCTCCAACTGGTCGAGCAGCGCGGGCACGAAGTTGAAGCTGCAGCGCACCCCGGGGAACTCCCGCAGCAGCTCGGCCATGCCGTAGTAGTCCTTGATGCCGTGGAGGCGCACCCAGGGCATGGTCGCCCGGCCCGTGGCCGGGTCGCGGTAGCAGGGCTGGTGAAAGTGCCAGTAGAGGGCCAGCGCGGGAGCAGTCATCGGCCTCAGAGTCTACCCGCAGGGGGCTCTGCCCGCAAGACTTGGGTTTCTCCCGGCCGGATCGGGGCGTATTTCGCTTGCAGGCGGCGGCCTGATTCCGGATAAAGGTCCGGGGCAGCGTCGGGCGGCTTTGGTTCCGCGGCAACTGGCGGGGGAGGACGGAAATGGCGAACCAGGTGGATATCGAGAAGCTGCTGTCGCAGATAACCTCCGACCAGGGCCGGGCGGAGATCATCCGCAAGATGGTCGGCCGGGTCCCGGTGGAGGCCAAGTACGTCAACTTCGCGGTGGAATTCTTCGAGGGCGCCGGGCGCACCGACGATGCCGCGGGACTGGCCGCGGACGCGGGGTCCACCGAGCGGGCCATCGAGGTCTACGAGAAGGCCGGGCGGCTGGTCAGCGCCGCGCGCTCGGCCCGCGACGCCTCCATGGCCGCGCGCGCCGGGGGGCTCTACGAGCGGGCCATCGCCGGCCTGGAGGAGTCCGGCGACCTGGTCGACGCCGCGGAGGTCGCCGTGGAGGCGGGCATGACCGCCCGGGCCATCGAGCTCTACGCCGCCAAGAAGCGCCACAAAGACGCCGTGCGCGTGGCCCTGGACGCCGGCTGGACCGGCCGGGCCATCGAGGTCTACGAGCAGGCCGGCAGGTTCGCAGACGCCGCCGCGCTGGCCGTGGAGTCGGGCCTGGCCGCCCAGGCCATCGACGATTACGAGCAGGCCGGGATGTTCGACGACGCCGTGCAGGTGGCTACGGAGCACGGCATGATCGAGCGCGCGGTGGCCATTTATGACAAGGCCGGCAGGGCCGCCGATGCCGCGCGGGTCGCCGAGGAGGCCGGCGACGTCGAGCTGGCCGTGGAGCTTTACGAGCGCGCGGGGATGCCCTCGGTGGCCGCCGAGGTGGCCAAGAAGTCCGGGCTGGTCGAGGAGGCCATCGGGGTCTACAAGCGGGCCGGCAAGGGCCGCGAGGCCAAGGCGCTTTCCAGCAGCGTCGCCCGGCAGATGGGCGACGTCCAGCGCCAGACCCGGCTGATTGAGAAGTACGAGAAGGCCGGACGCATCGCCGACGCGCTGCGCGTTGCCCAGGAGGCGGGGATCGAGGAGAAGGCCGCCTTCTACACCGAGCTCCTGGCCGCCATGGGCGAGAGCCCCGGCGGCAAGGAGAAAGCCGCCCCGGCGCGGACCCGGCCGGCGCCCGCCGAACAGGAGGAGGAGGCGGCGGCGGCTCCTGAACCCGCCCAACTACCGGTCATCGAGATGCCCGAGGGCTCCGCGGAAATCCAGGTGGAGGAGGCCCCCGAGGAGATCGGCCGGGCCGACGTGATGAAGACCGTCAAGCGTTCCAAGAGCCGCCGGCGCATCCGCCGGCGGCGGAGAAGGTAGCGCCCCCCGCGCTCACTCAGCCGGGGGCCGTCCCCGCTTTTCTTTCTTCCGGAAGCGAACCGACTGGACGATAACCGAGTCCACCGGCTTGCCGTTCCTGGTGGCCGGCTCGAAACGCGCGCGCCTGAGGCCGCGCAGCGCCGCGCGGTCGAGGTCGCGGTGCCCGCTGGACTCCACCAGCTTAAGCTCCGCCCCGCGGCCGGAGGCCAGCACTCTCACTCTTACTTTGGCAACCCCCTCCCGGGGCGAGCGCCCGGTGCCGTCGTCGGGATGGATTACGTGGTGCCGGCCGATGCGCGCGGCGCGGTTGCCGGTGACCCCGGTCCTGACGCTGGGCGTCGAGGGTTTGGATATCGGCTTGGTGACCTCCTCCGGGGTGGGGGGCGCCTCGATCTCGAACTTGCGCCGCGGTTCCGGCTCCGGTTCCGGCTCGGCGGGCTCCTGGGGCGCGGGCAGCGCGAGGCGCTCGCGGGGCCGCTCGAGCGCCTCCGGCTCGTCGACCTCTATCTCCGGCCGCTCCGCGGGCGAGAGCTCGGCGCTGGGCCGCGGCGAGGAGATGTCCACTTCTATGGAAATATTTCCAGGCCGCTGCGCCGCGGCGGCCGGTTCGGCCAGGAGCAGGACCGTGCCCCATGCCAAGAGAGGCAGGTGAACGGCCGCGGCCAGCACCGCGCAGAGGGCCAGCTCGGAGCGGCTTTCGGCCGGGACGGCGCGCTCCGGGCGCGCGCTCACTTGTAGGCTTCCTTTATCAGCTCGGTCAGGGCCTTCTGGCCCTTCGCGTTGGGATAGCGGCCGGTGACCTTGCCGAGGGCGCCTTCCGGGACCCAGTATTCGTTCTCCAGGAGATCGTCGGTCTTCAGGAAGCGGGTCTTGTACACGGCGGCGGACTTCTGGCAGTGCTTCGCGTAGGCGGCCAGCTGCCTGCCCGGCACGCGCTTGGTGAGCGGTGGAACCAGGGCCACGCGCTGGACCTTGGCGCGCTTGAGGCGCGAGAGTATCCAGTCGAGCCCCTGGCGGTAGCGCCGCGGCTCGGTGGCCATCTCCGGGTCTTCCGGCGGGGCCACCAGCACGACGAGGTCGGCCCCTCCGGCGGCCGGCAGCACCCGGGACTCCACCAGTTCCACCAGCCGGTAGATGCCCTGGGCCGGCGCGCCCCGGCGCGCGCCCTTCGCGGCGGGCGGGGCCAGTGCCACGATCTTGAGCTTGGTCGCGCTGCCGGCCAGCAGGTCCTGGTAGCTCTTCTTGTGCGCCGCGGCCAGGCGCGGCCCGGCCAGCACCACGTTCCCGGCCCGCGCGCGGCCCTTCTCCCATATCCAGCGGATCGGCTTCCACTTGTTGTCGACCTTGGCGCCCCGCTCCTCCAGGGTGAGGATCACGCGATCGCCATTGACGGCGATCCCGTTCCAGACCGCGCGCGCCCCCTTGGGCCACTTCTCGTCCTCGCCGACCAGCCGCGCCTGCCCGGAGCCCAGCACCTTGCCGCCGGACTTCAGTTGGTAACGAAATATCCGCGCGCCCCTGGGTACCCTCAAGAACCCGCGCACGATGCTGAAGTGCTTCTCGGTGACGCCCTCCGCCGAACCGGGCTTGAGCGCCTTGCCCTTCTCGTCCGCCTTGAAGTGCCAGGACATCTCGAAGGGCAGCTTGGCTTTGAGACCGGGGCGCCGCTCGACGCGGAAGGAGTAGGCCAGCTTCTCGCCGCGGTACATGAAGGCCGGGAGGTAGTCGACGATCAGGGCGAGCTTCTCGCGTTCGTCGGGCCGTCTTTCCTTCTCGGCGCCGGCCAGCGCCGCCGGCGCGGCGGCGGCCAGCGTGGCCAGAAGAAGTGCGGAAGCGCGCCGGATCACGAGAGTCCTCAGTCCTCGGCCTCTACCGTGAGGCCCAGCTCCTCCAGCTGGCGCCCGCCCACGTCGCCCGGGGCGCCGGTCATGGGATCGATGGCCCGCTGGGTCTTGGGGAAGGCGATCACGTCGCGGATGCCCTCCTGGCCGAGCATCACCGCGACCACGCGGTCGAAGCCCGGGGCGATGCCCGCGTGCGGGGGAGTGCCGTAGGCCAGCGCCTCGGTGAAGAAACCGAAGCGCTCGGCGACCTCCTCCGCGGATATCTTGAGCACCTCGAAGATGCGCTTCTGCACCCGCGGATCGTGGATTCTCACCGAGCCCGAGGCCAGCTCCTCGCCGTTCAAGACCAGGTCGTAGCTCTGCGAGCGCACCTTTCCGGGGTCCGACTCCAGAATATCAAGGTCGTCCCAGTAGGGCGCGGTGAATGGATGGTGTTCGCTGGCCCAGCGCTTCTCATCCTCGCTCCAGGCGAAGAGCGGGAAGTCGGTGACCCACAGGAACGCGAACGCGCCCTCCTTGATGAGCCCCAGGTCGCGGCCCAATTTGTTGCGCACCGCGGCCAGCGAGGCATTGGCCACGCTGGCCCCGTCGGCGACGAAGAGCAGCAGGTCGCCCTCTTCCCCCCCGAGCTTCGCGATTATCTTGCCGAGCAAGCCCTCGTCGAAGAACTTGGCGATGGGCGAGTTGGCTTTCCCGTCGGCCTCGACCTTTATCCAGGCCAGGCCCTTGGCACCGTAGACCGCGGCGGCCTCGGTCAGCCCGTCTATCTGCTTGCGGCTGAGTTTGGCCGCGCCATTGGCGTTCAGGGCCTTGACCACCCCGCCCCTCTCGACGGCGCCCTTGAATATCTTGAACTCGCTCTCGCGGGCCAGCTCCGAGACGTCCTGCATTTCCAGCCCGAAGCGCAGATCGGGCTTGTCGGTGCCGAAGCGGCTCATGGCCTCTGCATAGGTGAGGCGCGCGAACGGCGCCTGGACTTCGTAATCTATCCCCGCCCTGAAGGCCGCGCCCATGACCCCCTCGGCGACGGCGAAGACGTCCTCCTGGTCGGCGAAGGACATCTCCATGTCGATCTGGGTGTGCTCCGGCTGGCGGTTGCCGCGCAGGTCCTCGTCGCGCAGGCAGCGGGCCAGCTGGTAGTAGCGGTCGAAGCCGGAGACCATCAGGAGCTGCTTGAAGAGCTGCGGACTCTGGGGCAGCGCGTAGAACTTGCCGTGGTAGAGCCTGCTGGGAACCAGGTAGTCACGCGCGCCTTCCGGGGTGCTCTTGGCCAGGAGCGGCGTTTCTATTTCCACGAACCCCAGGGAGCCCAGGTGCTCGCGCACCGCAGCGGCCACCCGGCTGCGGGTGAGCATCGCATCGCGCATCTGCGGGCGGCGGAGGTCCAGGTAGCGGTGCTTGAGGCGCTGCTCCTCGCCGGCCTTGCAGTGTTCACTTATGTCGAAAGGCGGGGTCTTGGCCGGCGAGAGCACTTTCAGCTCCCTGGCGACCACTTCGACCCCGCCGGTGGGCATGTCCGGGTTTTCCTTGCCCTCCAGGCGCTTCTCGACGACGCCGGAGACGGCCAGCACGAACTCGGCGCGCACGCTCTCGGCGGCTTTGTGAGCGGCCTCGTCGGCGCGCTGGGGATCGACCACTACTTGAGTCACCCCGAAGCGGTCGCGCAGGTCGATGAAGATCAGCCCCCCGTGGTCGCGGCGGTTGGCGGCCCAGCCGGCGAGCTTGACCTCCTGGCCGGCGTTTTCCACGGTGAGCGACCCACATGTGTGGTTGCGGTAGGCGGTTTCGAGGTGCTTTTCCATCAGCTTCCGATTACCTTCCTGATCTCCGCGGCGAGGTCGACCTGTTTGACCGGCTTCTGCTCGCCGGTCTGCATGTCCTTGAGCGTGGCCTCTTCGTGCTTGATCTCGTCCTCCCCGATAATAACCGCCAGGCGGGCGTTGAGTTTGTCAGCTTGTTTCATCTGAGCCTTAAGACTTCGACCGGACAAGTCGTACTCGACAGGTACTTGCTCCTGCCGCAGCCCAACGGCGATGCGGTAGCAAGTGGCAATTTCAGACGCACTGAGGGGTTGCGCCCGCTCGGCAGCCGCTACATAGACCAGCGGCCCGACTTCCGGGATTTGGACGGAATCGGAATCGACGCCGGCTGCCCGCTGGGCGATCAGGATGCGTTCCAGGCCGAGAGCAAAGCCAGTGGCGCCCAGGCTGGGACCGCCCAATTCCTCGATCAGCCCGTCGTAGCTGCCCCCGCCGCCGACGGCGTCCTGGGAGCCGAGGCCCTCGGCGGTGAATTCGAAAACGGTTCCCGTGTAATAGTCAAGCCCGCGGACCAAATCCGGGTCGGTGAGTTCGAAAACGGTTCCCGCCAAATTCGGGTCGGGGGTCGGATTGTAGGTCAGTTGCACGGTCTGCTGCACGGTCTGCGAACGCAACGCTTGGAACGTGCTTATCACATACATAAGTTGGGCAACACAGGCTTTGCAGAATGCTGGCTCGCTCCTTTGGCGTTCGCTATCTATGAAGGAGGCGCATATCTCCCGGCAGTTGGGCTTCTTGCAGTCCAGCACCCGGAAGACGTTGCGGTCGGTGCGCCGCTGGCAGTCGCCGCAGAGATTATTCCTCCGCGCCGTCAACGCGTCCTTCAACCTCTCGCGGTAACCGTCACGACAGCCTTCACGTGAGCAGCCCACGCTATTGAACTTAAGCTTGAGTCCTTTGAGGCCCGCGCGCGCGAGTATCTCGGCGGCGAGCAGCATCACCTCGGCGTAGGCGGTGTAGTTCGCGCCCGACTCGCCCCGCTTGATTCCCAGCACCTCGGCGCCCATCTGGTTGAACTCGCGCAGGCGGCCCTTTTGCGGTCTTTCGCGCCTGAACTGCGGGCCGACGTAACAGAGCTTGGCCAGCCCCTGGGTTTTATGCAGGTTATGTTCCAGATAGGCGCGGACCACGCCGGCGGTGTTCTCCGGCCGCAGGGTGAAGCTGTCCGCCCCCGGCTTTTCCGTCCGGCGCGGTATGGTGAACATCTCCTTCTCGACGATGTCCGTGGCTTCGCCGATGGAGCGCGTGAAAAGGCCGGTGTGCTCGAAGACCGGCGTGCGGATGCCGGTGTAGCCCCACAGCTTGGCGGTGTTGGCCGCCAGGCGTTCCAACGCTTCGAGGCGTGTCAACTCGTCGCCCAGAAGGTCGTGCGTGCCCCGGGGGGCCTGAATCCTCTTGTCCATCTACTCCAGGCCCATTTTGCGTAGGTTCTCGTAGCTTTTCTTCAAACTGTCAAAAGGATCGCCCGCGCAGGTATCCTGCTCGACGATGTACCATTCCACGGCGGCTTTCCGGGCCGCGTCCAGGATTGCCGGCCAGTTGAGGTTGCCCTCGCCCACCTCGGCGAAGAGGCGCTCGCGCGTCTCCGGATCGATGGCCAGGTCTTTGAGATGCAGGAGCGGGGTCGGGCCGCGTCCCCCGCACCTGGCTACCCAGGCGGCGGGGTCGCCTCCTCCGGCGACCACCCAGAAGGTGTCGATTTCCATGGAGACGTGCCCCGGCTCGGAGTTCTCCATGATGATTTCCATGGCTGTCCGGCCATTGAACTTCGCGAATTCGCTGTCGTGATTGTGGTAGCAGAAGAGCATGCCGGCTTCGCGGAGCTTCGCGCCGATCTCGTTGAACTGTCTGGCGAAGCCGAGATAGCCCTCGGCGGTGCGCAGCTCTCCGGGGATGCCGCCGACGGCCGGGTACTTGCAGCCCCATAGCTGGTGGTCGGCGATGAGCTGGTCGAGCTCGTCGGTGAAGCGTTCGAACTGGTCGTGCGTGGCGCAGAGCGTCAGGCCGTTGCCGTCCAGGACCTTCTTGAGCTCGGCCGGGTCTATGGGGCCGTGGCCGGAGGCCTGCACGGCCTTGTAGCCTATCTTCGCGACCTTCTCGTAGGCCGCCGCCAGCTCCGCGGGGGTCTTGGTGAACTCGCGGACGGTGTACATCTGGGCGGCGATTTGCGCCATGGGCAAGCTCCTTCAGTCTCAGCGTCCCGGTTCGGAGGGTAGAGTATAGCGCGGCCTTGCGCGGGGGGCAAGGGGAAGGCGGCCGGCCGGCGTGTCGCCGGTGACCTCTCGCTCGCGGCCGGGGGAACTTGTTATTCGGGGCGCTTTCAGCCGCGAGCCGCAGTCAGCACGGACACCAGGCTCGCGCTGGCACCGCGGTTTGCGAGGGCGAAGGCCGGGAGGCCGGCGGGGCGGCTACTCGACCCCCATCCCGCGCAGGTTCTCGTAGCTCCTGGCCAGGCTGGCGAAACCATCGCCGCCGGCGGGGTGGTCCTCCTCGACGACGTACCAGCGCGTCCCGGCCTCATTGGCGGCCGCGATTATCGCCGGCCAGTCGAGGTTGCCCTCGCCGACGGCCACGTCGGCGGTGGTCCCGTCTTCCAGCCCCATGTCCTTGAAGTGCAGCACCGGGCAGCGGCCCGAGCACTTTCGTATCCACTTGACCGGGTCGGCGCCGCCGGCCTGCACCCAGTAGAGGTCCAGCTCGAAGGTGAAGTCCGCGGGCGCCTCGTCGAAGAGGATGTCCAGCCAGGTGCGGTCCCCGTGGCGGGTGAACTCCCAGTGATGGTTGTGATAGACGAAGCGCATGCCGTTTTCCTTGAGCTTGGCGCAGACCGCTTTCATCTTCTTGCCGAAGGCGGCCATGCCCTCGCCGCCGCGGGCGTCGCCCGGCGCGCCGCCCACTCCCGGGAAGCCGCAGCCCAGCGTCTGGTGATCGGCGATGAGCTTGTCGAGGTCCCCGAAGAAGCGGTCGGACGGGTAATGGGTGGCGCAGCAGGCCAGGCCGTTCTCGTCGAGGACTTTCTTCACCTCCGCGGCGCTCTCGAAGGGCACCGGCCAGTTGGGCTGCACCGCGCGGTAACCGATCTCCGCCAGGCGCTTCATGCTGGCGGCGAAGTCCTCGGGGGTCTTGACGTGCTCGCGTATCGTCCAGAGCTGTGCGGCGATCTTGGTGTCCGGCATGGTTTCCTCCCTAGCAGTCCGAGCTTCCGTCCTCGCTGCGCCCAATCATTTAGCCATTTCCGCCAGGGCGGTCAATGGACGTTCCTGTAAAGGAGGTGGACTTTCCTGCCTTGCGCGCGAGCGCGAGGGTGGCGCGGCCCCCGCGGCCGGCGAGGTCAACCGGCGAGCGCCCCTACTCCAGCGCCTTCTTGAGCGCGGCGTGGGCCAAGAGGCGGGTGGAGTCCAGCACCGGCAGGGGCGAGTCCCCTTCCTCTATTATAAGGGGGATCTCGGTGCAGCCCAGGACCACGCCGTCGCAGCCCGACTCGGCCAGCTTGTGGATGACGTGCAGCAGATAGCCCTTGGAGCCCTGCAGGAACTTGCCGTAGACCAGCTCACGGTAGATTATCTGGTCGATCTTCTCGCGCTCGGCCTCTTCGGGCACCGAGCACTCCAGCCCGGCCTCGCCGAGGGCCTCGCGGTAGACCGGGCCGTTGCAGAGGTACTTGGTGCCCAGCACCCCCAGGTGCTTGAGCCCCCGGCGCTTGGCCTCCGCGGCCGTCACCTGGGCGATGTGCAGCCAGGGCAGCGGGCTCTGCTCGGCGTAGAGCGGCCAGGCCTGATGAGTAGTGTTGTCCGGGCATATCAGAAAATCGGCGCCGACCGCCGCCAGCTTCTTCGCGGAGTCCAGCTTGAGAGCGGCGACCTTGCCCCAGTCGTCGGCGCGGATGCCCACCATGTACTGGGCCAGGGAGTGAGTGTGGACGCTCATTTCCGGGTGGTCGTGCTCGCCGAGCGAGGCGGCGGCGGCGCGGGCGATCTCCCGGTAGCAGAGCGCGGCGCCCTCCACCGATACGGCGACGATGCCGATGTGCTTGGCCATCATGTTCCGGCCCCTTTCTGAGATTGCTCCTGCCCCCTCTACTCCACCGCCGGGCAGGCCCCGCAGCCGGCGCAGCTCTCCGAGCCGGGCGCCGAGGGGCACTCCGGGGAGCTCTCACCGGCCAGGGCCCGCTCGCGCTCGGCGACCAGGAAGTCGCGACCGACCCCCTGGGAAATATGACTCCAGGGCAGCACTTCGTCAAGCTCCCGGGCGCGCTCGGCGTAGAAGGCCGGGTCGAGCCCTTCCGCGCGGAAGCTCTCGGCCCAGAGAGGCGCGCGGAAGTGCTCGCTCCAGCCGTCCAGGCGGCAGCCGGCGCGCCAGGCGCGCTCGATGACCCGGCCCAGCCGCCGGTCGCCGCGGGCCAGGGCGCCCTCCAGCATGCTCTGGGGCACGTCGTGGAACTTGACGTGCGTGCGCTTGCCGCGCAGCTCGGCGCGCACCAGCTCCCGGCGGCGTGTGAGCTCGTCGGCCGGGCACATCGGCTCCCACTGGAAGGGCGTGCCCGGCTTGGGCACGAAGTTGGAGATCGAGACGTTCACCCTGCCGAAACGCCTGGCCAGCTTGCGGCCCGCCGAGGCGCAGCGGTTGACCACCCCGGTGATGGCGCGGACGTCCGCGTCGGTCTCGGTGGGCAGGCCGATCATGAAGTAGAGCTTGACCCGGTTCCATCCGGCCCCGAAGGCGGCGGCCAGGCCGTCGGCCAGCTGCTGGTCGGAGACCTGCTTGTTGATCACCCGGCGCAGCCGCTCGGTGCCCGCCTCGGGGGCCACGGTGATGGCCCCCTTCCTGACGGCCGAGACCAGCGCGGGCACCTTGGCCAGCTCGCGATTAACTCGCAGGCTCGGCAGGGAGACGGAGACCCCCGCCTTGCCGTAACGGGCGTTGAGCTTGCCGACCAGCTCGGCCAGGTGCGGATAGTCAGAGGTCGAGAGCGAAAGCAGCCCAACCTCGTCGTAGCCGGTGGCGGCCAGGCCCTCCTCCACGATTTCCAGGACCTTCTCCACCGAGCGCCAGCGGCGCGGGCGGTAGGTTGCCCCCGCCTGGCAGAAGCGGCAGCCGTGGGCGCAGCCGCGCATGATCTCCACCGACAGCCGATCATGAACGGTCTCGACGAGGGGGACCACCGGCCGCCGCGCGGCGGGGGCGGCGTCGAGGTCGGCCACCAGCCGCCGCTCGACCACCTCGGGCACGCCGTCGACGGCGGGCGTGATCGCGGCGACGCGCCCGTCGTCGTGATGCTCCACGTCGTAAAGCGCCGGGGCGTAGGCTCCGGGGAGCTTGCGGGCGCATTCCAGCAGGAGTTCGCGCCGCGAGGCGCGGCCCTTCGCGGCCATGACTATCCCGGCCAACTCGGGCAGCGACTCCTCGGCCTCGCCGATCAGGAAGAGGTCCACGAAGTCGGCCAGCGGTTCGGGGTTGTAGGCGCCCGGCCCTCCGGCGATCACCAGGGGGTGGCTCGCATCGCGCTCGGCGGCGCGGAGCGGCAGGCCGGCCAGGTCCAGGAGGGTGAGGATGTTGGCGTAGGTCAGCTCGTACTGCAGCGAGAAGCCTATCGCGTCGAAGCCGGCCAGGGGGGTGAAGCTCTCCAGACCGTAAAGGGGCAGCTTCCGCTCGCGGAGCTGGCGCTCCATGTCCGGCAGGGGCGCGAAGCAGCGCTCGGCGGCGAGATTCTCCCGGGAGTTAAGTAGCTCGTAGAGGATCTTGAGGCCCAGGTGGCTCATGCCCACCGAGTAGGTGTCCGGGAAGCACAGCGCGACGCGGCACCCGGCGTCTGGCCGGGCGACGCTGCCGGTCTCGCCGCCGATGTACTGGCCGGGCGTTTCCACGCCGGGCAGGACTTCGCTCAGTATCTTCTCGCGGAGGTCGTCGGGGTTCACTTGGCGGTCTTCTCGGGCGGCGGCGCGGGCGGCGGGAACTTCTCGTTGGAGACGCTGCCGGCCGCGTCCTTCTTCTTTTGCATCGTCTTGTGGACCAGGTAGCCGCCGACCGCGCAGGCCGCGGCGAGCAGGACCACTCCGAGGACCAGCAGCCAGCGGGGCGTCCCCGCCGACTTGCCGGGGTCGCGGGTGGGCCTGCGGGTGCGGGTGCCACGGCTGCCGCGCCCGGCGGTGGACACCCTGCGGCTCCCCCGGCGGGTCGGGGCCTGGGGGACGTCGCTGAAGTTGACCGGCGCCAGCTTGCTGCGGCTCTTGGGCCCGCCGGCGCGGCGCACGGTGCTGGCCCAGGGCTTGATCTCCGAGTTCTTGGGCGGCTGGCCCTCGGCCAGCAGGCGCAGGTCGCCGAGCAGCTCGGCGGGGTCCTGGTAGCGGTCCTCGCGGTCCTTGGCCATCATCTTTTCGATGACCTTGCAGAGACCGTCGGGCAGCGAGCGGTCGATCTCCTTGGGGCTGATGACCTGCTCCTGGATGTGCTGGAGCATGACCTGGGCGGCGCTCTCGCCCTCGAAGGGCGGCTTGCCGGTGACCATCTCGTACAGGGTGGCGCCCAGCGCGTAGATGTCCGAGCGGGTGTCGATGTCCTCCTCGCCGCGGGCCTGCTCCGGCGAGAAGTAGAAGGGGGTGCCCATGGCCAGCCCGCGCCGGGTGATTCGCGGGCGGCCGCCGGCGGGGGCCTCCTCCATGACCAGGCCCAGGTCGGTGAGCTTGGCCACGTTATCCTTGTCGATGAGGATGTTATCCGGCTTGATGTCGCGATGCACCAGGCGCGCGGCGTGGGCGTGGTCCAGGGCCTCGGCCATCTGTACGGCGATGTGCAGCGCCTCGGGCACGGTGAGCTTGCCGCGCTCCTCCAGGACGGCGAAGAGGTCGCGGCCGTCGACGTACTCCATGGCGATGTAGTGGTAGCCGTCGGCCTGGCCCATGTCCAGCGCGCGGACGATGTTGGGGTGCGAGAGCTCGAAGGCCGCGCGGGCCTCCT
The DNA here is from genome assembly GCA_965370045.1 of uncultured bacterium. GTDB lineage: Bacteria > Planctomycetota > SZUA-567 > JAKLDR01 > JAKLDR01 > CAZONU01. Next base: position 10,400 of record CBDUSI010000066.1, on the reverse strand, counting down.
GCTCGAAGCGGGTCAGGAACTCCTCGTCGGTGGCCTTGCTGCGCGGCAATATCTTGAGAGCGACTATCTTGCCGTCGGCGCCCCGCTGGGCGCGGTAGACCGCGCCCATGCCGCCGGCGCCGAGCTTCTCGAGGAGTTGGTAGTCGCCGACCTTGGGGCTCTTGACCGCCGCGGCCGCCGCCGCGCCCATCAGCCTTTCGAGCTGGCTGGCGGTCAGCGAGCCCTGCTCCACGAGGTAGGCGCCCAGCCCGCCGGGGACCTCCCCCTGGCCGCGGCGGACCAGTTCCTCGCGCGCGGCGCGGAGCTCGGCCTCGCTGACCAGCCCGTGGGCCGCCGCCAGCTTGCCCAGGATCTCGTCGGTTGACTCGGCCAAGCGCCGGTTCCCCCTGGCAGTCCGTTGAAGAATGGAACTCACCCCGATTTGGAGTATAGCCGTGCCGGAGGGGAGAGTCAAGCCGGGCGGGTGGCGCGGTCGGGCTCAGGGATTGCCGCCGAGGGCGCGGGCCAGCTCCATTACCAGTTCCCAGGCACAGGCGAATGGATTGAAGCGCGCCGCCAGGCAGACCATCACGGCCAGGAACAGCCCGGCCAGCGCGAGTGGCGCAATCCAGAACTTGGGGGGATGTTTCATCTCCGGGGCTCCGGGGCTCCGGGGCTTTTGGCGCCTCTGGCGCGCGCCCCCCAAAGCCCATGGAAAAAGGAGCGCCGCCGGCCGCTCCCAGCCCACAGGCCCGCTAGAGCCCATCGCAAGAAAGCAAGCACGGACGACGCTCCCAAATTGGGAACGCTAATCCAGTGCTCTGCCATCCCTTGCGATTTCCCCCGGCGGATGCCGGGGCTAGCGGTTTGTGGTCCGGGACGTCAAAGCTCGAATCGAGCTTCAGTCAGTTTGTCTTGACGCGATTTTCCTGCGGCACCTCCCTTCGGAGAGCAGCATAGCTCAATTGGGCTTCCGGGTCAAGGATTCTCCGGGCCAAGCGTCCCCGACATGTGGGGAATTAAGTGTTGTGTCCCCGGAATCCCCGTGTCCCCGGAATCCCCCCTCCCCCTCATACATCCGGACGATACATCTCTCGCCTTTGCCAGAGTTCACCAAGTCGGCATGTCCAGATAATCAGATCGTCTAGGCACAATAGGCGTGCAGCAATGGAGAAGCTTAACCCGCTCGGAACTTCCCGACAGATGGCCTCATCTGGTGAGCGGTACTTGTGCATTACGTGTTCGATCTTGCTCCTGACCGGGCACTCTTCCGCCAACTTCTCCAGCAACTCTTTCGTATCCCAGCCCGCTTCTTGCAGAGTCTTAACGTCGTCAGGCACATCGCTCTCTATCTTGTTGACGAACTTGCGGGTCAGGTCAATAACTGCACCCCCGGCTTTCTCTAGGTCTCCCTCGTCAAACTCCATGTCGGCATTCGTGAATTCAAAGGAAGTGCGCAACGAGAATATCCGCTCAGGCTCCTTTTCTAGGATTTCGAAGGTGAACTTGCCGCACTGCCCAATTGACTGTAGACGGTCTCTGTTTGAGAGGAGAGCCGCCTTGGCTTTTTCGGCGAGAATGTTGCCAAAGAAGGGATTGTAGCCTTTCGCTCCGCGAAGGTACATTAAGGCCTCGATGCAAGCATCGAACACCAAGCGCCCTGCAACCCATATGGGGATATGTCCTTTCTTGTCGTCAGGGAACATCGGGACCGGATCCTCGATCTTGGCACCGTGGACAATGTCGCTGCGAACTTCATACAGCCTCTTGGCAAACTTTCCCAACCGCTCGTCTTCCCCGAGTAGCAACGTCAATTCACTGACCATCGCTGCCCTCTTCAGCCTCTTGGGTAGATTAAGTAGCGTCTCGAAGGCAGTCACCAGCCACACAATTCTGTCCCATTCGTATACGTTAAACGCGCTGGTAAAGCCTCGATTGTACCAGCCCATCGCTCGAATCATGCGAACGTATTCGTTTTCGGTTGAGCTCGCGGTAACTAAGGATAGCAGGTCAGAAAGTCTTCGAGAATCAGTTACGTAAAGACGCCTCACGTAGGGAGGTGCATAAACGTTAAACAAGTCTAGTCGCGTGTATGCAGTCATTCCTTGGATGCGATATTGGATGGCGACTCCAGGACCGGAAGGCGTAGGCGCATCCAATGGCCAGAGTTGAAAATTGTCGTAGCAGAGCTGTTCGAAGGAAAAGGTAGAGAGATGCGAGTAGGCCAGTACTTCCAAAGCATTACGCACTGCCTCGGAATCGTCCCCATTGTCGGCTGAGCTCGCTTGATGGATAGCGATGACCGATGACGGCTGTTTGCCCTTCACGTTAGAGATATGAAAGCAGTTTGCCAACTCATGGGTCGTGGGCCAGATATTCGCCGCCCCCAATTCCTTCAAGTGAGCCTCCGTAGCGGGGCTGAACACCACGCCAAGAACGCGAAAGGGCTCCTTGGTGGTGATCCAGGGAAGCAGATTTATCCTGTAACGGGTCATACGCGCCCCCTCCCTGTGGACACCAAGACGGGCACGAAAAGAGGTCAGGAGTCTTTTCCCGGCCAACTCCCCGCCCCATCACCTGCTAATCAAGTATGCCGCGGCCGGCGGCGGGTGTCAAGGCTAACCTCAGTTGTCAGTGGCCGGTTGCCAGTTGTCAGAAGTCGTGGGCGCGCGCCGATCTCGATGCCGCCTTTTATTACACGTAACAGGATGTTCGACAGTTACTTACATTCGGTCGCGTTATTCTGTATTATCTTCTTGACATTCGGGGCGCTTCGCGCTATAATACAGCATACACTGACCACTTGCGGCCCAAAGGGGCTATCTTAGGGGGGAGAACCATGAGCGACAAGAACGTGGCGGAGAATGAATTGGGATTGCTGACTGAAATTGCATTGCTTCGGGCGCATGGACAAAGCTGGAAGGATATCGCCAGCGAGCTCGACGTAGACCGGGCCCGGCTGCGGGAGATTACCCGCGCGCACGGGGCGGTCTACTGGCGGCTGTTCGAGGAGGCCCAGCACCGCGCCTCACTGGAGGCGGCCTCAATGGCACGCGCCAAGCTGGAAACGCTGCTCGAAAGCGAGAACGAGCGCGTGGCCCTGCGGGCGGCTCAGGCGCTGCTCGGCGACCAGCGCGGCAAGGAGCGCAGCGCCGTCATGCGCGACCGGAACGACGTGTTCGCCGGCAAGCTGGACAAGCGTCGCAAGGACGCCGAAAGCTGGCGGCAATTACGTGAAGCCGAAATGACCCTGGCCGAGTACCGCCGTGATGTAGAGAGACGCATGCGCGACGACTCCGAACCCTCGCTCTGGCAGAAAGCCTACAACAAACAATACGGGGGAAATGGCGGGGATGGTTCCACCACAGAGGACACGGAGGACACAGAGGAGGAGAGACGGTTGCCACTCAGAGCGGCGCCTTCAGGCGCCCGATGAGGGGCAATTCACTTGCCAAGACCACGCCATGGATGGCGGAACCCCGCCGGTTTGACACGAGGTCAAAAGACATCGTTTGGTGGGGTCGCGCAGAACGGAAGGCGTGAGACTGGAGGGCCCACAAAAAAGCGGCGAAGCGTCATAAGTCACGGGCGTTCAGGGGCACAGGTCATGACAAAAGAGCAGGCTGGGAGCGCGCGGGAACATATCCGCCATCCATGGCTCAGGCTTTAGTCGCCGTCCCTGGCGACGGCTCGCTTAAAGTCGCTCGCCGCTCCGGGCCGGCCCGCTCCTGCGGAGCGGTGCGTCCCTACGCCGATTCCGTCTCGGTGTTCTCCGTGGTGAAATCGCGGCCTTACGTCCCGAAATCCATGCCTTCCACCGAGGCGCCGGCCCCGGGCAGGATGGCCTCCAGCTCCTTGCGCAGGCGGGTGATCACCGCGTCGGGCACCACGCAGGAGGCCAGCTCCTCGGCCAGTTGCCGGGCGCGGTCCTGGCTGACCGAGCGGATGATCTTCTTCATCTCCGGGACCAGCGGCGGGCTGACGCTGAACTCGCGCAGGCCCAGGCCCACCAGCAGCACGGTGTAGAGCGGGTCGCCGGCCATCTCCCCGCACATGGCCACCGGGATGCTCCCCTCCCCGCCGGCCTTGATCACCATGCGGATGAGCTCGATCACCGCGGGGTGCGCGGGGTTGTAGAGCCCGGCCACCGTGGGGTTGGTGCGGTCCACCGCCAGGGTATACTGGATGAGGTCGTTGGTGCCGATGCTGAAGAAGTCGGCCGCGCCGGTGAAGCAGTGGGCCTGCAGCGCGGTGGAGGGCACCTCCACCATGATGCCCACCTTGAGCCTGCCGGGCACCTTGTGCTTCCCGGCCCGGAGCTCCTCGCGGATCTCGGCTATCTGCTCCTTGGCCCAGGTCAGCTCGCTCTGCACGGTGATCATCGGCAGCATCACCTGGATGTTGCGGTGGCGGGCGGCGGCGCGCATGATGGCCCGCACCTGCGTGCGGAATATCTCCGGGCGGTACTGGCTGAGGCGGATGGAGCGGCAGCCCAGGAAGGGGTTCTGCTCGTGGACCGGCAGGTCGTTCTCGCCGACTACCTTGTCGGCGCCCAGGTCGAAGGTGCGGATGACCAGGGGCATCTCCCCCAATTTCTTGGCCACCGAGCAGTAGGCCTCGTAGTGCTCGTCCTCGCTGGGCATTTCCCCGCTGCGCAGGTAGAGGAACTCGGTGCGGAAGAGGCCCACCCCGTCGGCGCCGTGCGCCAGTATGGAGTCGATCTCCTCGGGGAACTCCATGTTGGCGAAGACCTTGTAGTCCAGGCCGTCGAGGGCCACCGCCGGGAGATCCTTGTCCTTGGCGATCTCGGCCTCGAAGGCCTTGAACTCCTTGGCGGCCTTGCGGTAGCGGGCCAGGGTCTTGCGGTCCGGTTTGACGATCACCAGGCCGCGGTTGCCGTCGATGATGACCTGCTCGCCGGGCCCGACCACCGCGCTGACCCGCTCGATGCCCACCACCGCGGGGATCTCCAGGGCGCGGGCCAGAATGGCGCTGTGGCTGGTGGGACCGCCCAGGTCCACCGCGAAGCCCAGCGCCTTCTCGCGGGCCAGCGAGGCGGTCTGGCTGGGGGTCAGGTCGTGGGCCACGATCACCGCCGACTCCTCGAGCTCGGCGAGGTTCGTCCGGCGCGAGCCCATCAGCGTGGCCAGCAGGCGCTGCTCGATATCCTGGACGTCGTGCACCCGCTCGGCCAGGTACTTGTCCTTGATGGAGCGGAAGGCCTGCCCGTAGCGCCGGAAGGAGCGGCTCACCGCGTACTCGGCGGTGAAGCGGTTGCGCTGGATGCGCTGGCAGATGTCTTTCTGGAGGGCCTCGTCGTTGAGTATCCAGATGTGGGCGTCGAAGATGCTGCCGGCGCCCTCGCCGATCTTCTGGGCGGCCTCGGCGGCCAGGGCTTCAATGTCCTTGCGTGCGGCGACCAGCGCGGCCTTGAAGCGCTTGACCTCCTTGGCCGTGCCGCTCTTGCGCACGAAGCGCTCGGGGACGCGGCTCTTCTCCGCGCCGACCACCACGGCCTTGCCGACAGCCACGCCCGGCGATGCCGGGATTCCCTTGAGAACCTCCAAGAAACCACCTCTCCCCTGAAACGGCTGCATACTGCAGCAAACGACTCAAGACAATATAATAGCCGCGACCGCGCCGCGCGCAAGCGAGGGTTTGGGCCAGGAGCCCTATGTGGCTGATCCAAAGACGGTTATCGGAAAAGGGAACCTCGCGGCCTAGTTGATGCCCACCCCGAAGCGGACCCCCCTCCGGCCGGCGTATATTTTCTGAACCAGTTCCTGCAGCCTGCGCTGCTCCGCGGGCGTCATCTTTCCGCCTTTGGCCTTGACCCGCTTCATGTAGTTCTGGAGCGCGATCATGGCCTCCTTCTGCTTGCCCTGTTTGATAAGCGTTTCGATCTCGGCCAGCGGATCGTCGGCCTCAACCGTCTTGCGCAGTTCGGCCAGCGCCAGGCACTGTCCCACGGCGGCCTTGGCTTCGGCGAGTTTCTTCAGGGCCTCGGCGTTCTTGTCCGCGGCCTTGAGCTTCGCGGCGACCTTCTTGGCCTCCGCGCACGTCGCTTGCAGATCCTTTATCTTTCCGTCGATGACCGCCAGGGCGTCCTTCTTCACCTTGCGAAGCTCGGCGAGTATCTGCCGGCGGCGGTCGCCCCCCTCAATCGCGCTGATGGCCGCCTCGGCGCGCTGGACGACCTCGGCGTCCTTGCTCTTGGCAGCCTCCTTGAGCGCGGGCAACGCCTTCCGGCCGTACTTGAGCACGTTCTTAGAAGCCGCCTCGCGGACCCCGAAGTCGTCCGCGCCCATGTCGGCGATGAGCTTCCGGATGCTCTTGAGCTCCGCGGCGCTGGGCCGGTCGTCGGAGAAGTACTGCGCCAGGAGTTCGGTGGCCTTCTTTCGAGAGGCGGAAAGCCCCTTCTTCGCGGGCTCCGCGGCCCGGACCGGCAGGCCGAGAAGCAGCGCGCCCAAGACAGCAACGCACACAACGGTCTGGGAGCCAATTCTGGGCATGGTTCTCAATCTCCCCCGGGTTCTGGCGCCGAAACGCCCGGGAGGAGCTTAACACCCGGGAGGAGGAAGGGTCTCGGATTTTTCGCGCGCGGCTGCTGCGTCGCCGCTTGAAGTCTGCACCAGGCGCTTTTCCATGGCATTCTCCGGATACCTCCACTGGCTTCCTCCCGCAAGTTATTGGCGGATAGTGACTTGGCGATTCGGCTCGCCCGGCGCGTCTTCCTCTCGGATTCTTGCGTGGAGCCGGCCGGGGAGCGGCCATAGAATATGTGGACGGAGGAAGGGCTCAAGTGAGTGACGCGCGAAACGACGGCCAACTGCTGACCGCGCACCTCGGCGGGGATGCCGGCGCCTTCGAGGCGCTGACCCGCCGCCACGCGGCCATGGTGCTGGGCGTCACGCGGCGGCTCCTGGGCCCGGGACCCGATGCCGAGGACGCTGCCCAGGCGACCTTCATGCTCCTGGCCAGGAAGTCCCGGTCGCTCGCGGGTGCGCGGGAGCTCGGCGCCTGGCTGCACCGCTCTGCGCGCCTGGTGGCCCGCACCGCGCTGCGCGCCCAGGGGCGGCGGGCCCGGCACGAAAGGGAGGCGGCGGCCATGCGGCTGGCAAGCGAGAAGCCCCAGGAGTCGAAGGCGCTGACCGGCAGGTACGCGGACCGGATGGACGAGGCTCTCGACTCGCTGCCGGAAAGCTACCGCCAGGCGCTGCTGCTCTGCTACTTCGAGGGCCTCTCTCAGAAAGGGGCCGCCCAGCGCCTGGCCGTGCCCGAGAGCACGCTCTCCAGCCGCTGCACTCGGGGGCTCGAGAAGCTCCGCGCCAGGCTGGGCGCCGGGCCCCGGAGTCTCGGCGCCGCGGCGCTCGGCGCGCTGCTGGTCGAGGGCGCGGCCCAGGCGGCCGGGTCGGTTCCCGAGAGCTTTGTACCGTCCGTGGTGTCCGCCGCGAATGGCGCGGCGGCGGGTGCGCCAATCCTGGCGCTGACGGAAGGAGCGTTGAAAGCCATGTTCTGGATCAAGATGAAGGTAGCAGCGGCCGTGATTGCCGCCACCGTGCTGGTGGCGGTCGCCACCCCCTTCGCAGTGAGGGCCGCCAGCGGGGAGCCCGCCAAGCCCGATCCGGGGAAAGAGAAGAAGGTTGTCAAGAAGGAAGACAAGAAGAAGGGGCCGGTTGCCGTGGACGGCTTGAGGCTCACCCTGGCCGCCGTCCCGGGTGGGCGGGTCTGCAGCGACAAGTGCCGACGGATGTTCCACTTGGCCAACGGCATCAAGAAGTGCCCGGGCTGCGGCAAGACCTGCAACGTGGCCCACAAGTGGTGCCCGAAGTGCGCCGACGCCAAGGGGGCCTGCGAGGTTTGCGGCAAGAAGATGCCCGCCGAGGCCCTCAAGATCAAGGAACTCAAGGCCGGCGTTTCGCACGTCAAGCTGCTCCTCACCTTCGAGAACGTCTCGAAAGGAAAGATACGGATCTTCACGCCCCTGACTCACAACCTGGCCAGGAGCATAACCATCAAGGTTGACGGCCCGGGCGTTGTGCGCCAGCCGCCAGCGATCACGAGACACATAGGAGGAGCGCTGCCCATGCTCCGGAACTATCCCGAGCTGGCCCCCGGTGGGAAGACCACCGTGGAGATCGGGATCGCCGGCAACCCTCCGCAGATACGAGGCTGGGACCTTTACCTTACCAGGCCCGGCACCTACAAGCTGACCGCGACTTACACCTACAACCGGGACAAGACCTTCTATTTCGACCCCAAGCCCAATCCGGTGCCCGCCCCCAAGGTCTGGAAGGGGACGGTTAAGAGCCAGGAGATAGAGATAAAGGTCTCCGGCGCGGTCAAGCCCTTGCCCAAGGGTGGCGGTCCGCGTCCCTTCCGCGCCAGGTGAAAAACGACCGCAGCTCGCCTGTTCTCCAAGAGAACCCGGTCCGGGGCGGCAGCGCTCCGGACCGGGTTTTTCGCGGAACCTTGCTTCCTGCGGCAAGTCTAAGCAGGCAGGGAACTAATCGGAACGGGGCCCATGAAGCTGCTCGGCAAGATCACGAAGAAGAAGCTGGCGATCGCAACCGGAGTTGCGCTCCTGCTGGCGGCGTCGGCCTCTGTCTCGTTCTGGATGCTCGCCAGGCACCGGTCGAGAAACGCGATCCCCGCGGAGCAAATTCGGGCCTTTCTCGATATAGCCGCACAAAAGGATTGGATGGCGATGAGTCGCGAGGGGGAGAAGATATTCAGGGAAGGCAAGCGGATACCCGACCACGTCCGCCTCTTCAAGGACCATGAACGCTGGGAAGGCATGACGCGGGCGCGCCCCGGGCGCGAGCGCCGGAAGTTCATCCGCTACTCTTTCTATCACTCGTCGGGGCCGGGCGGCGGCGCTGCTATCGACCTGTTCCTGTACGCGGACACCTGCGAGGTGCAGGGCTTCATCCCCATGCACTGGCAGAAGTAGGTTCTACGCCAGCTGGTCCTTGGCGCGCTCCGCGGCGTACTCGGCCAGCTTGCGGCTCTGCGCGAAGAAGTCGTGGCCGTCGCCGTTTACCGGCTGCTTGAAGAACGCGGAGACGTGCTCCATGACGCCCCCCTCCCCGCGGCGCAGCGCGGCGTCGGACAGGCGCACCAGGTCCAGGGCCAGCGGGGCGGCCAGCATCGAGTCGCAGCCCTGCCAGATGAACTGCAGTATCATCCTGGTCCCGGCCCATCCCTGGAAGTGGATGAAGTCCCAGGCGGTCTTCCAGTCGTCCAGGCTGGGGCAGTAGTCGATCCTCACGCGGGTGTGGGTGCGCTCGTCGCCGAGGATGTCCCGGAGCGCGGCGTCCTTGCCACGGGTCTTGGCCAGGTTGTTCTCGGGGTCGTCCAGCACCACCGCGTCGCGATTGCCGAATATGTTGTAACCCTCCCAGGAGAGCACCCGCAAGTTGCGCTCCACGAACATGGGCGCCAGCGCGGTCTTCATGAGGGTTTCGCCGGTCTTGCCGTCCTTGCCGCAGTGGGGCAGCCCCTTCTTCTCGGCCAGTTCGCGCAGCGCGCCGACCTCCGAGGCCACCGAGGGCGTGAAGTTGACGTAGGCCGCGCCGGCCTCCAGGGCCGCGTAGGCGTAAAGCACCCCCGCGGTCAGGCCCTTTTCGCCCTTGGCGACCGCCTTCTCGAAGCTGGCCAGGTCGGAGAGGAAGCCGGGCAGCTCCGCGCGGAAGGGCTCGGTGCTGGACAGATTGAGGACCACCAGGCGGTCGACGCCGTTGGCCGAGGCGAACTCGGTCATGTCCGCGACCAGCCCCTCCACGACCTTGGCGGGCTTGAACTTCTTCTCGAGGAGCCCGCCCACGCCCTCCAGGCCGGTGATGGACTTGCCGCAGCCCAGCGCGGTCCCGGACCTGATGCGCGCGTCGATCTCATCGAAATCGGGGGCCGCGGTGGCGAGTATCTCGGGGCTCAGCGACCCGGACCGCCCGCGGATCTCCGCTGCGGCCTCGCCGAGTGAGCCCGCGCGGATTTCGTGGCCTCCGAAGACCAACCCGTCCAGCGGCACCAGCCCCATGCCGGCGAATATCTTCTTCTCGGTGACCAGCCCCTCCGTGCCGCAGAGGCCCTTCCTGATACCGGCCAGCCCGGCGAGCATGCAGGTGGCCACGCCCCCGCGGGCGCCGACGATCCAGACTCCGGTCTTAGTTGACAATCTGCTTCCTCCCGTTGCGGAATCCGTGGGGTTGACCTGCCCGCGCGCCCCCATAGGGGCTTCGCCCCTCTGGCGCTCCGCGGCCCTGCGCCTGCTCGGCCCGCTCCGCTGTCACCCCTCGGGGGCGCCTCGCCGCGCCCCCGAACCCCCGGCGGTCCCCCCTCGCCCTGCCTCGGGCGAGAGGGAACTGGGCGCCGACGATCCAGACTCCGGTCTTAGTTGACAATCTGCTTCCTCCCGTTGC
>CBDUSI010000065.1:0-25396 GCA_965370045.1 uncultured bacterium | reverse complement strand
AAGGGGGTGAAAAAAGCGGGGGCGTCTCCAAGGACGCCCCCGAGTCGGTTCCGTTGCGTCTGAGCGCTATTTCTTCTTGAGCTGCCCGGCCTCCAACTGCTGGATGAGCTGCCCCACGGTAGTTTCAGGGTTACTCTTCATGTAGTGGAGCAGGGCCTTGAGCATCTCGGCCTCGCGCGTCTTGGTGGGAGCCACCGCCCGGCTCTGGGGGCCCCAGTACATGGGCGCCAGGTACTCGGGCCGCAGGAACCACGGCCGGCGCGAGAAGCGGCGCCGGGGGTCGAGCACCTCGGGGCCCTGGATGATCATGGGCGGGGCGGCGAAGTGCAGCCGGCCCAGCCGGTCGCGCCAGGCGGGCTTCTCGAAGCGCGCGTCCACCGGACCGCGCACGAAGTCGGTGATGCTCACCGGCAGGTGCTCCTCGCTGCCGTCGTAGAAGTCCACCGTGGCGGCCACCGCGTCGCCCACGGTCATGGGGTAGCTGACCCCCGGGACGGCCGGGGCCGGGCCGCGGACGCCCACCAGCAGCGAACTCACGATCCGCGAGCGGGTGGACACGAAGATGGCCTGGTCCTGCAGCGTGTACCTCAGGCCCGCGAGCTTGAGCACGTTGCCCAAGGCCGAGCGCAGGGTCATCTTGTCCTTGGCTTTGATCGCCAGGGATATCTTGATCTTGTCCGCGTTCTTGACCGTGCCGGTGTCCAGGATGATCTTGACTCCGGCGGCCCGCTCAAGGGTCTTGAGGACGTCCGGCAGGGACTCGTTCTTGACCGTGAAGGACACGGTCTTGTCCAGGGCCTTCTCTATCTTCTCTTGCCAGCTCGCCTCCTTGGCAGCCTTCTTCTCGCCGGCGCCCGCCACGGACGCCAAACCGATCAGCCCGGCCAGCGCGACTACCAGTAAGTTCCTCATTTCCCCGCCCTCCGTCGATCTAGTCGACAACCTCGATCTCCAGCATCTCGCGGAACCCGGCCAGCTGGAAGATCCACTCGATCCGGCGCGAGACTTTCAGCTTGAGCTTCTTGTTCTTCTCCTTGGCCTCCACGAACAGGTTCCCGATGATGCCCAGGTAGGTGCTGAAGACGAACCCGCAGTCGGTCAGGTCGATCACCACCTCCTCGGGTGCGCTCTTCAGCAGATCCTGACACTTGCTGGTGAAGGACTCGTGGTCCTCCCAGTAAAGGTCGTTGTGCACCTCCAGCGTGTTTCCGCTGACCTGAAAGTCCGCTTTCTCGGCCATGCTTTCTTCCTTAACTAAGACGTTTCAAGGTGTTCCCGCTTAGCCCGAAATCCTTGGTTATTCTAGCTCCTGAGACCCTTCCAGGTCAAGCCTTTCGGAATCTTTGCAGCGCCACCCACAACGCCGTCCGGCACCGAGCCGGCGGACCGCCGTGGCCTTATTTCGTAAACGCAATCACTTCAGCGGCTTGCGCTCCTCGGCCTTCTCGGGCTTGCTGGAGATCACCAGCACGGGGCTCTTGTCCGCATCGCCCTCCCTGGAATGGTAGCTGACCCACCCGGGGGCTTTCTGGCCCTCGACCGGGCTGAGCTCCACGGAGAGCTTCCCGCCGCCGGCCAGCGCGGCGCGGACCGCCTCGGTAAGGTCTATCTCCTCGGACTTGGCGGACAGGGCCAGCATCCAGCTGTGCAGGGGCTTGCCCGCCGCCTTCGGCGCGTTCTTCCAGGTGACCGTCTTCTCGTCCCAGGCGTTCGAACTCACCAGCTTGATCTGCTGCCTGAGTCCCAGGGAGCCGCCCCGGTCTTTCACCGTCAGGTGCAACGTGGCGCTGACAATCGGCCCCTTGACACCATCGAGCTTGAAGCGCATGTAGCTCTTGTGCGTGACCCCTTTCTCGCCGCTGGCCATCTTCAGCGGTGAACGGTCGCCGTACTTCTCCTCAGCGTTCTTGTCCCCGGCGACCATGGCGTCGGCCTCCGGCTTGAGCCGCCAAGTGCCGTCGGCGGGGCGCTTCGGCTCGGGCGTGGGTGCGGGTACCGGCGGCGACGGTTCCAGCTTCTTGGAGGAAATCTCCAGGACCAGGACCGGCCGGTGGGCGTCCGCGGCCTCGCGCGAGCCGTAGTTGACCCAACCGGTCGCTGCCGTCACGGCATTGATGCCTATGGAAAGCTGCCTGCTGCCCCTCAGCGCCGCCTTGACCTGCTCGCCCACGTCGATCCTGACGGGCTTCTGCTTCAAGGGGCTCCAGGAGGAGAAGGCCGCCCCCGTTGAGGGCTTGCTGTCCCAACTCAGAGTCTTCTCGTCCCAAGTGTGGCCGCCGACCAGCCTGGCTTCGTGCTTGACGCCCTCGGCCTTTTCGGAACCGACCACGTGCAGCAGGAGGTGAGCGCCCGTCACGTCCCTGTCGACCTTGGAGAGGTCGAAGCGCAGGAAGACCTCCCGGGTGAATTCCGCCTCGCCCTTCTTGACCTTGAGCTCGGGGGTCTTGCCGAATCTCTCAGCGGCGTGCTTGCCCCCGCGCACGTAGGCGTCCGCCGCCGCCGGCAGCTTGACGGCCGCGCCCGGTCCGGGCTTGGAGGTCTCGGGAGCAGGGGTCCTGGCGGGGTCCGCCGGCGGCTTCTCCGGCGCGGGCGGAGCGACTTCAGGGGCGTCCTTGTCCCGGCCGACGGGGTAAGCGCTGTAGGCAATGCCTCCCAGCAGGATCCCCAGGACGAAGCAGAAGGCCATGAACAGCATCTGGCCGGTCCGGTAGGGAGCGGCGGCGGCCATCAGGCGTCTTGAGGAGAAGCGCTCGCGCCGCCTGTCCTCCGGCGCCCGGGCCGCCTGGCTGCCCTTGGACAGTTCCCTCTCGAGGTCGGCCAGGTTCACCGGGATGGGCTGGGTGCTGGACTCGGCCCGCCCCCCGGAAACCGGGCGCAGCCGGCGGGACAGGCGCGTGAAGCACTCCGAGCAGACCGGGTCGCCGTCCACGAAGTGGTAGGAGCCTTCGTCGATCTCGCGAGGAAGGATCACCCGGTGGCAGCGCGCGCAATAGAGGATTTCTCTTGCCAAGCCCGCCTCCCTGTTCCGTCGGCGCAATTCAATATACCGCCGGCCGGGCGCGGGGTCAAGCGCCGCGTTCCGCCCTGCGATTGACTGGCGTGCCCCCGGAACGTAGAATCCATATTGAGCCGGGGGGGGATCCGCGCCCCGGACCGATAGGCAACCTGTACCACGCGCCAGAAAACAGGGGAGTCGAAGACACGGGAAGCACCCATTCCCGCAGGGGGACGCCCATGCGCGCCACGCACAGAGAGACCCAGGAAATCACCGACATCATCCTGAGGGCCGCGGAGAAGGCCCGGCGCGAAACCAGCGCCGAGCCCGAGCCGGAGATGACCCGCCGGCACCTGCAGTGGCCCGTGCAGTGCGAGGTGGGCCCGGGCCTGGAGGGCGCCTTCGCCTGCGAGAGCCGCATCGGCTACGTCAACGGCACCAAGGGCTGGCTGGTCTACCAGGGCTACGACATCTTCGATCTCTGCGCCCACTCCACCTTCGAGGAGGTCAGCTACCTGCTGCTTCACGGGCACCTGCCCAACGAGAAGCAGTTGGAATGGTACAAGAAGAGGCTGGCCGCCGACCGCCACCTGCCGCTGACCTTGCGGCAACTGATGAGTTTCCCTGTGCAGGATCTCAACACCATGGCCGCGCTGCGTATCGGCGTGAGCATGATGCGCCAGAAGCTGACCTTCCGCGACGCGGAGGCCGCCCGCCCCGCGCCGGAAACGGCCATCGCCACCGATGAGGACTCCATCCCCATGGAGGTGGAGCCCTACGCCGAGAACCACGCCAAGTACGAGTTCAAGCGCGAGCAACTCCGCGAGCAACTCCGCAGACCCAAGGAAGCTCGCAAGAGTCAAGACGCGGCCACCGGGCTGGAGAGCTGCTATCACCTGATCGCGGGGCTGGCCACCGTCACCGCGGGCATCGCCCGCCTGCGCCAGAACCGCCTGCCGCTGGAGCCCCGCGAGGGCCTGAGCCACGCGGCCAACTTCCTGTACATGATGACCGGTCGCGAACCCACTCCCGTGGAAGAACGTATCATGGACGTGGCCCTGATCCTCCACGCCGACCACGGCATGAACGCCAGCACCTTCGCGTCGATGGTGGTGGCCAGCACGCTGAGCGACATCTACTGGGCGGTCGGCTCGGGGGTCGGCGCGCTGAGCGGCCCGCTGCACGGGGGGGCCAACGAGCAGGTGCTCCGCCTGCTGCGCGATATCGGCTCGCCGGAGGCCGTCGGGGAATGGTACCGGCGCGCCCGGGCCCGCAAGCGCAAGATCATGGGCTTCGGTCACCGGGTGTACAAGGCCTACGACCCGCGTGCGCGCGTGCTGGGCCCGCTGGCCAGGTTCCTGATCAAGGGCAAGGGCAAGAAGGAGGCCGGCAACCTCTACCGCACCGCGCGAGCGCTGGAGAAAGAAGTGGTCGCCACCCTGGGAGAGACCAAGCGCGTCTTCCCCAACGTGGACTTCTACTCCGGAATCGTCTACAACGCCATGGACATCCCCGCGGAGATGTTCACCCCCATCTTCGCGGTCAGCCGCGTGGCCGGCTGGAGCGCCCGAGTGCTGGAGTACCTGGGCAACAACCGCATCTTCCGGCCGCGGGCCATGTACGTGGGCGGCTTCGGCAAGGAGTACCTGCCGATCACCGAGCGCGGCAAGCGCCGGCCGATCTCCGGGAAGCACGGCCGGGGCTGAGGGGCCAGCTCCCGCCGCCCCACCGCTTTTCGCCGGAGCGGTATTGCGCGCGGGACCGCCGGACCTTATCGTTTCGGGCAGCATGACGGAAGACGAGAGCATGGAGAACGGCGGCAGCGGGTGGGAAGGCGGTCCCGCCTCCGACCCCACGGAGGTCGACGAGGCCCGCCTCGCGCGGATCGTGAGCGTCGCGCGGGCCGCTGCCCGCCAGGCGGAGCTTGAAGAGCAGCGCGAGATTCTGGCCGAGATAGAGAAGCTCAACAAGGAGAAGCCCGGCGGGCTGGGCAATCTGCTGTTCCTCGCCGCGTCGCTGGCGGCCTTCTTCTATCTGGGGCTCTTCGCCTGGGGATGGGGCGTCCTGCTCATGGTCATCCCGGTGCTCCTGATTCACGAGATGGGCCACTACCTGGGCATGAAGATATTCGGCTACGCCGACGTGAGGATGTTCTTCATACCGCTCTTCGGAGGAGCGGTCTCGGGCCGGAGCCTGGACGTGCCCGGCTACAAGCGGGGTATCGTCGCCCTGCTGGGGCCGCTGCCGGGGCTACTGGCCGGTCTGGCCTGCCTGCTGGTCCACGCCCGGACGCAGCAGAATATCTGGTTGCTGGTGGCCAAGGCCTTTCTGCTCATTAACGGTTTTAACCTGTTACCAATCTACCCGCTGGACGGAGGGCACCTGCTGGGCGAAACCCTCTTCTGCCGCAGCCGCTACATCGAGCTGGTGGTCCGCATCGCCAGCGGGGCGCTGCTGACCGCTATCGCTCTGGCCCTGGGGCTCTGGATGCTGGCGATCCCCGGGGTCCTCGTGGCCCTCTTCTCGAGCGCAGCGTTCAAGGAGGCGGGCGCGGCCGACCGGCTGCGCGGGACGCTGGCCCCCGAGGCGCTGGGCAGTTCGACGCTTCCGCCGGAGGCCGCCGGGGAGGTCATCGCCGAGGTCCGGAGGACCTATCCCGGAACGGAAGACCCCAAGATCATCGCCATGAAGGCCGACGGAATCTGGGAGCGGCTGCGGGCCCGGCCGCCGGGCCCGGCGGCGACGCTGGCCCTGATGCTGGTCTACGCGCTCTCGCTGCTCTCGGTGTTGGCCCTCGGGGCCTGGGCCCTGTCAAGCGGCGCCCCGGCGCCCCACTGAGCCGGGCTCAGCGCGGTCGGCGGGGACAGCGCCTTCATGGTCGGCCGCATCATGCAGAACAACAGACGCTTTCGACTCAAAGAACTCCTCGACCTCCTGCGCCAAGTCCTACATACTGCTGCCAAGGAAAACTGGGGATGATTCAACCGGCGCCCCGGTTGACATTGGGTGTTGCGCGAGCTATATTACTAAAGGGACGATAGCCTACACACACGGTTCGGGGACCGGTGGCGCCGAGGACAGTCCATGCCGGACGCGGATTCTCAGCAGCAGATTGGTCGGCTGGCGGTAGAGCGCGGACTGTTGACCACATCGCAGCTCCGCGAGGCGCTCGAAGAGTACGAAACCCGTCGCGCGGCCGGCTCGCGCCTGCCTCTGGGCGGGTTGCTGGTCGAGCTGGAGTTGCTGACCCGCAAGCAGCTTGAAGGGCTGTTATCGGCCCAGGGTGGCAAGAAGGGCCCCCGCCAGCAGATCGCGGGCTTTGAACTCATCAAGAAGCTCGGCGAGGGCGGCATGGGGGCCACGTATCTGGCCCGGCAGACCTCCATGGACCGTCTGGTGGCGCTGAAAGTATTGCGCAAGAACCTGGCCCGCAACTCGGACTTCGTGGCCCGTTTCCAGCGCGAGGCGCAGTTGGGCGGCAAGCTCGACCACGTGAACATCGTCGGGGTCATCAGCGTGGGCGAGGGCGGGGGCTATCACTACCTGGCCATGGAGTACGTGGAGGGCCGGGACGCCTTCGAGCTGATGCCCGACCGCGGCGGCATGGACGAGGAGCTGGCCCTGCACATCACCATGCAGGTAACGAGGGCGCTGGACTTCGCGCACAAGGCGGGAATCATCCACCGGGACATCAAGCCCGACAACATCCTGGTAACCGAAGACAACGTCGCCAAGGTCTGCGACTTCGGGCTGGCCCGGCAGACCGGCGATGAGTCGCGGCTCACCCAGACCGGCGTGGCCATGGGCACGCCCTATTACATTTCTCCCGAGCAGGCCCGCGGCGACAAGGACGCGGACATCCGCAGTGACATCTACTCGCTGGGGGCCACGCTTTATCACTTAGTCACGGGGCACACGTCGTTCGAGGGCTCCAGCGCGGCGGTGGTGATGACCAAGCACCTCACCGAGCAGGTGCCCTGGCCGGCGGACGTCAACCCCGAGGTCTCCGAGAACGTCTGCCGGGTGATCCAGAGGATGATGGCCAAGGACCCGGACGACCGCTACGCGGACCCGGCGGCGCTGATTGCCGACCTGGAGCTGGTCATCGACGGCAAGCCGCCGGCCAGTGCGGTGATGGAGGCGAGCCGCAGCTTGATCGGCCAGTCGGGCCTGGTGCAGGTCAGGCCGATGCCGGTCCGGCGGCGGAAGCGCTACCAGTCGACGGCGGGGACGGACCGCACCCGGCCGGTGGAGCCGGTGGAGGCCCGGCGGCTGCCCACGCCGGTGCTGGTGGGCATCGGGGCGGGGATATTGCTTCTTTTCGCGGTGGGCCTCTGGGCGCTGATGCGCCCCGACGATGATGAGAAGCCCAAACCGCCGCCGAAGGTGGTCGACCCGGTCAAGCCGCCGGAGAAGCCGCCGGAAGACGAGAAGCGCTTCGAGGAGATGTATAAGTACGCCCAGGAGTGCTGGAAGAAGAACCCGGAGGATTACGCCGGCGCGATAGCCAAGTTCCAGAAGGTGGCCGGCTCTCCCCAGGCCGGGGTCTGGGGGATGCGCGCCGAGGACACCATAATGGAGATCAGGAAAGCCAGCGAGAAGGCCGTCGAGGCGGCTTTCTCCGCATTGAAAGAAAATGCCGGCAAGCTGGCCGAAACCGGGGACTTCGACGGAGCCATTGCCGCGCTGTCGAAGCCCCCGGAGAAGTTCGCGGGGCTGCTGGCCGAGCGGGTGAAGCAGGAGCAGGAGGCGCTCAAGGCCGAGGCCGAGAAGAAGCTCGGGGCAGCGATTGACGCGGCCGAGAAGCTCTCGGCAGACGGCGAGCCCGAGAAGGGTCTGGCCGAGCTGGAGAAGGCCAAGTCCGTCAAGTACGCCGCCTGGGACGGGAAGCTGGTCGCGCTCAGGACACGCCTTGAAAAGGAGAAGTTGGACGTCGCCGCGCTGGCCGGGAAGCGGCGGGAGGCAAAGGCCCGGAAGTTCCTGGCGGCGGTCCTTGATCGCTTCGACGAGCTGATGCTGGCCGGAAGGTACAAAGACGCCGGCGAGCACGTGGCCGCCGAGAGGAAGAAGATCGGCCGGGCACTGCGGAAGCTCATGCCCCCCGGGTTGGCCGAGGCGGAAAAGGTGGCCAGCAAGCTCGTCGCCCACGGCGCCAGCCGCGCCAAGGCGCTCAAGAGGCTCAAGGGCAAGAAGGTCGAGCTTAGAAAACGCGTGGGCGCGCCGACCAGGGGCACGGTCGAGGAGGTCACGGCTGACGCCTTCAAGGTGAAGGTGACGTTCAGGATCGGCGGGACCGAGGGCTCGACCACACGGACGGTGAAGTTCGCCGACCTGGCCAAGGGCGAGCTTGAAAGGCTCCTGCCGGGCTTCAAGCCGACCGGGACCGACGGGCAGATCGCGGCCGTGCTCCTGGCCATGGGAGGTAAGGACTACCCGGCGGCCGAGAAGGCGCTGAAGGCGGCCGGGGAGCATCCGCTGGTCGCTCGCTACCGCGAGAAGCTGGAGGTGATGGTCCAGGGCGCGGGGAACGTGGCTGCCCGCAAAGCCTGGGAAAAGGACATCGCGCCGCTGGTCAGGGACAAGTACGCGGCCGAGGCGGCCAGGAAGCTGATTGCCGTGCTGGACGCCTACACGGCCGCGCACGGCGGGACCGATTTCGCCAAGGGCCGGAAGCCGGAAGTAGACCGGCTCTACGGCCTGGCCCGCACAGCCATCGAGGCCAGCCCCGAAGAGATGCTGGCCAAAGTCAAGAAGCTCTTCCACGGCAAGGTCGTCAAGTTCGACCCCAAGACGCTGCGGGTAGAACTCCTCTACGACTTCGAGGACAAGAAACAGCTCCAGGACTGGAAGCTGAGCGAGTGGGCGTGGCGAGGCAAGACGGGTGGGTCCGTCAAGGTGGAGAAGGGCGTCCTGCACATGTTGCGAACAGGCCGGTACATTCTTCTCAGGGGCAAGTATACCTCGGTTTCCGCGCGCGTGGACTTCGCAGTAGCAGGAGGACGCGATGCTGCCGCGCTCTTAGTCTGTGCGGATGGTAGCGGGAACTTCTTCCATTTGTTCGGAATCGAGGGTGGGAAACGTGCCTATCGTGCTCGTTGCGTAGCCGGCAAGTTGAGCGGCGCACTCCCGCCGGTGAAAAGCTCACCCTTCGCGACGGCCAAGAGCGGTTGGATATCACTTCGCTATGGCAACAGCCACCTCAAAGGGCGGGTCGGAGCTCTTGCCTTCGAGGGTGACGACAATGCGCACTCTTGCGGCCAAGTTGGCTTCTTGGCTCCCGACACCGACGCCTCCTTCGACAACCTGCGCATTGTCGGCCAACTCGACCGCGCGTGGCTGGAGAAGGCACTCACCCCACCCCCGCCCTCGGCCTTCCGCGCCTCCTGGCAGCAGCTCAAGCTCGCCGGGGAGAAGCCCAAAGCGACCGCGTACATGACCTGTGCCATGACCTACGACTCCAAGCGCAAACGCTGCGTGATGTTCGGTGGATATCCCAAGCGAAACGAGCTCTCGGCGCTGGATCTGTCCAACATGCGCTGGACCTGCCTCCAGAAGAACGATCCCAAGGGGCCGGGCGTAGGCAAAACCCGGCCGGGCAGCTTCAGGCTCCATCACTTTGTTTACGAAGATGCCCGGGACCGCTACTGGGTCAACTACTCTTGGAGCTACGCTCCCGCTGAAGGCCGGTGGGCGAAGTTGACTGAGCTGCCCAAGGGGTGTCGGCTCCCCGGTGTTCGCTACGGCTGGGCCCACGACCCGGACGGGCGCCGTTTCATGAGCATTTACCCAAATTTGATGCAGTGCTGGTTTGTCTACCCCAAGAAAAACCGGGCCGAGGCCCTGCCGAGACGTCCGGGACAGAGCCGCTCCTTCCTCGATGGCGGCCTGGCCTACGACCGGAAGAACAAGGTGTTTGTTCTCTTCGGCGGCTCTGGCGGCAAACCCACGAAGTACTTCAACGACACCTGGACGTTCAATCCGCGCACCAAGGAATGGCGGCAGATGCGGCCCAAGGTCAGTCCGCCAGGGCGTGCCTTTCACAAGCTGGTTTGGCACGATAAGCTCGGCGCGCTGGTGATGGCGGGAGGCTTAACCAAGAAGGGCCGGGTCAACGACCTCTGGGTCTACGACCTCTGGGTCTACGAGACTGCCGCCGACCGTTGGACGGAGATCAAGACTCCCACAGCCCCGCCACCCGCCTATCAGGCTGCCGCCTACGACGCTGCGCACGACCGGCTGGTGCTGTTCAACCGCAAGGGCCAGACCTGGATCTGCAAGATCGAGCGGGTGAAGAAGAAATGAACCGAGGGCCAGGCTGTGGAGAAGAAACGCTCCAAGCGCATCTACGTGCTGTGGGGCGTGGCGCTCACTCTTCTCCTCTCCCTGGCGCTGCGGTTGGGTGAAGGACTACGGCGACGTCTGGACGCTCAAGATCGAACGCGCCGGCGCGCGCAAGTAGAGGAGCCCCCATGACCGAGGACTTCCTGGCCCTTACCGAGCTTCCCGAGAAGGGCATGGCGGTCCTCGAAATCAGCCGCGACTCGGTGGAGATGGCCGACTGGGACCGGTTCGTCAAGTCCTGCGCCAGGCTGCTGGACAGCAAGCAGAAACACCTGATCCTCGACCTCCGCAAGCTGCATCGGGTGCTGAGCGTATTCATCGGCGAAGCCCTGCAGTTGGGCTCCCGGGCCGAGAGCAACGGCCGGCGCTTCACCGTGCTGGCCTCCGGGCAGGTCGGGGAGGTATTCCGTACGCTGCTGGGCAACGACCTTCTGGAAATAGTCACCGACGGCCGGGATCCGGCCCAGATCGGTGAGAAGAGCGCGCCGGGAAGCGAGTCCCGCTGGAAGCCACGTCCGCGAAGCTAGTTCCCGTCCGGGGGCGTTTTTCGGCAATGGCGCGGCCGATACCCGCGTGATAGAATTCGGGGCCGCAGCCGTCCTTCGGTCCTGAGTTCGGGGCGGGACGGCAGAGGATCGATGATGACCAACCTCGAGGCCGAGGACATCCTGGTCAACGGCACTTCGGCAGACCCGGATCACCAGACCCCGGACCCGTCGAGCGGCGAGGAGGCCGAGGTCCAGGCCGACCTCAATATCCTGGACCTGGCCTCAATCCTCCAGGCGCTGGGCGCCAACCGCCGCACCGGAACGCTCAAGGCGGCCCGCCCCAGCGGCGAGGCGATGTTCGTGTATTTCAAGGACGGCACGCTGCGCCTGGTCAACCCGGTCTCGGCCGGCCTCGATCTTCTCGAAGAGGCCATGAGCAAGTACCGCAAGCTGACCCGCGAGGACCTGGCCGAGGCCCGCGAGGCGGCCCGGTCCTCCGACCGCTCCATGATGCAGGTTCTCATCGCCCAGGAACGCCTGGAAGAGCGCGAGATTGAACGCATGCTGGTCAGCCTGGTCGTCGAGCGGACCACCGACGCCCTGGCCTGGAGCGACGTGCGCTGCGAGTTCTTCCCCGAGCGGATTCTGGAGCCGGCGCTGGACCCCGCCCTCGCCGAGTTCTCGCGGGGGGTGGTGGTCGACGGCGTCCTGCTGGAGGCCGCCCGCCGCGCCGACGAGTGGGAGCGCATCCAGCAGACCTTCGACCCCGTCCGGGAGGTCTTCGAGCTGGTCCGCGAGGTGCCCGAGCACCTCTCCGAGCCGGCTGAGCGGGAGCTCGCCGTGCTGGTCGACGGCTACCGCGACGTCTCGGAAATAGTCGAGGCCTCCGGCCTGACCAGCTTCGAAGCCTGCAAGACCCTCGTGGAGATGGCCAACACCGGTTACATCCAGGCCCGGCGGGCCGGCCCGCTGATCCAGCTGGGGGGCATGGCTTCCGCAAAGGGGGACTGGGCCAAGGCCCTCAAGCTCTACCTGCGGGCCCAGGTTATGGACCGCACGCGCTCCGACCTGCCGGTGCGCATAGCCGCCGCCCACGAGGCGCTCGGCGACATCGAGGAGGCCCGCAGTCATCTCCTCGGCTACGTCAGGGAAAGCATGGCCGACTCGCGCTACATGGAGGCCGGCCGGGCTTGCCAGCGACTGGTGGAGGTCGATCCCGAGGAGCCCGAGCACCGCGCCAAGTTGTTCAAGTGCCTGCTGGAAACCGGCGACGACGACCAGTTGATCACCGTCGGCCGAGAGCTGGTCGTGATGTACGAGAGCGGCGGGGTGCTGGACCGCGCCGGCGAGGTGCTCGCCAAGCTGCGCGAGCTGCTTCCCGACGACTACGAACTGACCGAGATGGACGCGCGCATCCGCCTGGCCACCGCCGAGCGCACCGAGGCGCTCATCGAGTACGAGAAACTGGCCGACGCCTACCTGGCCCGCGGCGAGATCGGGGACGCGATTCGCACCTTCCGCAAGATCCTCGATGAGATCGACGAGGAGTGCCTGGAGGCCCGCCTGCAGCTGGCCGAGTGCCTGATACAGGTGGATCGCACCGACGAGGCCGTGGCCGAGTACACCAAGCTCGCCGACATCCTGTCGCGCACCGGGGTGTTCAGCGACGCCGTCAACCTGCCCTTCGTCCTCAAGATCCACCGGCGGGTGGCCGAGATCGACCCGGAGAACACCAGCTCGCACGAGTGGCTGGCCGAGACCTACGCGGCCCGCGAGGATCGCGACAAGGCCCTGGTCGAGTTCGACAAGCTCCTGGTCATATACGAGAAGGCCGAGAACCGCGAGAAGATCGTCTCCGCTCTGAGCCGCCTGGCCGATCTCTACCCGGACCTCCTGGGATACCGGGAGCGCCTGGCCAAGTGCCACCTCGCCGAGCAGGGCGGGGGAGAAAAGGCCAAGGCCGAGTTGCAGGGGATCTGCCGCGCCGCCTGGCAGCAGGAGGACTTCGAGACCGGCGCGCGGGTCGCCGAGCGCCTTCTGGAGTTGGACCCCTTCTACATGGAAGCCCACGTCCTCCTGGGCGAGGGGCTGCTGGCCAGCGGCGAGAAGGAGGCGGCCACCGAGAAGATGCTCTCCGCGGCCCTGATGTACATGGGCGCCGGACTGCTGGAGGAGGCCGAGGAGGTCTTCAAGGAAGTGCTGGAGGCCGCCGGGGACAGCGTCGACGCCCACCGCTTCCTGGCGGCCATACTCGAGGCCCGGAACTCTCCGCGGGCGGCGGCGAAGCACTACAAGCGGGCCGGCCTGCTCTCGCTCGAACGCACCGACTTCGGAATGGCCCGGACCTACCTGGAGTTCGGACTGGAACTGAACCCCGACGACACCGAGAGCGCCGAGGCGCTCAATCAACTGCGCCAGCAGTTCGGGGACGATTAGCACTAAGGAGCTTTTCATGCCGGCCTTCCAACACGACAATCGCCGCGAACATGTCCGCCTGCCTTCCGACGGCAGCTCGGCCAGGGAAATCTCCGGTGAGGGAGCCGCGGACCTGCCGGAGGAGGCCCGAGTGGCGGACGTCAGCGAGGGAGGCGTGAAGCTGGCCTTCGAGTGGGAGAGAGACGTTCCCTTTCCCCTGGAGAACGGAGACAGCATCAGCTTCCGGCTCACGATCACCGGCGTCCCGCAGGCCTTCGAGGTCATGAGCCTGGTCCGCCACGTGGCCTGGGAAGGTGGCAAGCTCTGTGCCGGCGTGCAGTTCTGCGGGCTGGACAGCGCCATCCGGGAATCCTTGAAATCCACGCTCATGGACCTGGCGCTCACCAAGCTCAGGAGCCGGAGCGCCGACAGCGGTCCATCACCGGCCCCCGTTACGCCCGTCAAGGCTCCCGGGCTGGCCACCCACGTGCGCAAGCGCTCGGAGACCAGCCGGCAGGCGCCGTTCGAGTCGAGCCCCACCGCGCCCCCCGCGCCCGCCGCGCCAACCGCGCCAACCGCGTCCCCCGCAGCCGCCGAGCCGAGAAGAGAGGGGCACACCCGCCGCCGGATGTACCTCGGCGAGATCCTGGTAAAGCAGGGCGCCATCGCCTCGGAGAAGCTGCAGCAGTTCCTGGCCCGCGAGAAGGGCGGCAAGGTGCCCATCGGCCAGAAGCTGGTCTCCGAGGGCCTGGTCGACGACGTGACCATCGCCCGGGCGCTGGCCGAGCAGGCCCGCCTGCCCTACGTGGACCTGGTCGCCGAGAAGCCCGACATCAGGCTGGCCCACGAGTTCCCCCGCGAGGTGTTCATCAAGCACCACTGCGTGCCGCTGCGCGCCGATGGGCAGGCCCTGGTGGTGGCCATGGGCGGACGGCCCTCGCTCCCCGCGCTGGAGGAAGTGGAGCTGGCCGTGGGCCGGAGGGTGCGGGTGGTGGTCGCCGCGGAGAGCGGTCTGACCCGCTGGCTCAAGCGGATCTTCAACTTCGAGGCCCCCGCCCGTTTCGCCAAGGTGCGCTTCCCGGTGCAGCTCCGCGTGGAGTACCGCTTCCTGGACAAGGACAAGAGGACCCCCGTCCACGACCTGGTGGCCACCGGCATCACCCGGGAGCTGGGCAGTCACGAGATGATCATCGCCGGCCCGCTGCCCGCGGGAGTTGACGCCGACCGCGTCCGCGACGAGGCGCTGACCCTGGAAGTCCAGGTAGAGGGCGGAGGCCTCGCCAACCAGATGCTCCTGGGCTGCAGGCCGCTGAGCGTCAGCTCCAGCGGCTACGCCGGGGAGTACCACATCGCCTGCTACATAGACCAGTTCCCTGAGGGTGGCGAGGGCGCCTGGACCAAGCTCTGCATGGCCCTGAGCTGACCCCCACGGCCCTCAGGTGCAGGTGAAGTCAATGAGAGGGAACTGAGCAATGGCCAGGAAGATGCGCTTCGCGATAATCGGCACCGGAGGGCGCTCGCGGATGTTCTGGAAGGCGCTGGGCGAGGACCCGCGGATCAAGCGTTACAACAAACTGGTCGCCCTGCTGGACTCCAACACGGCGCGCATGAAGTACGTCAACCGCGAGCTGGGCGCGAAGCTGCCCCTTTACATGCCGCACCAGTTCGAGCAGATGGTCAGCAAGGAAAAGCTCGACGGCATCGTGGTCGCCACCCGCGACAACCTTCACGACCTGTACATCGTCAAGGGCCTGGAGGCCGGGCTCAAGGTGGTCACCGAGAAGCCCATGACCACCGACGAGCACAAGTGCCAGCGGATCATCGACGCGATGAAGGGGCGCGAGAAGAACCTGGTCGTCACCTTCAACTACCGCTACGCGCCGCACAACACCAAGGTCAAGCAGCTGGTCATGAAGGGCGTCGTCGGCGAGATCACCATGGTCGAGCTGCAGTGGTACCTGGACGTCACCCACGGGGCCGACTACTACCGCCGCTGGCACCGCCAGAAGGCCAGCTCCGGCAGCCTGTGGGTGCACAAGGCCACCCACCACTTCGACCTGGTCAACTGGTGGACCGGCGCGCGCCCCGAACTGGTCTTCGCCCTGGGGAGCAAACGCTTCTACCGGCCGGAGACCTTCGCGCCGCGGGAGCGCTGCCTGACCTGCGACGTCAAGAAGAAGTGCGCCTTCTTCCTGGACCTGGCCGGAAAGAAAGACGGGCGGCTCAAGAAGCTGTACCTGGACGCCGAAGTCGAGGACGGCTACTTCCGGGATCGCTGCGTCTTCAGCGCCGACATCGACATCTGGGACACGCGCGCGGCCACCGTGCAGTACTCCAACGGCATGATCATGAGCTACTCGCTCAACAACTACGCGCCCTTCGAAGGCTACCGCCTGGGGCTGGTGGGCACCAAGGGGCGGCTGGACCTCTTCGTCCACGAGCACGCCTACATCAACTCCGGCGGGCAGCCGGCGCTGGAGGGCGCGGCCAGGAACATCGCGATCCGCGTCCATCCCCAGTTCGGAAAGGCCTACGATGTATCCATCGAAAAAGCCGTCGGGGGCCACGGCGGCGGGGACTCGCGCCTGCTGGAAGACTGCTTTCTGCCCCGAAAGAAGAAGGACCCCCTGGGCACCGCCGCGGGCGGCGAAGAAGGCGCCCGGTCGATCCTGGTGGGAATAGCCGCGCGCCGCTCCATCGAGGGCCGGCGCCCGGTGCGCATCGACGAGCTGGTCAAGTTCGGCTAGAGGCCGAAAGCAAGTCGCGACATTTAGTGACGTGCCGGGCGCTCTTGCGTTATAATATAGACAGGCCAAGGGGGCGAATGATGCGTCGGAAACATCTGGGATTGATGCTCGCCGGGCTGCTGGCCATCCTGGCCGCCGCCCGCGCCGACGAGATTCTGCTGGTCGACGGGCGCAAGATTACCGGCGAGATAATCGAGGAGACCCCCGATTCGGTCACCGTCAAGGTGCCCTACGGCACGTTCCGGCTCAAGCGCTCGCGCATCCTGAGCATCACCAAGGAGAGCACCTTCAAGTACCACCTGCGCCAGGGCGACTACTTCGCCTCCCGCGGCCAGCTGAAGGTGGCCATCGGCGAGTACCGCAAGGCCGTCAAGCTCCAGCCAACCGATAAGGTCGCCAGGCAGAAGTACTTCGGGGCCATCGCCCGGAAGGGGCGCCACTACATGATCCTCAGGCGCCACGCCGACGCCCGCAAGGTCTTCGAGGGGCTGGCCAGGCTCGACCCCGGCAGCCTGGAGGCCCGCGCCGGACTCAAGCGTCTCGGCGAGCAGCTCGAGGAGGTGAAGAGGCTGGTGGACGGCGCCGACGCCTCGATAGCCGCCCGGCGCTACGGCGAGGCGGTTGCCACGCTGGTCAAGGCGATGGGCGAGGCGCCCGAGAAGCGCCCGGAGCTGGCCGCCAAGCTGGCCGCCGCCTACCGCGGGCTGGGCGAGCAGTTCTACGCCGCGAAGCGCTACGCCGAGGCCGCGGGGTTCTTCGGCAAGGCGCTGGAGCTCAAGCCCGACCTGGCCGGCGAGGTCGAGGGCCGCTTCATCTCCAGCGTGATCCCCGGAGTGGTGGCGGCCATGGGCAAGAAGGACTACGCCCTGGCCGGCAAGCGCCTGGCACCCCTGCTGGAGTTCGCGCCCACCGATCCCCGGGTGCTCTACTGGGCCGGGCTGATCCATGCCAACAAGGGCCAGCTCGACGCGGCGGCCGGCAACTTCGCGCGCGGCCTGGGCCGAAGCTGGCGCGGCCGGGCCACGCTCGACGCGGTCAAGGGGCTGCACGAGGAGCTCAAGAAGGCCTTGGGCGGGCGGGCGCTGGTCCTGGCCAAGCCCTTCAAGGAGCGCTACACCGAGAGCGCCTCCGGCGACTGGCAGAAGCTGGAGGGCACGCGCTTCACGGTCTACCACCACAACGAGAAGCTGGCCCGCCTGGTGCTCCAGTCCGCCGAGTACTACCTGGAGCGCGTCCGGGCCAACATGGCGCTGCCGGCGGACGTGCTGTGGAAGGGCAAGTGTCCAATTTACGTTTACCGCGATAAGAAGGCCTACCTCAAGGCCTCCGGCCAGGCGGAGTGGTCCGGGGGGGTGAGTTCGGTGAGGACCGCCGGGCCCCGGCTGGTCAGCCAGAAGATCAGCACCTACCAGACCGCGCCCAAGCTGCTCAACAGCGTGCTGCCCCACGAGCTGGCCCACCTGGCATACATGAGCGCGGTGAAGTACACCAAGCGGTACCCGCTGGCCCTCCACGAGGGCGTGGCCGTCTACAACGAGCTGGCCTTCCGGCGCAGCTACTACGCGGGGGTGCTGCGCACCCGGCTGAAGACCGAGAGCACCATCCCCCTCAAAGAGCTCTTCGCCATGAAGAAGTACCCGGCGAAGCCGGACCTCTTCTACGCCCAGGGGGCCAGCGTCGTCCAGTACCTCATCACCGCCCGCGGCGCCGAGGAGTACTACCGCTTCAGCCTGAGCATCGGCAAGCTGGGCCTGGCCAAGGCGCTGGAGAAGCACTACGGCTTCAAGAGCCTCGATGAGATAGAGCGCTACTGGCAGACCTACGCCAAGGGCAAGAAGCGCTAGCCGTCCGGCTTCGGAACCCCTCCTCGAATCCGAACCGCTCTGCCTCCAATCACGGCCGCGCCATCCTTCAACGGACTGCTGACCTGAATCCGCCAGGTCGGCTTGACAACTCCTGCCCGGGCGTTATACGATACGTGCGTCGCCGCCGGGCGCTGTGAAGCGGCGAGGGAATGGGAAAATGGATTCCCCCCGTTTCTGGAGGATCGCGCAGATGGCAGTTCCGGAAGGCATCTACTACACCGAGGAACACGAATGGGTCCGCCTGGAGGGGGACACCGCCACCATCGGCATCACCGACTACGCGCAGGAGCAGCTCGGGGACATCGTCTTCGTGGACCTGCCTGACCTGGACGCGGAACTGGCCACCGGCGACACGCTGGCCTGCATCGAGTCGGTCAAGGCCGCCAGCGAGATCTACGCGCCGATCCCCGGACAGGTCAGCGCGGTCAACGACGAGCTGACCGACTCGCCGGGCGCGATCAACAAGGACCCCTACGGCGACGGCTGGATCGCCAAGCTCAGCGACGTGGACGTCGCCGCGGTCCGGGACCTGATGGACGCGGCCACCTACGAAGAGAACATCATCGCCGCCGGCGACTGAGCCCTTGCCCTTCATCCCCCATACCGAAACCGAGCGAGCGGAGATGCTCCGGGCCGCCGGGGCCGCGAGCCTCGCTGAGCTCTTCGCGCACATCCCCGAGGAAGCCAAGCTCTCCGGGGAGCTCGACCTGCCGCCGGCGCTCAGCGAGGCCGAGCTGGCCCGCCACGCCGCCGAGTTGGCCTCCGCCAACTGCGAGCCCGAGAAGACCGTGCTCTTCATCGGCGCGGGTGCCTACGACCACCACGTCCCCGCCGCCGTCGGCGAACTGGTCCACCGCCCGGAGTTCTACACCGCCTACACCCCCTACCAGCCGGAGGTCAGCCAGGGGCTGCTGCAGGCCATCTTCGAGTACCAGAGCATGATCGCCTCGCTGACCGGGATGGCCGTGGCCAACGCCTCGCTGTACGAGGGGGCCACTGCGGTTTACGAGGCCGCACTGCTGGCCGCGCGCGCCACGCGCCGGACCCGGATTCTCGTCGACGGGGCCATGAACCCCCGCTACCGCACGCTGCTGGCCGCCTACGCCGGAAACATGGGCATGCAGACCGTCGAGGTCGCTCACGCCGGCGGCGCCAGCGACCTCGCCGGCCTGGCCGCCAGGATTGACGGGGAAACCGCCGCGGCGGTGGTCCAGAGCCCTAACTTCTTCGGGCGGATCGCGGACACGACGCAGCTTGCCGAGAAGCTCCACGCCGAAGAGGGGCTGCTGATCGCCTGCACCAACCCGCTGGCCCTGGCGGTCCTGAAACCACCCGGCGAGACCGGCGCGGACATCGCCTGCGGCGAGGCCCAGCCGCTGGGCCTGGAGCTTAACGGCGGCGGCCCCTACCTCGGCTTCATCTCGGCGACGGACAAGCTGGCCCGCAAGCTCCCCGGGCGCCTGGTCGGCGAGACCGTCGACGGCGCCGGCCGCCGCGGGTACGTGCTCACCCTCCAGGCCCGCGAGCAGCACATCCGCCGGGAGAAGGCCACCAGCAACATCTGCTCGAACCAGGCGCTCTGCGCGCTGCAGGCCGGGGTCTTTCTGGCGCTGGTCGGCAGGGCGGGCCTACGCGAGATGGCCCTGGGGTGCCTGTCGAAGACGGGTTACGCCAGGAAGAAGCTGGCCGGGCTGCCGGGCTGCTCGCTACCCTTCGACGGCCCCGGTTTTCACGAGTTCGTCCTCAAGCTGCCCCGCCCGGCCGAAGAGGTCTTCAGGAAACTGCTCAAGCGGGGCATTGCCCCCGGCCTGCCGCTGGGCCGGCACTTCCCGGAGCTGGCCGACTGCCTGCTGGTCTGCGTCACCGAGAAGCGCACCCGCGCCGAGATAGACACGTTCGCCGCCGAGCTGGGCCGCGCGCTGGAGGGTGCGGCGTGAACCTCCTTTTTGAGATCTCCCAGCCGGGCCGCCGCGGCTATCGCCTCCCCGCGCCCGGCGTTCCCGAGGTCGCGCCGGCGGAGGCCTTCGGCGAGTCCCTCGCGCGAGAGAGCAAGACGGTGCTGCCCGAGCTCAGCGAGCTGGACGTGGTCCGTCATTATTCCGCGCTGGCGCGCCGCAACATGGGGGTGGACACCAACTTCTACCCGCTGGGTTCCTGCACCATGAAGTACAACCCCAAGATCACCGAGCAGCTGGCCTCCGACCGGCGCTTCACCGGGCTCCACCCCGAGCTGACCTCGGAGTGCGGCCAGGGCACGCTGCGCGTGCTGTACGAGACCGAGCGGATGCTCTCCGAGACCTGCGGGATGGCCGAGTTCACCCTCTGGCCGGCGGCCGGCGCGCACGGCGAACTCACCGGCATGATGATCGTCAAGGCCTACCACTCGGCGCGCGGCGCCGGCCGCCGGAAAGTCATCGTCCCGGACAGCTCGCACGGCACCAACCCGGCCTCGGCGGCGCTCTGCGGTTACGACGTCGTGACCATCAAGAGCGGGCCCGACGGCCAGGTGGACCTCGCCGCGCTGAAGAAGGCCATGGACCGCGAGGTCGCCGCGCTGATGCTCACCAACCCCAACACGCTGGGGTTATTCGAAACGCGCATCAAGGAGATCGCCCGAGTCGTCCACCGCAAGGGCGGGCTGGTCTACTACGACGGCGCCAACCTCAACGCCATCATGGGCGTGGCCCGGCCGGGGGACATGGGCTTCGACGTGGTCCACGTCAACCTCCACAAGACCTTCGCCACCCCGCACGGCGGCGGCGGACCGGGCTCGGGCCCGGTGGGCGTCGTGAAGAAGCTCGCCAGGTACCTGCCGGTGCCCCGCGTGAAGAAACGCGGCAGGAAGTTCGAGCTGCGCAGCGACCGCAAAGCGTCCATCGGCCCGGCCACCGCCTACACCGGCAACGTAGGCGTGATCCTCCGGGCCTGGGGCTACATGCGCATGCTCGGCGCGGCGGGGATGCGCCGCGTGGCCGAGCACGCGGTGCTCAACTCGCGCTACATGCTCGCCAGGATCAAAGGCGCTTACAACCTGGCCTATGACGAGCCGGCCATGCATGAGTTCGTGATGGCCGGGCTCGCCACACCCAATGGCGTGCATACCCTGGACGTCGCCAAGCGGCTGATTGACTTAGGCATGCACCCGCCGACCGTCTACTTCCCGCTGATCGTCAAGGAAGCCCTGATGGTCGAGCCCACCGAGACCGAGTCGAAGCAGACCCTGGACGAGGCCGCGGCGAAGTTCATTCAGGTCGCCGAGGAGGCCAGGAGCGATCCCCAACTGGTCACCAGCGCGCCGAAGACCACGCCGGTGGGACGCCTGGACGAGGTCCGCGCCGCGCGCCAGCCGCGCCTGGTCTGGAAGCCGGAGGAGTAGCCGGCCCTAGCAGGCCGTTGAAAAATGGGGCGGCCGTGATTGGAGCCAGAATGGTTCGGGTTCTCGCCGAAGAAGACGGGCCGTTATGGCCCAACCTGAAGCTCGGCGGGCGGTCCCGTCGCGCTGCTTCGTTCTCGGGATTCGCATCGCTCGGGAGCGCCCACCGTCACGGCGCGCCATTTTTCAACGGACTGCTAGCGGTTTGGACACGGAATGACTGACTTCAAGAGCGACGCCCCCATGCGCATATGCCTCTCGAAAGAGCGCCGGGAGGCTATTCTCAGGCTGCTCAAGGACCACTTCGCGGCGGAGTTCGACGAGGAGCTCAGCACCTACCGCGCCGAGCTGGTCCTCGACTTCTTCGTGAAGACGTTAGGACCCTCGGTCTACAACCAGGCCATCCAGGACGCGCGCAAGTTCATGCTCGGAAAGCTGCAGGACCTCGACTCCGAATTCTACGAGAACGAGCCACCCGTCTAAGGAGCCCTCCATGAAGAAGAAAACCATCGTCTACCTCGACAAGGCCGGGCCGGCGGAGGGCCCCAAGTGCCTGGCGGCCGCCGCCGGGCGCGCCAGGGAACTCAAGATCAAATATGCGGCCGTCGCGACCACCAGCGGCAGGACCGCATTGGAACTGGCCAAGGCGCTGGCGAAGGCCGGCGCCAAGTGCAAGGTGATCGGCGTGGGCTACGCCGAGAACTACGCGGCCAAGTGGGGTCGGCTGCAGCCCCGCATCGTCAAGGCCGCTGAGAAGCTGGGCGTCGAGTTCCTGAAGGCCGGCCACGCCATGGGCGGCATCAACAGCGCGATTCAGGACAAGTTCGGGACGCTGAGCCCCAACAAGATGGTGGCCAACACGTACTACACTATCGGACACGGCTTCAAGGTGGCCGTGGAGGTGGCCCTGATGGCCGCCGACGCGGGATTGGTTCCCACCAACAAGGAAGTGCTGGCCCTGGGCGGCGCCGGCAAGGGCGCGGACACGGCTTTGGTGCTGACCCCCAAGTGCTCCGCGGAGTTCTTTGACCTGCGCATCCACGAAATCGTTGCCATGCCGCGGAGGGGCAAGAAGTAATACGGTACGGACAGAGACAGAAAAAACGGGCCGGCGAGTAATCGCCGGCCCGCTGCGTTTCTGACGCGTCTGGCGCTTAGTACATGTCGTCCATGCCACCGCCGGGAGGCATGCCCGCGTCCTTCTTCTTCTCGGGGATCTCACTGACCAGCGCCTCGGTGGTGAGGAGCAGCGTGGCCACGCTGGCCGCGTTCTGCAGCGCGCTTCTGACCACCTTGGTGGGGTCGATGATGCCGGCCTTGACCAGGTCCTCGTACTTGTCAGTAGCCGCGTTGTAACCGAAGCTGCCCTTGCCATCCTTGACCTTCTCGACGGCCACGGCGCCTTCGATGCCCGCGTTCTGGGCGATCTGGCGCAGGGGATGCTCCAGGGCCCGGATGGCGATGTCGAAGCCGACCTTGTCGGCGGCCTTGACCTTGCCGCCGGCCAGGGCCTGCCCGGCGCGAATCAGGGCCACGCCGCCGCCGGGCAGCACACCCTCCTCGACCGCGGCGCGGGTGGCGTGCAGGGCGTCCTCCACGCGGGCTTTCTTCTCTTTCATTTCGACTTCGGTGGCCGCGCCGACCATCACCTTGGCCACGCCCCCGGAGAGCTTGGCCAGCCGCTCCTGGAGCTTCTCGCGGTCGTAATCGCTGGTGGTGGTTTCGATCTCGCTCTTGAGCTGCTCGATGCGTCCCTTGATGTCGCTGGTGGTCCCGGCGCCTTCGATGATGGTGGTGTTCTCCTTGTCGACCACCACCTTCTTGGCCCGGCCCAGGTCGGTGAGCTTGACGCCTTCCAGCTTGACGCCCAGCGCCTCGAAGATGGGCTGGCCGCCGGTCAGGGTGGCGAGGTCCTCGAGCATGGCCTTGCGGCGGTCGCCGTAGCCGGGGGCCTTGACCGCGCAGCAGTGGAAGGTGCCGCGCAGCTTGTTGACCACCAGGGTGGCCAGGGCCTCGCCGTCGATGTCCTCGGCGACGATCAGCAGGGGCTTGCCGGCCTGGGCGATCTTCTCCAGCAGCGGGATGAGGTCCTTGATGCTGGATATCTTCTTCTCGTGGATGAGCACGTAGCAGTCCTCGCACACCGCCTCCATGCTGCGCGGGTCGGTGACGAAATAGGGCGAGAGGTAGCCGCGGTCGAACTGCATGCCCTCGACCAGCTCCACGGCGGTGTCCAGGCTCTTGCCCTCCTCCACGGTGATGACCCCGTCCTTGCCGACCTTCTCCATGGCGTCGGCCAGGATCTTGCCGATTTCCGGGTCGTTGTTGGCGGCCACCGCGCCGACCCGCTCGACGTCCTCGCGGCCCTTGACGTCCGTCGAGAGCTTCTTGAGCTCGTCGACCAGCCCGTCAATGGCGGCGTTGATGCCCCGCTTGACGGACAGGGCGCTGACCCCCGCAGTGACGTTCTTGAGGCCTTCCTCGTAGATGGCCCGGGCCAGGATGGTGGCGGTGGTGGTGCCATCGCCAGCCACGTCACTGGTCTTGGAGGCCACCTGCTTGACCATCTGGGCGCCCATGTTCTCGTACTTGTCTTCGAGTTCGATCTCCTTGGCGACGGTGACCCCGTCCTTGGTGACGGTGGGGGCGCCGAACTTCTTCTCGATGACCACGTTGTGGCCCCGGGGCCCCAGGGTGACCGCTACCGCCCGGGTGAGCTTGTCAATGCCCCGGCGAATGGCCTCGCGCGCCTCCTGCTCGAAGGCGATCATCTTGGCTGGCATCTCGAACCTCCTCTAACCCTTGACCACGGCGAGGATGTCGTCCTCGCGCATGATCAGGAGTTCCTCGCAGCCGGGAACTTCGTTGCCCGCGTAGCTGGTGAAGAGCACGCGGTCACCCTTCTTGACGGTCAGCTTGACGCGCTCGCCCTTCTCGGTCAGCTTGCCGCTGCCGGTGGCGATGATCTCGCCCTGCTTGGGCTTCTCCTTGGCGCTGTCCGGCAGCACGATGCCTCCGGCGGTCTTCTCCTCGGCCTCGCAGCGCTTGACCAGGACTCTGTCTCCTAACGGTGTGAGCTTCATCTTCAAGACCCTCTTCTCCTCTGCCTTCGGCCCCTTCCGCGGGGCGCGCTTCCTGTGTCTCGAATTTCCCCCGGCGGCCCCGGCGCGGAGCCGCCCCACTTGGCTAATGGCTAGAGCTTCTTCACCTTGTATTCGTGGTCGCGCTTGGAGAGCACTTCCACCTTGTCTATTTTCTGTTCCTCGGCCGGGCGGTCGCCGGCGCCGGTCGCGCACGAGCCGATGGCGTCGACCACCTTCGCGCCCTCGACCACCTTGCCGAAGACGGTGTGCTTGCCGTCCAGCCACGAGCACTCGTCGGCGGTCACCAGGAAGAACTGCGAGCCGTTGGTGTTCGGCCCGGCGTTGGCCATGCACAGGGTGTTCTTGACCATCTTGTTGGGGTTGCCCGCGCACTCGTCGGCGAAGGTGTAGCCGGGCCCGCCGGTGCCGGTGCCCTGCGGGCAGCCGCCCTGGATCATGAAGTCGGTGATCACCCGGTGGAAAACCTTGCCGTCGTAGAAGCCCTTTTCCGCCAGCTCCACGAAGTTGGCCACGGTGTTGGGGGCGTCGTCCTCGAACAGCTCGACGACGACGTCGCCCTGGTTGGTGGCGAGTTTCACTCTGGGAAGGTCGGCCATGTCTCGGTCCCTTTCCGTCCGGGCTACTTGAGCCTCTTGACCTTGTACTCGTGGTCGCGCTTGCTGAGCACCTCGACCTTGACGATCGTCTGGGTCCTGATCGGGCGGTCCTTCTTGCGGCCCCGCCGGTAGGTTCTGACTTTCTCGATTTTGTCGACCACCTTCATGCCCTCGACCACCCGGCCGAAGATGGTGTGCTTGCCGTCCAGGTACTCGCGGGCCTTGGCGGTAACGATGAAGAACTGCGAGCCGTTGGTGTTCGGCCCGCTGTTGGCCATGGCCAGCGTCCCCCGGGTCATTTTGTGGGCGCTGAGCCCCTGCTTGTACCTGTAGCCCCTCTTCTCGTACCAGGCCTTGACCGGCTTCTTCCAGTAGGAGCGGGGGCAGCCGTCGCCGCCGAGCCGCCTGGACCTCTTCAGGAAATCGAAGAAGGGGGCCTTGCTGACGATCAGCTCGCCGAGGCCGAGGGCGT
>CBDUSI010000064.1:0-25396 GCA_965370045.1 uncultured bacterium | reverse complement strand
TTACAAGCCCATCAACCCCTCAAAGTGGTCCCCTTTTGCAGGCCCCCCACCAATCAGATACGCAGTCGCGAGCGTGTGAATATCGTGCAGTCGCGGACGTTCCGTGAATCGCTGGAGGCTACGCTCACGCGGTACACTAACCGGGCGCTGACCACGGCGCAGGTCATCGAAGAGCTGATCGGCTTGGCGAGAGCGATTCGTGAGGCCGTCCATCGCGGCGAGGCGTCTGGTCTGACCGAAGAGGAAGTCGCGTTCTATGACGCTCTTGCCGACAACGCTTCGGCCCGCGAAGTGATGCAGGACGACACGCTCAAACTGATTGCGCGGGAACTTGCCGACCGGATCAAGGCAAAAGCGTCTCTGGACTGGACCCAGCGCGAGACCGTCCGGGCGGACATGCGCCGTACTGTACGTCGGCTGCTCACAAAGTATGGCTATCCGCCTGACGCCCAGGAGGCGGCAACGCACCTGGTGATCCGTCAGGCTGAGCTGATGGCGGAAGGGATCGTAAACGTATGATACGTACCAGAAAGATGAACGTTCGCGATGCCGCGATTCTGGTTCTCCAAGAAGCAGGCGAGCCGCTCCATGCCAAGGAGATAACCAAGCGCATCCTGGCCAAGAAGCTCTGGAAGCCCGGCGGCAAGACGCCGCATGCGACCGTGTCCGCGCGCCTTTATGCGGATATCAAGAAGAATGGCGATGCCTCTCCATTCATCCGCACCGGCCCTCAAACATTCGCCCTCCGCCCAGGCACCGAGATTCCAGCTTCTGCTGAGAAGCCCGGTCGGCGTAGCAGAAGCAGAAAGGTTGCAACTTCGACCTATTCATTCACCGGGGCGGCCGAGAAGGTGCTGGAGCAGTTCGGCGACAAGAAGCCGATGCACTACCGACAGGTCACCGAGAAGGCCATTGAGCTCGGCTGGATCGCCACCGAGGGCAGGACGCCCGAGGCGACGATGTATGCTCAGATACTCACGGAGATTCGGCGGCACCAGAAGCGCGGCAAGCAGCCGCGCTTCGTCCAGCACGGGCGGGGCTACGTCGGCCTGTCCCGCTGGATGGGCAAGGGTCTGGCCTTCGAGATCGAGCAGCACAACAAGCGCATCCGCCAGGCGCTCCACAAGCGGTTGCTGGGAATGGACCCGACCGAGTTTGAGGAGTTGATTGCCCGGTTGCTGGCGGAGATCGGCTTCGAGGACATCGAGGTCACGCAAGGAAGCAAGGACGGGGGCATCGACGTTCGCGGGACGCTGGTCGTCGGCGACGTGATCCGCACGCGGATGGCCGTGCAGGTCAAGCGATGGCAGCCGAAGAACCACGTGCAGTCCCAGACGGTCCAGCAAGTTCGTGGCAGCCTGGGCACCCACGAGCAGGGGTTAATCATCACGACGAGCGATTTCAGCCCTAGGGCTCGAACCGAGGCTGCCCGGCCAAACGCCGTTCCCGTCGCGCTAATGAACGGCGAGCAGTTGGTCGTTCTGTTGGTAGAGAACGGGATCGGTGTCACACGTCGCTCGCATGACCTGATCGAATTGGCTCAGGACGTTGAGGACCGAAAGAAATGACGGTCCACATGCTCGCAAGGAGTTTCTAATGCCTAAGAATTCCGCCGCGTTCAACCGTCTCCGCTGGCTATCCGTCGTCGGCGGCTTCATGGACGGCGCGAAGATCGAATTCTCCCCCAACCTCAATTGCCTCATCGGCGCACGGGGGACGGGGAAAACGACCGTTCTGGAACTCATCCGTTTCGCCCTGGACGCGATGCCGGATGATACGGTGGACCAGAAGCGAGTTAAGGCCTTGGTGGAGCACAACCTGTCCTTCGGGCGGGTCGAGCTCGGCATCCAAACGAAGGACGGCCTCTCCTACGTCATCAGCCGGGCCATGGGAGAAGCTCCCGTGGTGCTGACGGAGGACCGCAAGCCCACGGAGATCACCCTCAAAGCCGGGAGCTTCTTCAATGCGGACGTTTTCAGTCAGAACGAGGTCGAGACCATCGCGGACCGCTCGCTTTCGCAGTTGGACCTGATCGATAACTTCGAGGTCGACAAGATCGCGGGGTTCAACGCGCAGTTGAAGCATGCGGGCGTGGAACTGACCGGCAACGCCAGCACCATTGCCCCGTTGCAGGACAAGATCGCGACGCTGGACGAGGAGTTGGCCACGCTGCCCGGGCTCAAAGAGAAGCTTAAGGGATTTTCCACGACCGGAGGATCGGACGCCGAGGCCATCAACCAGGCTCACGCCCATAAGGCGCTACGAGATCGCGAGAAGCGCGCCGTGGGGGCCATGGGCGCGACAGCGACAAGCCTTGATCGGTCGATTGAAGAGCTGGTGGGGCAGATTGAGGGCGAGCTTGATGCGCAGTTCAGCAAGCAGATGCTCAAGGGGCCGAACAAGGCCTTGCTCGGCGACCTCAGACAAGCGCTCCTGGCCTGCTCCCGGGAGGTCGACGGGCTCCTGCGCAAGGCCCAGGAGCGCCTCCGTGCTGAACAAGGCATCATCTCAACAACTTCGGGGAAACTGGCCACGGCCCACACAGAGCAGGAGTTGGTCTTTCGGGCTCTCATCGAGAAGCACCAGGCATCCTTGGGCCAGGCCACGGAGCGTAGCCGCCTGGAAAAAGCCCAGAACGACTTGCTGGCCAAGAAGCGCGAACGGGACGACGCGGCGACCCGTCTCGCCAAACTCCAGACTGAGAGGACGGCACTCCTGCAGAATCTGTCCGAACTCCGCGACAGCCGTTTCAAGGTCCGCAAAGAGGTCGCCGACCGCATCAATCAGGCGCTTTCCCCCAACATCCGCGTCACCATTCTCCAGGATGGGAATCCGCAGCACTACTTGCGGCTGGTCGAAGAATCCCTCAAGGGCGCGCGCGTCAAGCAAGGCGTCGTGGCCCAGAAGATCGTCAACGCAATGTGGCCGGCCGACCTGGTGGGCATCGTCAAGGGCATGAATCCCGGGGCACTGGTGGACAAAGCCGAGCTGAACCCGAGTCAGGCCGAAAAGGTGGTGAACGCCCTAGTCGGTTCCGGCTGCCTGCACGACCTCGAGACCGTCGAGCTCATCGACGAGCCCAGGATTGAATTGAAGGACGGCGAAGATTACAAGGACTCCACGTCGCTTTCCACGGGGCAGAAGTGTACGACCATTCTGCCGATCCTGCTCTTGGAGAGCGAGAAACCCCTCCTGGTCGACCAGCCCGAGGACAACCTCGACAACCGCTTCATCTCGCAGACCGTCGTGGAGAGTCTGCTGGTGGTGAAGTCTCGGCGCCAGCTCATCTTCGTAACCCACAACCCCAACATCCCGGTGTTGGGCGACGCGGAAAAGATCTTCGTTCTGGAGTCGGACGGCACGTCCGCGCGCGTGGCCAAGAAGGGCACGGTGGACGGGTGCAAGGCTGAGATCGTAACGCTGCTGGAGGGCGGTGAAAAGGCCTTCAAGCAGCGCAAGAAGCGGTACAACTACTGAGATGGCAGACATGGCCGGCAAGCTGAAGCGCCTCTTGACACGGCTCCGCGCGGATCGCGAGTCCCTCCCCTGGACCGGGCGGCGCGAGCTGGCCGCATCCCTGGCCGGTGCGCTTGGGGACAGCGGCACGGCCGGCACCGCGCTCGCGCTTGTCCATCTCCTGGCTGCGGACCCCAAGCCCGAGGTCCGGAAGGAAGTTGCCGACCTGCTCATCCACGTGCCGGAGGATGAATTTCAGAAGCTCGCCGCCCGGTTGTCGGAGGACACCAGTTCGTTCGTGCTGAAGGCGGTCGAGCGCGCCATGGACCGTCGCCGCAAGGGCTTGCGGGCGTCCCAGCGCCGACGGCGCGATATCGGCCACGTGGCCTCCCAGCTGGATTCCATCGAGAAATTCCACGGTAAGCTCGCGGCCGACCGCGCCAGGAGGCTCGCCGACAAGCAGTTCGACGTCCTGGTGGGCTCCACGGTCCACGACATCCGGGGCATCCTGAGCCCCCTCAAGACCTCCATTTCGACGCTGCAGGCCCATGTTGATAGCGGCCAGCCCGACCG
The DNA here is from genome assembly GCA_965370045.1 of uncultured bacterium. Lineage (GTDB taxonomy): Bacteria > Planctomycetota > SZUA-567 > JAKLDR01 > JAKLDR01 > CAZONU01. The sequence continues at coordinate 21,367 of CBDUSI010000064.1, read as the reverse complement.
GAAGTTGTGCCGCGAGAACCTGGACAAGATGGCCGAACGCCTCGCCTTCCTGGAGCGTTTTGTGGACGACATGCGAGCCTATTCTCAGGCAACGCCCACGGAGCGGCGTCGTGAACGGATCACCGATGTGGTCCAGGAAGCCATTGCGCTCGACCATGACGAATTGAAGGGCCGGAACTACGACCTTGACTCCGTGGAGCTCTCCGTGGAAGTGCCGGGCAATATCACCGCCGAGATTGCCCGCCATCAGATCGTTGCCGCGACCAGGCACGTCCTGAAGAACGCCTACGAGGCGTTCATCATGGGGCGCAATCGGCGCAGGAATCGGCGCATCAGCATCAGCGCCTCGATGCTTGACGCCGAGCACGTGGAGATAGTCGTCCGGAACAACGGGCCTGAGATCGCGGCCGAGGACTTGCTGGAAATCCAGGACTTCAAGCCCGGGACAACCACGAAGGGGAACCAGGGCGGCACGGGCTTCGGCCTGCCGACCGCACACCGTTACGCGACGGCCCACGGAGGGGGCTTGGCCATTGAGAGCGAGAAGGGCCATGGCGTGACGGTGACCATCACGCTGCCAATTGAGCAAGAGGAAGACGAGAAATGACTGTCCGCGCGCTGGTGGTCGAAGATTCGGAGGCAATAGCCCAGGACGTGGCGGACATCCTGGAGTCGCTCGGGCACAAGAGCGATCTGGCCATGGATCAGGAATCGGCCAGGAAGCTTCTGGGTCCGGACAAGTACAACTACGTGCTTCTCGACCTGGAAATTCCGGTGAAGCGGGGGCGGCTCTGCCGCATCGAGAACGGCAAGAACCTCCTGGCGGAGATTCGGGAAACCTCGGGAATGGAAAGTGTGCCGGTCATCGTCATGACGGCGCACGGAAATGACAGCCCGGACCTGGCGGTGTCGGTCCTGAAAGAGGGCGCGGTGGACTACGTGAAGAAGCCCTTCACCGGGGGCGAGCTTGACAAGGCCGTTCGCGAGATTCTTGGCAGGAGCGAACAACAGACCGCAGGCCCGGCAAGGGGCCGCGGTAGGGCGGCGAGGAGAAAGCTCGCTCCCTTCAATGCCGATCAGCGGGAACTCGTTATCCATGACGACCACGTCACCGTGTGCGGCGTGACAGTATGGACCGAATCCCAGCACAGCCACATGCGAGTGATGCTGACCCGGCTGAGCGCAAAGGAGCGAGGCCGTTACGTTCGGATCAACGGCACGCGGCTGGGGAGGGCGCTGGGTCGCAACGCCAGCAACCCGGTGAGCCGCCTGATCAAGGAATTCCGGGACCGGTCCTCTGACCTCTTGGCGGAACACTGCGGCCTGGAATGCGGCCTGCGGGACATCATCGGCAGCGGGGGCGGTGGCTACCACCTGAAGGAGTGGGTGGACGCTCGCGTGGCGGGGGCCGAGGCAAAGGCCGCCGCGCCGGGCGCGAAAGCGACTCCCGCCGCGCCCCGCAAGGGCGCCGCCGACCCGCAGTTCAACGAGCGCCAGGCGTGGATTCTGGGACAGCTCCGCAAGGGCGTCCATCTGCGCAGGCCGGATATCATCCGCCACACGAAGAAGAACCGGTCGACGGTTAACCGGGACATCAAGGGGCTCCGGGACGCAGGGTTGATCGAGACGCATGCGGATGGATACTATGTTGCCTCGGCGGGGCGGTGAGAGGACGTGTCATGAAGCGCAAATCCACACGTGACGAAGATGTATCCCACGAGGCCATATTGAAGGCTGCGGAGCGCATCTTCGGCGAGAAGGGTTTCCACGCCAGCAGCATCGAGCAAATAGCCAGGGCCGCCAAGGTCGGCAAGGGCACCGTATTCCTGCACTTCAAGAGGAAGGAAAACTTGTTCTTCGCCTTGGTTGAGAACCGCTTCGCGGCGATGGATCGACGCTACGACGAGATCGTGGGCACTGGCCGTCCCGCGGCCGAGAAATTGCGGGCCGTGGCCGATGTGGCCGGCTGGCTGCAGGGCGACCTTCCCAAGTTCAGCCGCGCAGTGATCAGCGGGTTGAGGGGGCTATCGCCCACCTTGCGCAAGCGCCTCGACACGCTCATGGAACGGACCTACAAGCTCTATCACCGACGCTTCACCGCGCTGTTCAAAGAGGCGCTCGGGGACGTCAGGCCCAAGGATATCAAGGCGCAGGCTCTGTCCACGCTTTTCCTGGCCTGCATGGACGGGCTCCTGGTGAGAGCGCGAGCAGCCAAGCTGACTCCTTCGAGGCAGGATATCGGGAACGCCTGCAAGTTCTTGTTCCTGGACGCGTTACGGGCGGGTTGCAGGGAGCGGCACCGGCCGGATCAGTAGTATCTAATCAAGTCTGGCAGATTCTCCTCTTGACAATATGACGCCCCATTCTATAATGCGACGCGCTGTTCACACTTCGGCATGCCCGCCGAGGTGCCCCCCGAAGGAGAAATGATGGAAGGTAAGAAGCTCTCGCGCCGGGAAAGAGAGAAGCTCGAACATCGTCTGCAGATGCTTGCCACCGCGCTCGATCTCTTCTCGGAGAAGGGGTATCACAACGTCTCCGTGCACGAGATTGCCGAAAAGGCAGAGTTTGCCATCGGGACTCTCTACAAGTTCTTCAAGAACAAGGAGGATATTTACGGGTCTCTGATGCTGGAGCAAGCCGGGAATTTCCATGACGCCCTGGTTGGAGCTCTCGACGAAGGAGAGGACGAGTACGCCAGAATTGTTAATTTCGTTAATTGCAAGGGCGAGGTTTTCATGAATAACGCGAAGGCTGTGCGTCTCTACTTCGCCGAGGCGCGAGGGACCAGTTTCAACATCAAGGCTGGGTTGGAACCCCAAATGCGGGCGCCCTATGAGGACGTTCTGGCGAAACTGGCAGGAGTTTTTCGAAGCGGCATCAGGAAAAACCTCTTTCGCAAGCTGGACCCTTATTACCTGGCCGTGGCGTTGGACAGCTTCACCAATGCGGCCCTCTTCCTGTGGTTGGAAGACCCGAAGAAGCATCCGTACCAGCGGAAAGCGACAACGATGATCAGGATATTCTTCGAACCGGTGAAGACAGGCTGAGGAGCGAGACAATGGGCTGGAAAACGGTTGTGTTCGCGGGGTGCCTGTCAACGCTTGCGCTCCTGGGGGGGTGTAGACATCCCCAAACTCGGCATCAAGCATCCGTGGGGCGGCAGCCATCGGTGCCGGGGGCGGGTGGGCGAGACACGCCAGGAGCCCTCGCGAACGCGGGCAGAGGCCTTGAGATACCCCTTTCGCTTGAAGCGGCAATCACACTGGCCCTTCAGAACGACCGGCAGATTCGCATTGCCAGATTGAACGTTGGCATTGCGGAAGATCGCATCATTACGGCCCGGTCGTTCTTCCTGCCCAGGCTGAAGGTCGGAGCGGGGCATACGTGGTTGGATAAACAGCCAGGTATTTACATTCCAGAGACGGGGATGGCGCTGCTGGCCGGAGAGAAGGCCGCGTTTCGAGCCGACGCGAAGCTTCTCGTGCCGATCTACGACTTTGGGGGCACGGCTGCCCGGTACAGACACGCCAAGCTCTACAGAATGAGCGAGATGTCTGCCAGCGAAAGAGTGCGCCAGGAGGTTGTCTACGAGGTCACGGAAGCATACTTCGGAATTCTCAAGGCCGAGCGCCTGCTACAGGCGGCGAGGAAATCCGTGGAAATGACGCAGGCGCACCTGAAACGAGCGAAGGATTTCCTCACTGAGGGGTTGGTGGACAAGAGAGACGTTCTGCAAGCCGAGCTTCGCCTGGCTCAGGTAAAACAGTCCTTGTTCCGAGCCGAAAACGGCCATGAGATGGCGGTCTCTGCCTTCAATAAGATGGTCGGGCGCAATATCAACGCGCCCACCAAGGTGGTGGACGTCCTGGCCTCACGCAAGCTCGGGCTTGAGCTGGAAAAGTGCCTGTCGCTGGCCGAGAGCCACAGACCCGAACTCGCGCAACTGCGAACGCGGCGTGATATGGCCGAGGCTGCGGTAAAAGCAGCGAAAGCGGCCAGGTATCCCAGAATATTCGCGGTTGGAGGGTACGACCATGATGATGATGAATACAAGCTCAGGGAGGAGACATGGTCCCTGGGCCTTCGCGTGGAGATGGACCTCTTCTCCGGCGGCGCAGTCACGGCACAGATCAGGGAAGCCGAGAAGAGGCGCCTGCAGGCTACCGAGGCTTATGACGACCTGACAGAAGGCCTGAAGCTCCAGGTGAAAGGCGCCTATCTCGCCGCCGTGGAGGCGAGCAAGAAGCTCTCCGTAACGGAGAAGGCTATTGCCCAGGCAGAGGAGAACCTGCGCATAAGCAAGAACCAATACGCAGAGAACGTTATCCCTGCGACCGAGGTGCTTGACGCTCAGACCCTTCTCACCAACGCCAGGGCGGGTCGTCACCAGGCGCTTTACTACCTCAATGCGGCCATAGCCCGCCTCGAATGGGCAATGGGGATAGAAGTGAAAGCGCCTGCGCCGAAGAAGGCGGGCGTTCTTCCCAAGGCCGACTCCATGAACACGAAGGAGAGGATCTCCAAATGAAAACGCTCGGTAAGACACTTGGATTCCTGGTGATCGTGGGCCTTGGCGTCATGTTCTACCTGTGGGGATGCGGCAAGGGAAGCAAGGACGAAACACAGGTGACGAAAAAGCCCGTGCCGGTCGAGGTCACGAGCGTCAAGAGAGAGACGCTTGAGGAAATTATCCACGCCAAGGGCACGCTCCACGCTCTGGAGGAAGCCACGATCAGCCCGAAGATACCGGGCAAGATCGCGAAGATCCGGGCCGACGAGGGGGACGAGGTAAAGGAGGGGCAGATTGTCGCGGAACTGGATGAGGCGCAGTTAGTCCTTGCGGGGAAGCGGGCGCAACAGGGCTTGCTACAAGCCAAAGCCGCACTCGCCCAGAGCAAGGCAGCCATCGCTCAGGCCGAAGCCAACTTCCAGAACGCGAAGAGCGACTACGAGCGAATGAAACGCCTCCATGAGAAAGAGTCCATCGCCAAGCAGAAGTACGACCACGCGCTTACCGGCTTCCGCGTGGCCGAGGCCGTACTGCGCCAGGCACGCGAGCAGCAGGCGCTGGCAGAGGCCCAGGTCGCCCAGGCGCAGATCGCAATCGACCTCGCCAAGACCCAACTGGAGGACACCAAAGTCACCTCTCCGATCACAGGCACTATCACGAAGAAGGCCATGAACCTCGGAGAGATGGCCGGCCCGGGCAAACCCATCTTCATCGTGGAGCGGTTGAACGTGCTTGAACTCAAGGCCGATGTGTCATCCCGGCTTCTCGGAAGGCTGAAGGTTGGGAAGGCGGTCCGCGTTACCGTCGACGGCGCCAGGGAGCCCATCCGGGCCAGGATAGACGAAATCAGCCCCCGCGTGGACAGGAGGCTGCGGACGGTCGAGGTCACTATCAAGCTCGACAACAAGAACCGCACACTCCGGCCCGGGCAGTTTGCCCGCCTGGAAATCATCCTGGAAACGCATTCGAAGGTCGTCGCCGTGCCCAAGGAGGCCCTTCTCAAGCGAGGCAGCCAGGTCCACGTGTACAGAGTGGCGGGTGACCTGGCGGAAAAAGTCCTGGTTACCGTGGGCCTCCGTCAGGGAGCCGTGGTAGAGATAGAGGACGGACTGGACGAGGGCGACGTGATTGTCACGGTCGGGCAGAACAACCTTCAAGGCGGCGAGAAGGTGAACGTGCAAGGGGATCGCAAGTAATGTTTCTCTCGAACGCATCTCTCAAACGCCCTATCGCGATATCCACCATCGTCTTTGCTCTGGTGGTGATTGGGGCGTTTTCCTACACGAAACTGGGCCTGGATTTCATGCCCAGCATCGACCTCCCCTACGTCACCATATTCACCGTCTACCCCGGCGCGGGTCCCGAAGAAGTGGAAACCCTGGTCAGCGAGGTTATCGAAGACGCGGTCAGTGAGGTGGACGGCGTCAAACACGTCCGCTCCACGTCTATGGAGAACATTTCCCAGGTGTTCGTGGAATTCGAGATGGGGCGAGACGTTGATTTCGCTGCTATCGACGTCAGGGGCAAGGTGGACCTCATCAAGTCCAGGCTCCCCGAAGACGCCGAAGCCCCCACCATCCTCAAGTTCGACATAAACGCCAAGCCCGTCATGAACCTGGCCATTGTGGGTGACCGCCCGTTGAACGAACTCTACGACTTGGTGGATGATCTCATCAAGGACCAGCTCACCAAGATACCGGGAATGGCGTCCGTGGACGTGATCGGCGGCAAGCGTCGCGAAATTCAGATCCTGGTGGACCAGAACAGCCTCGCGGCTCACGGCATATCCATCATGCACGTCATGGCCGCCCTGGCGGAGGAGAACATCAACCTCCCGAGCGGTCACGTGACCGAAGATCGCATCGAATACACCATCAGGTTGGAGGGCGAGTTCGACCGTGTTGAAGAAATGCGGCTGGTTGACATCCAGACCCCTTCGGGAAAGACGATCCGAATAACAGACGTGGCCGAAATCCGCGACACCTTTGAGGAGCAGCGGGAACTGGCCAGGTACAACGGGCAGGAGTGCGTGGGGCTGGTGCTCAAGAAGCGGGCGGACGCGAACACGGTGAGGGTGGTGGAGCGAGTCAGGGAGGAACTTGCAGGCATCAGGCAATCTCTGCCTCCCGGCGTCGGGATCGAGGTGGTCAACGACGACGCGGCTTTCATCCAGGGATCGGTTGACGACGTGATCGAGAACATGCTCATAGGCGTGCTGCTGACGGCTCTGATCCTGTTTCTCTTCCTCCACAACTTCAAGGAGACCTTCATCGCGGCGGTTTCCATGCCCGCCTCGATTATAGCCACGTTCACGCTGATCCATTTCGCAGGATTTACGCTGAACGTCATGTCGCTGATGGCGCTGGGTATCTCCATCGGAGTTCTGGTGACCAACGCAGTTGTCGTGCTGGAAAACATCCACCGGCACATGGCCCTCGGCGACTCGCCTCGCGATGCCGCCGAAAAGGGGACCTCCGAAATCGCTCTCGCTGTGCTAGGCTCGACTCTCACTAACGTGGTGGTCTTTCTTCCCATAGCATTCATGAGCGGCCTGGCGGGACAGTTCTTCATGCAATTCGGATTAACGGTCACGTTTGCCACAGTAGTGTCCCTCCTGATCTCGTTCACGCTTACGCCCATCCTGAGCGCTAAGCTTCTGAAGCCAGAGGATCTCCAGCCCCGACAGAAAGGGCTCCGGGCATGGCTCTTCGGCAAGTGGGACAAGGCCTATGATCGCCTCGCGAAGTCTTACAGGGCACTCTTGGGCCACGCGTTGCACCAACGCTGGGTTGTGATCGCCGTAAGCGCAGCGGCCTTCATCGGCAGCATGGCGGTCGTCAAGCATCTCGGCGCGGAGATGATTACCGAGCCTGACCGAGGTGAGGTGACCATTTCCGTGGAAATGCCTCCCGGAACCCCGATGGCCGTCACCAACAAGACGCTGACAAGAGTCGAGGAAATCGTCACGGAGGAATTCAAAGGCGTGGTGACGGCAACCTACGTCAAGCTCGGGAAGATCGAGGGGTTGTTCGGCAAGAGCGCCCAAGGCGTGCATCTCGGAGAGATGCTGGTGCTGCTCAAGGACAAGGCTGACCGGGACCGGACCGCAGAAGAGATTCTCGTGGAAATGCGAGGGGCGCTGTCCGATGTGCCAGCAGCTACCATTATAGTCCAGCAGACAAGCGCCATAGGAGGAGCGGAGGCGCCTCTTCAGATTGAGGTTTCCGGATACGATCTGGATACGCTGCGTAAGGTCTCCGGAGAAGTGCACAGGAGCACCAGGGATACCGACGGCGCTGCGGATGTTGACACGACTTGGCGGTCGGGCAAGCCGGAATTGTCCATCGTTCCCAAGCGTCAGAAGATCAAGGATTACGGACTCACTGTCGCGCAGGTAGCTGGCGTTCTCCGGGCTAACATCGAGGGATTCGTAGCCACGGAGTACCGCGTCGGCGACAAGGAGCACGACATCCGGGTCAAGCTCGCGGAGTCCAGCCGCAGAAGCATCGACCAAGTCGGGGGCTTCTTAGTGCCGCTGCGGAACGGCTCGACCATTCCGCTGAGCGAGGTGGCCGTCGTTTCTGAGGCAGAAGGCCCCACACAGATCATCAGAAAGAACAAGCAACGACTCGTGATCATCTCGAGCAACGTGTCGGGGCGTTCCCTGAGTGAGGTGGCCTCCGACATCAAGCAGCACACGGACAACATGGAGTTTCCGCCCGGCTACGGTGTCTTCTTCGGGGGGATGGTGGAGACGATGGAGGAGTCCTTCGCCGACATGCTCGTCGCCTTTATCATGGCCGTCATTCTGACGTATCTGGTCCTGGCGGCGCTGCTGGAGTCCTACGTGCAGCCATTCACCATCATGCTGACGCTGCCCCTTGCGCTGATCGGAGTGTTCCTCTCGCTTTACATCACGGGCCAGACCATCAGTATCTTTTCGCTGATGGCCGTGGTGATGCTGGTGGGGATCGTGGTGAACAACGCTATCCTCCTCATCGACTACACGACGGTCTTGCGCTCAAAGGGTAAGTCGAGAGAAGAGGCGCTTCTCGAAGCCTGCCCCACCAGACTGCGTCCCATCATCATGACCAATCTTGCCACGATCTTCGGGATGCTTCCCATCGCCCTCGGGATGGGATGGGGCGCGGAACTTCGCGCACCGATGGCGACAGTGACCATCGGAGGTCTGGTCGTTTCAGCCGGCCTGACCATGCTCGTGATCCCGGTTGTCTACACCTTTTTCGATGACCTCGCCGGTCTCTTCGGGAAATCACGGGCTCGATCAGCGTAGTTCACGGCCGCAGGAGCGAGAAGCTATGCCGAGGAAGCCGAGCCCGCCCTTGAAGTCAGCTTCCGAAGATGCTCGCAAGCTGGCACAACTGCTGGAATACACCGGTCATGGAGAATCAGGCGCTCGCTTTGAAGACGCGATCTCCCTGGCGCAAAGCGCGGCGGAGAACCTGACTCAGGCGATTGAGGTCTGCAGGACGGACGGCTACTACGACTCGCTCAGGGAGATGCAGAAGCTGGCGAGTCTCGTGAGGGATGCGCTCAAGGGCTTGGCTTCCGTGGAGCCCCGGAGAATCCCGGAGATGGCCAGGTATCTGGACCTCAAGCTGAGTCTTCTCTCATCCATGGCCAGCTGAAGCAGGAGGCCGGAGTGGAGATGTCTGTCGGAGGAAGGGCAACTATTATCGAGGGGGCTCTATGAAAGAGGACAGTTACAGGGTTCTGTTCCAGGGCGCCGCTGCGGGGATACTTCTCGCGGACATCGAGACAAGAAGATTTGCCTATGCCAATCCAGCCATTTCCAGGATGTTGGGCTATACTGAGGCAGAGCTTACGCGAATAGGCGTGGCCGATATTCATCCCCCTGATGCTTTGGACCACGTGATTTCTGAATTCGAGGCGCAGGCCCGGGGCGCCAAGACACTGGCACCGAGCATTCCGTGTCTGCGAAAAGACGGGACTATCATGTACGCCGACATCAACACGGCCAAGGTCGCGGTGGACGGGCGAGAGTACAACTTGGGCCTCATCACCGACGTCACCAACCGCAAAGAGGCCACGGAGCAGGCGCTGCGGGAGTCAGAGCAGAGGCGGCGCTCTTTGACCAGCAATATCCCTGATGTTGTTATGACAGTGACCCGTGACGGCACAATCATGGCAATCAACCACACCGTGAAGGGTTTTTCCGAGAAAGAGACTATCGGGACAAGCATCTATGACTATATAGTCGCCGATGAACACAACAAGGTGAAGAAGTCTCTGGATCAAGCCTTCCAAACAGGCCGCCCTGGTGGCTATGAAATACTTGGCACTGGGCCACAGGGGCCGGGAACCGCGTGGTACGAGACGCGCATCGTGCCCACCGAACTCGACGGGAAGATCAGCACCGCGATGCTGATCAGCACGGACATCACCGAGCGCAAGCGGGCGCAGATGGTGTTGGAGCAGCGCAACACGGCGCTGGTAAACGCCAATGAAGAGTTGAAGGAACTGCACCGTGCCAAGGACGAGTTGCTTGCGGCGATCAGCCACGAACTGCGTGCGCCCCTGGTGACCGGTCTGGGCTATATCGAGCTCCTGCTGGACGGTCAGTTCGGTCCGGTGACCGCGGGAGCTTCTGAGGTAATGGAAATCGCTCGCAGGAACCTCAAACGCCTGTCAGTTCTCATCGACGATGTCCTGGACTACCACAGCCTCACTGCCGGGAAACGCTTTGGCAACCTCTCTTGCTCGGCTTTCAACTTGGGAACGTGCTGCAGAGACTGCGCAACTGAGTTCCTGTTTCGCAGCGGACGGACGGCAGGAAGCCTGTCGGTTGAGATCCCTGCAGGCCTGCCCAGTACCTGGGGGGACGAGAATCGCATACGACAGGTGCTCTCGAACCTCCTGGACAACGCAGGGCGCCACGCGGGCCGGGACGCACACATTCGCCTGTCTGTTCGGCGGGCGGAGGCCGGCGGCTTGGAGGTTTCCGTGGCCGACGACGGCGTGGGCGTACCGGAGGAGATCAAGGCCAGGGCTTTTGAGCCGTTCGTGAAATCCACGGGCTCGCCGGGAGGGACAGGACTGGGTCTAGCCATAGTCCACGATATCCTCGAGGCACACGGCTGCACCGTGAGTTTGGAGAGCGCACAAGGGAAAGGAACCACCATTTCCTTCGTACTTCCAGATGCCGGGCCTGGAGCAGCAGACCCGGGGCGGCGAACGCGAGAAGGCGTTCCTGTCGAAAGCACACCGTCGGCCCGCGTCCTGATAGTTGACGATGACGAAGACACGCTTGGCTTCCTGACGGCGGTTCTCGGCGGACGAGGCTATCGAGTTGACACAGTCCTCTCTGGCGACCAGGCCCTGGCCGCGATCCAACAGGACTTGCCCGACCTGGCGATACTCGACTTCACCTTGCCCGGAATGGACGGAGCTGAGCTTTGCGGAAGGATCAAGACCAATCCCAGCACTGCGGGTCTTCCTGTCTGCATGTTGACGGCGCGAGCCGAGAAGGGACCACGTGCGAAGTCGCACGCAATGGGCTGCGATGCCTATCTCGTCAAGCCAGCGGCAGTTGACGAACTGGTGAAGACCGTGCAGAGGCTTGTCGCTGCACCGCGATCACCTGAAGGACAAGATGCGAAGTAGGAAGCGCACAAGAGCCGGCCGCGTGTGCCGGTCCACGGGTGTGCACGAGCGCACCCATCAGGCTCCCGGCTCATGATCCCGATGAGCCCGGCAATGAGCCCGCGTGAGCCCGGGCTCATTTGCCGTGAGCCCGCATGAGCCCATGAGCCCGGTGGGCCTACCGGCGAGGCCGGCAGGGGTCTGAGCGCCCGGAACTACGCGCTCCGCTCCAGAATCCGCATCGCTATGGCAAGATATGGCTCCGGCAACCGATTGAAACAGGATACATAGGGCGCTATAATGCGGGGGCGCGGTTCGAACGAGCGCCAGTCGCCCCGACCATCGTTCAAAACCGGCCCTTCGGCGAGAACGTCGAAGGGCTTTCTCTTTTCAAGAGTAAGACTTGAGTCGCTCAAAATGCGGTTCAAACTGACCGCTTCTAGAATCCCCCGTCTGACGGCCGAGTTTGAACCGCGCCAAGGATCGGCATTTCCTTGGAACATCCGCCGTTCGGCGGTGTATACGACCCCGGTGCGCGCAACTGTACTGGGGACAAGAACAGTAGCGAGCAGCGGAGGGCCGGCGGTAATGGCTTCTGGGAGGAAGGTCGTCAAGCTTTCGCGGAACCTGCTCTACGAGCAGTTCGCCGATAGCGTCAGGCAGCTGATCAGAGAGGATTCACTCTGGGGGAAGTATCTCCCTTCCGAGCGTGAGCTTGCCAGGGTCTACGGCGTGAGCCACGTCACTGTCAGGCGCGGATTGGAGCTCCTGGCGGGCGAAGGTCTCATCGTCAGGAAGCACGGGCAGGGCACCAGGGTGCTGGGCAAGCCGCGCGGCCGAACTCACCGCGGCGCTGCCCGGGTGGCGGTTGCCTCCTTCTTCTCCCGAAGCAAGGACGGGTACCTCGGCGAGATCACCACCGGCCTGACCTGGGAAGCCGGCAACGCCGGATGGTCGGTGAGTTTCTTCGGCCACCTGGGCGACTCCGGATGCCGGAGTGCCTTCCTGGGCGCGCTTCGCAGGGGCGAGATAGACGGTCTGATCCTCCTGGGGGTGACCAACCGCTCCCTGGTCGAGGAGGTGCTGAGACTCCGGAACGGACCGACCGTCCTGGTCGACCACCACTTCCCGGACCTGCCGCTGACCAGCGTGATGGACGACAGCAGGGACGGAGCGCGCCAGACCGTGGAACACCTGCTGGAACTCGGCCACCGTCGGATCGGCTACATCGACGCCCCCCGCCGGGACATCAATCCCTGGAGGTTCGAGGGCTACGCTGAAGCGCTGCGCTCCGCCGGGATCGAACCCGACGACGGGCTGATCGCCCACGCACCGGGCAAGTTCGAGGATGGGCTCCAGGCCGCCCGGGAGTTCCTGGCGCGCCCCGATCCACCGACTGCGGTCATGGGCTTCTGCGACAACCGCGCCTGGGGAGCCTGGCGGGCCGCCGAGGAGAAGGGTTTAGAGGTGGGCCGGAACTTCGCGGTGGCCGGATACGGGAACGCCGTGCCGGGCTCTCCGGAAGCGCTGACCAGCGTGGCCATGGACATGCAGCGCGTCGGGGAAGGGGCATCGCGCGAACTGACAGACCAGATGGCCGGGCGGTCGGAGCGCGGACGTCTGGTGCTTGAGCCGGTGAGACTGGTAGTCCGCGACTCCTCGCGCGAGGCCCGCGTGGGGATGGGTCGAAAGTAGGAGGCGATCATGATGCGAGCAACGAGGGGTCTTTCGCTGGTAATAATGCTGCCGGTCCTGGTGGCAGTCACGCCGGTTCCGGCCCGCGCGGGGGAAGCGGCGCTGCTGGACGTCAAGAGCATGTGGCGTTACCGGCTGTGCTGGCGAAGCGAGCAGATCCGGCGCGAGGGTGGCAAGCTGGAGTCGGTGATCGTCCACAAAGGCTCCAAGACAGTCGAACTGATCCCGCTCTCGCCGGCGAAGGTCACCCGCCTGACCCTGCCACCGCCCGCCGACTGGGTCAAGGCCGACTTCGACGACGGCTCCTGGGACCGGCAGCCGGGGCCGTTCGACATGCTGCCGCCCGGCAGCGCGCTGCTCTGCCTGCGCGGCAGGTTCTGGATTGCCGACCCCGCCAAGGCCGGAGACGTGAGGCTTTCTGTAGCGTTCGAAGGCGGCGCGGTGGTCTACGTCAACGGCAAGGAGATCGCCAGGTCTCACCTGCCGGGGGGCAAGATCGATGCCGAGACCCCCGCGAAGGACTATCCCAAAGAAGCCTTCGTCGACGCCAAGGGCAAGCTGCTCCGCGAGAACGCCCATCGCAAGAGGACGCAGCCCCAGCGCTACAAGGCGCGGCACCGGGAGGTCTCGGCGGTGAAGGTGCCCGCAGCCGTGCTCAGAAAGGGCGTCAACGTCCTGGCGCTGGAACTGCACCGCTCCCCCGCGGCCGAGGTCATGTACCAGAAGCGCTCGTGGGGCGGCTGGGCCAGGCTGGGGCTGCAGAAGGTGGTCCTCACCTCTCCGAGCGGCGGGCGACCCGGCCGTCTCAAGGGCTTCCAGGTGTGGAACCACACCGCCATGAGAATGGTTTCGACCAGGGATAGCAGAGAGCCCCTGGAAACTCTGGGGCCGATACGGATCACCGGGACGAGGAACGGGGTCTTCTGCGGGCAGGTGGTGGCCGGCTCGGACGCTGCCATCAAGGGGCTGAAGGCAACGCTCTCGCAGCTGAAGGGCCCGGGCACCATCCCGGCCTCGGCGGTCGAGATCCGCTACGCCCTGCCGGACGGTCCCCGCGCTCGCGGACGAGGTCAGCAGCCGGGCAACTTCGACAGCCTGGAGAGCTTTCCTCCCGCGGAAGTGGCGGTGTGCAAGGGAGGCGGCCGGGCGGTCCAGCCGATCTGGGTCAGCGTGCGCGTGCCGGCCAACGCCAAGCCGGGGCTCTACAAGGGCAAGCTGACGGTCAGCGCGCAGGGGCAGAAACCGGTCGATGCGCCGGTGGAACTCCAGGTTGCCGACTGGAAGATGCCCGACTCGAAGCAATTCGCCAGCTTCGTGGGCCGGATCCAGTCGCCCGAGTCGGTGGCCATGCAGTACGGCGTGAAGCTGTGGTCGCCGAAGCATTGGAAGCTGCTGGAGAAGTCTTTTGCGCTCATTGGCGCACTGGGCGGCAAGGTGCTCTACGTGCCGCTGATCGCCAAGACCCACTTCGGCAACGAGCATTCCATGGTCCGCTGGATACGGGAGCCGGGCGGCGGCTGGGACCACGACTTCAGCCTGGCCGAGCGGTACATCGACATGGCCGTCAAGTACCTGGGCAAGGACATCCCGGTGGCCTGCCTCTACTGCTGGGAACCCGCCAAGGTCCAGGGACACTACATGCATAATCAGTTCCTGGGCGAACGAGAGATACTTTTTTCGGTCCTGGACCCGGCGACCGGAGACTTGGAGGTCCGCAGGGGACCCGACTGGGGCACGCCGGAGTGCCGCCGGTTCTGGAAACCGGTGATGAAGAAGATGTTCAAGATATTCGAGAAGCGCGGGCTGGCCAAGTCGTTGATGGTGGGAATCTGCAACGACTTTGAACCTACCAGGGGCGCCCTTGCGGACATCACCTTCGCGGCCCCAAAAGCCAGGTGGGTGATCCACACGCACGGGAGCGGCTGGGTCAACGGCGGTTTGCCGGGGGGCCGCCCGACGGGCTATGTGGCCAGCGTGTGGGGCATCAGCGGCGCCTCGGACCCCATGGCGCCCCAGCGCTTCACCAAGCAGAAACGTTTCTACGGCTGGAAAGTCCCTCCCATCGTAACGTCCTGGCCCCGAAGCCAGATGCGCCGCGGGGACCTCGCGGAACGTTATCGTACCTACTCGGAGTACTGGGCCGTGGCCAGGGGGACGTACCTGAAGAAGATGCCCGGCGGCGGCAAGGGTTTCTCCGGGGCCGACGGCCTGGGACGGCTGGGCGCTGACTTCTGGACCGTTCTCAAGGACAAGCGCGGGCGGGCCAGGGGCAGCCTCGCGGGGCACTACTCCCCGTGGGGCGGCCTGGACATGAACAGCTTCGGCCTGCTGGCCCTGCTGGGACCGGGCCGGGACGGGGCGGTTCCCACTGTCAGATACGAGATGTTCCGGGAGTCCATCCAGGAGGTCGAGGCACGCATCTTCATCGAAAAGGCCCTGACGGACGAGGCCAGGAAGGCCAAGCTCGGCGGGGAGCTGGCGGGGCGGGCCCAGAGGGTGCTTGACGATCGGGTGCGCGCCGTGCTCTACCTGTCGCCGCCGGCGAATACGAGCGGGAAGGGCGGTGCGACCGCCCCCAGCGGCATCTCGGGATGGCGGGAGCGGTCGGCGGAGCTCTACGCCATTGCCGCCGACGTTGCCAAGGCCGTGGGAGAGTAGAGAGATGTTTTCGACAAGAGCGATGACCTGCGCGGCGATTCTCGCCGCGCTGACCGCGGGAGCCTCGCTTCCCGCCGAGACCGGAAGCGCCCGGGCGCAGGAAGCGTCCGGCGCGGTCACCCCGCGGGGCAGCGATGCCTGGGAGGTGTTCGCGGAACTGGAGAAGAAGGGGCTCTCCGTCCTGGTGCTCGGCAAGAAATGGGTCATTGCCTCCGTCACCCGCCCGGAGGGCTACCCGGCCGGGCAATTCCGCGGAGGGGGCGACTCCATCGCCATCCGGTCCGGCGAATGGCTGGTGCTCAAGGAGGAGAGGTGGGACCTCCTGGTTCCCAGCGAGTCCCGGTTCAAGCCGGCGGCGGGGAAGAAGCTGGTCGAAGCCGTCGCCAAGTTCAACAACTTCAAGGTCGCCTGGCTCCGGAACGGAAAGGTCGCGGTCCTGTTCCGTGGCGCGACCGATGCGGCGGTGGAGTCCATCCGGAAGGGGCTGACCTCACCCGACAGCAAGGTCCGGGCGGATGCCGCCTGGCGGGCCGCGTGGGTCGAAGATGTTCGGCTCGTTCCGCTCCTGGTGAAGGCCGGCAGCGATCAGGACCCGGAGGTCGCCAGGCTCATCGCCAAGAGCCTCTATCGCTTGGGATTCAAGGTGGCGGCCATAGCCGAAGGGGAGAAGCTCCTGCCGGCGCTGGAGAAGGCCTTGCGGGACACGGACCCGGGCCTTCGCGCCGAGGCGGCGGCAGTCCTGGGAACCGTGGGCGGGCCGAAGTCGCTCGCGCCTCTCAAGCGGGCTCTGGCGGACAAGGACCCGGCGGTCCGCGGGGCCGCGGCGACCGCGCTGGGGCGGACCGGAGAGAAGGGTGCCGCCGCTGTTCTGGAAGAGGCGCTTGGGGACAAGATGTTCTCCGTCCGTTGCGGAGCGCTCGCGTCCTTGGGGCAGATCGGCGGAGCCAAAGCACTAGCGCTCATCGAGAAGGCCCTCAGCGACCCGCATGTCCGGGTACGCATGGCGGCGGTTGCGGCCCTGGGGACCGCCCGGAGGGAACAAGGCGCCAAGCCTGCTCGGGAAGCTCCTGGCTCACAAGGAAAGGGCCCTGCGGTTCGAGGCGACCGCGGCCCTGGGGCGGGCGGGCGGGGACGAAGCCGTCGGCCTGATAGAGAAGGCTCTCGGGGACAAGGTCAAGTGGGTCCGCTGGCAGGCCATCTCCGCGCTGGGAACGGCCGGCGGCAAGCGCGCGCTGGCGTCACTGGGGAAACTGCTCGATCACGAGGACGTGTGGATTCGAGCGAGAGCAGCCCACGCCCTGGGCCAGGTCCGCGGGGAAGGGGCCCTCGTGCATCTGGCCAAGGCCTTGAAAGACAAGGACGACGAGGTCCGCGCCAAGGCGGCCGCGGCGCTCGGCCGGGTCGGCGGCAGGGGGGCAATCTCCCTCCTGGAGAAGGCGCTGGGGGACAAGGACGAGGACGTGCGAGCCGAGGCCGCTTCCGCATTGGGCCGCCTCGGCGGGGACGGAGCGGTAGCCGCGCTTGCCAAAGCTCTGGAAGATCGCGCGGCCGGCGTGCGTTCCAGTGCGGTGGGCGCGCTGGGCCGGGTCGGCGGAGAGAAGGCCGTCGAGCACCTGGGCAAGACTCTGGAGGGCGACAAGGTCCAGGATGTGCGCTGGAGCACGTTGCTGCCCCTGGGACGCATAGGCGGGGAGAAGGCGCTGGCTCTACTGGAGAAGGCCCTGGCGAGCGCGGACAAGGACATACGCTCCAAGGCGGCCCAGGCCTTGAGCCAGACCGGCGACGAGAAGGCGCTGGCCCTGCTTGATGCCGCCCTGGAGAAGGCGGTCAAGGACAAGAAGGGCAAGGACAGGTGGGTCCGGCTGAACGGGATTTCCGCCCTGGGATACTTCAGTGGCGAGAAGGCTCTGGCCTCAATAGTGAAAGCCGTCGCCGCTGATACCTCGCAGGGGGCCCAGGACGTTCGCTGCAAGGGCGCCGCCGCCATAGGGCGGGTCGGCGTGGGCAGCGAACAGGCCCTGGCCGCCCTCGGCAAGGCGCTGGAGTCCGAGAAGGGCTGGTGGGGAACGGAGTTCCTTCGGGACGATGCCATGTGTGCCCTGTGCCGGATCGGCGGCGGCAAGAGCGCCTTGCCGCTCCTTGCCAAGTTCGCTGAGGACAAGGACGTCGGAGTTCGCTGGAAGGCGATTATGGCCTTGGGTAACGTGGGGGGTGAGAAGACGCTGCCCCTGCTGGAAAAGGCCCTCGGAGGCAAGAAGGCGGGAAGGATCGCCATCCTCCGTTGGGCGGTGGTCGATGCTCTGGCCCGGATCGGCGGCGAGAAGGCACGCGACCGGCTGATCGGCATGCTCGCCACCGAGGAGGACGAGAAGGTCGTCGGGAACATTGTCAGGCAATTGAGCACCAACTTCGCGGGCGACGCCAAGGTCGCCGAAGCCCTGAAGAAGCGACCCAAGCAGGAGGAGTGAGACTCCGACGCGGAGGAAGGCGCGGTGAAGTAGTCCACCGACTTCTACCGCGTCAAAACATCAGCGCTGTCAGGAGATGAGGTCCAGGCGGGGCGAGAAGGGCGCTCACGAAGGGGCTAAGGCTTCCAGGCACGGTTCAAACGAACGCCAGTTGCCCCGACCAGTCAGAGCATCGGCGCCCCGGCATTTCTGCCGGGGTTTTCGTTTCGGGCGACGTTTGAACCAGCACTGTTCATTGGTCGCTGGTTGCGCCTCCCTCCGCTCGCCCCGGGACTCAGCCCCCAATCTTCTTGAGCGCCGCCTTGGCGGCGAACTGCACGATGAACTCCTTGTCGCCCAGCGCCTTCTTCAGCGCGTCGACGGCACCCTTGCCCGCCGGGCCGAGCTTGGCCAAAGCCCAGGCGGCCTCGGCGCGAACGTCGGCGTCGGGGTCGCGCAGGGCCTTGGCCAGCGCGCCGACCGCACTCTTGGCTCCCGGGCCGAACCGGCCCAGCGCCCGCGCCGCACACACCCGCGGCCAGAAATGCTTGTCACCCGTCAGGACCGCGGCCAGTTCGCTCACCTTGATTCCGCCGCCCGCGCCGACCCAGCCCAGCGCCTCGGCCGCGGCACCGCGGACCATGTGCTCGCCGTCCTTGAGCGCCGCCGCCAGGGGCCCAGCCGCGCCCTTGGCCTTGGGACCAACCAGGGCCAGGCTCTTAGCCGCCTGGTGGCGCACGTACCAGCTCTGGTCCTTGAGCGCCTTGGTCAGGCCGGCCATGACGCCCGGCGTTTCCGGGCCGATGCACCCCAGCGCCAGCGCCGCACGCCTGCGCGCCGCGGGGTCCTTATCGTCAAGCATCTTGACCAGCGCCGGCGCCGCGCCCTTGGCCTTCGGCCCCATCCAGGCCAGCGCCAGACACGCGTAGGTCTTGCCGCCCCCGCGCCGGGCGCCCAGCGCCCCGCTGAGAGCCGGCACCGCCTGCTCCCCGAGATCGGCGAGGGCCTTGGCGACCCAGTACTGCACCTGGGGGCTGCGGGTCCCCAGCAGGCTGACCATGAAGGGCATGGCTTCCCTCTTGGCCTTGGGCCCCATGCGGCTCATGGCGTAGCCCATTGGCCACTTGGCCCAGTGGTCCTTCACCTTCTGGAAGGCGGGCACGGCCAACTCCCCGGCGGGAGCCCCGATGCGGGCCAGCGCCCAGGCCTGGAAGCACCCGCCGCCCTTGACCCCGTCGTCAGACAGCATGGTCTCGACCAGCGGCGCGATGGCCTCCTTGGGCGGGTTGTCCATGCAGCCGATCACCCAGGAAACGACGCGGCGCGTCTCGATGTCCTCGTGCTTGACCAGCGCCGCCAGCTCCTTGGCGGCCTTCGCCGAGGTCGGACGGTGGTGGTAGCACATCCGGCGCGCCGCGCGCCACTTGGCGACGCCCTTGGTCTTCCCCTTTTGAAGAGTGGCTATGTACTTGTCGACCTCGGGTGTGTCGTTCTTGGAGCCGGGCTGGGCCGTGCTCCAGGGGGTGTACTCCACCGGCTTGGGGAGCGCCGGCGGCTTCTCGGCGGCGCGGGCCTCGGCGATGGCCCCGGCGATGAGCAGGTCGGCGCACTCGTTGAGGTAGTACTCGATGTAGGTGTAGCCCTTGTGGCGGTCGCCGGGCGATGCGCCGGCGGGGACGACCTTGATCGCGTCGGAGGGATCGCCTGGATTGAGCTTGTGGGCCTTCTCCCACTCGTCGGGCATGCCGTCCTTGTCGCCGTCGGCCGGAGCCTTGCCGGGGATCAGCCCGGACAGGAGTCCGTCCTTGGGCATGACCGCCCCCCAGGAGCCGGTGCCGGTGCGGACCTCCCTGACCGTCCGCTTGAGAATCTCGTCCCGTGGGAGGCAGCCGGCGTGGGCCAAGACCAGTTCGTAGGCCTGCTCGGCGGGGTGGGTCTTCACCGGCGCGGCGGGGGTGGGCTTATCGGCCAGCCCCCGTCGCGCCCGCGCGGAGGTGCCGTGGGCGTAGCCGCCGGACAGGTCGGAGTAGTTGCCCCCGGTGTAGCCCTTCATGCTGCCGCCAATCACTGACGTGGTCACGCCGGCCGAGGTGGCCAGCACGCACGGCGCGATGTTGCTGCGGCGGCCGTGGGCTCCCCCCGGGCCAGCCTTGAGATAGCAGCCGATCACGTTGACGCCCGCGCAGCTGCCCGAGCAGTTGTAGGCCACGTTGTTGCGGATGTCGATGATGCCCTTGCCCTTGGTGATCTGCGGGAAGCGGTCGGAGTGGTGGGCGTAAAGGGTATGGTGCACGGTCATCGGCTTTTCCGTGTAGCCGACCAGCGTGCCGTAGTTGTGGGGGCTCACCCCCCCCTCGGAGACCAGGCAGGACTCCTCGACCGCGCACCACTGTATGGTCATCGGGCCGCAGAGCGTGGCGCTAAGGGTCTCGTCACCGCCCCAGGCGGCGGAGACGTGGTCGAAGATCAGGCCTTCGATGTTGCCGAACTGCACGCCGTCCCCGGCGCCGCCGTGTCCCCGGGGAGGCTTGGGCCTGATGCGCAGGAAGCGGACGACGACGTCCTTCATCGGACCGTGGCAGCGCGCGCGCCCGTGGACGGTGATGCCCGCGCCCGGCGCGGTCTGGCCGGCGATGGTTATCTGCCCATGTTTGATGTTGAGGTTGCCGTCGATCACGCCGCTCACGTCGAAGACCACGATTCGCGGTCCCCGCTGCTTGCAGGCCCACTGCAGGGAACCCGGTCCCTTGGCGTTAAGGTTGGTGACCTTGATGACCTTGCCCCCGCGCCCGCCCTTGCTGACGGCCCCGAAACCCTCAGCCCCCGGGAAGGCCGGCAACTTGCTCCCGCCGCCCTCAGCCCCGCGGGCTGCTCCCGCCCCCGTCAGCAAGCCTGCGATCAGCATCGCCAGTCCGATCAGTGTGCGCATGAACATTCTTTCTCTTCCTCTCTTCCGCCCGTCCGCTCCGGTACCTGGAGCCCGGGTCTTGGTCTGCTTGGCGAACCATTCTCACTAGAGTCTACACCGCGGCCTGAAAATGCCATCTCAGAAATGTCGGGCACATGCATCTGCCCCGCCGGTCAACACCTTGCCAAGCGACACAATCTCGTTGTTTACGAAAAAGATGCTCCTTTCGCCCGGCTTGAGAGTCTAATAACTTATGGAAGGCCGGGAGGCGTTTCCCGAGAATTCCACGTAGTCCGCCACCGCCCGGCGGGGATGTCCCTGTGGATGGAGGAACTGCCATGCAGCGCTCGACCGATCGGGAGCTCCTGAGCAGCTACGCGCGCGAGGGTTCGGGAGAGGCCTTCGACGAACTGGTCCGCCGCCACGCGGGCAAGGTCTTCGCCGCCGCGCTGCGAGTGCTCGGCGACCGCCACGAGGCCGAGGACGTCAGCCAGGCCGCGTTCCTGCTCCTGGCCCGCAAGG
>CBDUSI010000063.1:0-25576 GCA_965370045.1 uncultured bacterium | reverse complement strand
ATCCCTGGCGACGGCTCGCTTACAGTCGCTCGCCGCTCCGGGCCGGCCCGCGCCACAGGCGCGGTGCGTCCCTCCGCCTCCCGGGCGCGCGATGGTCCCGGTTAAGCGCGGACGGCTAGAAACGCTTCTTGCCGTCCAGATCCCACCACTCCGACCACACCCCGCGATCCTTCTTCATGGTCTCGTCGGTGAGCAGCTTGAGGGCCTGCCAGGCCAGGTCCTTGACCTTGGCGTCATCGTCGCCCAGTGCCTCGATGAAGGTCTCGACGATCAGCTTGTCGCGGAAGGCGGCCATCGGCCCCACGAACTTGCGGCGGTCCTGGGGGTAGCGCTCGAAGGCCTTGATAAGCGGCAGCACCGCCTTCTTGTCGCCGATCTTGGCCAGGGCCATGGCCGCCGCCCCGCGCACCCGGCCGTCGCGGTCGCCCAGCAGGCGCTTGACGATCATCGCCAGGCTGGCCTTGTCGCGCATGTCCCCCAGCGCGGTCACCGCCGCCGCGCGCATCCGCGGGGAGGTGTCGCCCTGGGCCATCTTGCGGAGCTCCGGCGCCGCGCGCGTCTCGCCGAGGTGCCCCAGAGCGAAGACCGCGCCGTCGCGGGGCTTCTCGATGTCGGTGAGCATGCCGATGAGGAGCTTGTAGATGCGGTCGCGTTCCTTCTTCTCGACCAGGTACTTCAGCGCCCGGGCGGCCTTGGCCCGGACCTTCTCGCTGCGGTCGGTGAGCCTGGCGAAGACCGGCTCGGCGCCGTCGCGGTGGCCGATCAGCCCGATGGCCTCCGAGCAGCCGGCGCGGACGCTCTCGTCCTCGTTGCCCAGGCCCTGCTTGACGATCTCGGGGATGGCGTCGGGGCCCAGGCGGACCAGCTCGCGCAGGGCGCGCTGGTGCTGCTTGGGGTCGGAGTCCTTGAAGCCCTGGATGGCCACCTGGACCGCCGCCTTGAGGCGCTTGAGCCCGGCGGTGTGGATCTCCAGCATCAGCGAGATGATCTTCTCGGGGACCTTGGCCTTCTTGAGCGCGATGAGCTTCTTGGCGGATGTGTCAAAACGGCACTTGCTGGTCTTGATCTTCTTGATGATCAGCGCTTCGCCCAGCTCGCTCTTGACCAGGTCGATGACGTCGTCGTTGGTCAGGGTCTCGGCCCGGGCGGCACCGCCGACCAGCAGCGCGGCCAGGGCCAGCGCCGTGATTGCCGCGGAATACTTGCGCATGGGTCTGCCTCCGAAGGGATTAATCGCCGTGGCGCAGCAGCACCTTGACCGCGCCGTCGGTTTCATCGTCGAGCATCCGGAAGGCCTCCGGGGCCTCCCCGATGTCAAGTTCGTGGGTTATCAGCTTCTCGACCGGCATCCGCCCGGAGGCCACCAGGGCTATCGCCCGGGGGAACTCTCCGCGGCTCACCCGGCTGGTGATGATCTCGGCCTCCTTCCAGACCAGCGGCTTCCAGGCCACCGGCTGCTCGCCGAGGCCCTGGCCCAGGACCAGCACCCGGCCGCCGGACCGCACGCTCTCGGTCGCCGCCGAGACCGGGGGCCTGCGCCCGGGGACCTCCTTGTAAGTGCCCACCGCCTCGAAGGCCAGGTCGATGCCCTCGCCGCCGGTCAGTTCTAGGACGCGCTCGACGGGGTCGGCGTCCCGCACATTAATGACGTGCGTGGCCCCCAGGCTCTTAGCCAGCTCCAGCCGCGCGGGATCCAGGTCCACGGCCACCAGCATCGCCGGCGACGACTGGGCCAGGAGCGCCAGCACGGTCAGCCCCAGCTTGCCGGTGCCGAAGACCGCCACCGACTCGCCGGGGGCGTACCGCGCCCGCGCCGTCGCGTGGCAGGCAATGGAGGTGAGCTCCACCATGGGCCCCAGGCGCAGGGGCAGCCCCTCGGGGATAGGGAAGACGGTGTGCTCCGGCGCAGCCACCAGCTCGCCGAAGCCCCCGTCCAGGTCGATGCCCAGGAGCTTCAGATTCCGGCAGGAGCTCAGCTTGCCTTCCCGGCAGGCCAGGCACCGGCCGCAGTGCAGCACCGGGTCGACCACCACGGCGGTCCCCGGCGCGAGACCCTCGACCCCCGCGCCGAGCGCCGCTACCTCCCCGCAGAACTCGTGGCCCAGGATGGCGGGGAAGGAGACGCGCTCGCCGAACTCGCCGCGGTAGGCGTGGTGGTCCGAGCCGCAGATAGAGGTATACTTGACGCGAATCAGCACCTCGCCGGGACCGGCGACGGGGTCGGCGACCTCACGGACGGTGATGCGACCGGGCTCTTCGACGACGGCTGCGCGCAATGCTACTCCCGGATGATGGTCTTGAGGCTGTCTTTGGGCTCGGTGCCATCGTTCATGCGCACGATGACCCGGCCGCCGCCGGCCTGCTTGCCCACGGCGGCGGTGCTGGTCCCCACTGTGACCAGTTCGCGACTGTCGCCCTTCCCGACCTTGACGCTGTCCGGGGTCACCGACGTCCCCCGGCTGGCCAGGGCATCGGCGGGGTTGAACTCGAAGTCCTTGGCCAGGAAGTGCTGGCGGAAGGAGGCCAGCTGCCCGCCGCTCTTGTTGAGGACGTAGCCCATGGGCGCGCCGATCTTCACCATGCCGTCGGCGAGGTTGGTGAACTTCCAGTAGATGAGGACCGTCTTGCCGTCCTTCTTGAGGACCACCTTGCTGACGTGCACGGTCTTGGGCTTGACCGGATCCTTGGGCTTGACCGGGTCTTTGGTATCTTTGGGGTCCTTCGTGTCCTTGGGGTCCTCGGGGTCCTCGGGGTCTTTGGGGTCTTTGGGATCCTTGGGATCGACCGGAGGCTTGACCTCCGGGGGCTTGTAGGCCACCACCGGCGGCAGCAGGTTCTTGGCGACGAAGCGGGGGTCCACGGAGGGGTCCGAAGTGCCGCCCTTCTTGGCGGCCGCGGTGCGCATCTCTTTCTTGAGGCGGGCCGCCGCCGCCAGCGAGTCGTCGCGCAGCTTGCGGACCTCGGGGAGCAGTTTGTCGCCGGGCACCAGGCGCTTGAGCAGTTTCCCGGCCTGCTCGGCGGCGTTGGCGTAATACCGTTGGGCCTTGTCCAGGTTGACCCCCTCGAAGGTCCGCGCGTCGGAGAAGGTCTTCTGGGCGCGCTTGAGGTCGGCCCCCGGCGCGGGGATGTTCTCGCCGCAGCCGGCGGCCAGCAGAACCCCGGCGAGGACCGCCGCCGGCAGCGTCAATGAAAGCGTAAAAGTTCTGGACATGTGGACTGCTAACCTCCCCTCCGCGCAACTCACTTCTTGCTGCGTTTCTTCGCCGCTTTTGCCGCTTCTTTCTCCATTTCTTTTGCCAGCTCATCAAGCTCCTTCTTCAGACGCTTCACCGCTTCGGGATCCATCTCATGGACGGCCTGAGTGCGCACACCGGCTGGCAGGGGCAATAAAAGCACCTTGGGGAATAGTTTCTTATAGTCCACACCCGACTCCAAGACGGACAGCAGTTTCTTGATGTTCTTCCTGTATCCCTTCTTGGCCTCCTTTTTCTTCTTCGTCAAAATGGCAACGGCAATGTCCTTGCCGCAAATACCCTCAAGCGCACCGGCAAGGTGATGCAACTCCTCATCCGTTCTGTGTGCCTCAGCGAACTCAAGTATATGGGGTATTGCGCCCCAGTCCATGCGGTGCAGCGCGAAAAGATAAGGTTTCTGTTTCGCATGGTCATTTGCCCGGCCGAAATGCTTCTTCGCCAGGGGCTTCGTAACGTTCTTGAGCAGATACGCAATCGCCTCGCCGGTGCCAAGCTTGCCCAGAAGCAGGACCGCTGCAATTCTTTCCTCCACATCTTCGCGCTTGTTGTCAGCAATGCCTATCAGCCTCGACACAATCTTTGCGTCATTCAGTTCGCGCTGCTTGACCGCCTTTTGACATTCCCCCACGGTCTTCTTCGCCGCAATCTTGCCGTCGGGCTTTCGACGACCTGCTTCTGTGGCCGCGCCGACATTTCCCGCAACAAGCAGCAGTCCCACGCCGGTCACGAGCGCCGTTCCTCTAAGCTGCGTCATTGAAAGCGCAAAAGTTCTGGACATGTGGGCTGCTAACCTCCTTACTTCTTCCGGCTCAATTCCTCTTGCTCGGCCTTGATCTTCTGTTCGTATTTGCGGAGTTCCTCGCAGAAGTCCAAAGCGGTACGGACATTCTTTCTTTTGGAGGCGTTTTTGGCGCCGATGAGGAGCCTTTGGAAGTAGGCCGTTGCCTCGACGCGCCCCTTTATCATCTCGACCGTCCTGGCAAATTCGAGGGCGTGTGCCTTATTCTTCGCCTTCAGCAGAGACTTGGTAAGGGCTGGCACCGCAGGTAACCCGATGGAAGCTAGGGCACGTTGAGCCGGGCTCCCTTCCGTCAACTCAGTTCGGACTGTGTCTTGTCCGGGACGTGGCGTAACCCACTTAATCAGTTCGTCGGAGGCCTCGGAGGCTCTCATGGTCCCGAGGGCATGCATGGCGCTATTCCGCGGTGAGTCCACATAGAAGGTCTCGCCCTTCTTGACTGGACGCGACACGACCGCCAAGAGTGCCTTGACCTGGGTTGTTCGTCGATTCTGGTGCTCAACCAGCGCCTTCTCCCGAACGTCCTCATCGTCGCTTGCAACTCGTGCGATCCATCCACCGACCTTTCCGGAAGCGCAGGCGAAAGCGGCGGGAATGGCCAACAGACCGACCAGCACGATTGCGTTTCTGGTTCTCATGTCATCCAGCTTACTCTTTCTTGGCTTTTGTCGTTTCCGCCCCGGAGATCAGCCACGTTCCTGCCTTGTTCGTTAGATGCAAGGTCACCATCGTCTCCTCTTTCTCTTTCTCTTTCTCGCGCACACGCACTACGCGGAGCACGACTGTAGCCTTGTCGCCCGCCGTGCGCCCCTGCCGCTCACAGATCACTCCGTTATTGTCGGTCAAAATTCGCCACAGGCCCTTTGCCTTGCACACTGCGTCGAACTTCTTGCGATCCTTCTCCTTGCGCCAGCGAACCGCGTTCACCACCGCCCCATACCACGGGTTCAGGAGCTTGCGGCCCTTGCTGACCAGCTTGCCCCTCTCCACGGCGAAGCGCTCCTCCCACAAGAGCATCAGCGCTCCATGCCCCCATTCGGTGACAACCCCTGAGTCCTCAGGGAATGTGACCACCAGATCCTTCCCTTCCAATCTGATCCTGCCGGGATCGCCGGGCGTACGCTGCCGACTGCGTACCGCAATTGCGCCCATGCCACTCTTCTTGTTCACGCTAACGATAACGAACACTGTAACGACCCTGGTGGTGCCTACCAGCAACGGGTATTTCCTCGCCTTTATGGCGGAGTCCGGGATAGTCATCAACACCTGGAAAGGCGCCCGCTGGAAGGGCACGCCGTGAGCACGCGTATCTTTATACGTGTTCAGACGAACCGACGCCTTTTTTCGGACTTTCTTGCCCTCGCGGGTAAAGAGATTCAAGATCGGTTCGTAGTATCCACCTCCGTGAGTGCATACGTTGTAGAGAATCACCCATGAGGACCGATCCAAAGGCACAGCTCGTAGCACCGGTGGTTCCCCGCTACGTCGTTTGTAGAACCCGTCCAGACTGGCTCGCGTCAACACTGTAGTCGTGCCATCTGCGATAGTTTTCCGGCAGAAGCCGTCCAGCAGGGTCGCCATCTTCTTGAGGACGGAGGCTTTCCCATCTTCCTTCGCATCCCACATCTCCCTCTGTAGTGCCTTGAACTGCCGATCTTCTTGGCTCTCTGCGGCGAGAGAACAAGCAAGACAGGAACTGACGCTCAAGGCAAGTGCCAGCGTCATCGTCGGGGCAACAGGCATCATAGGTTACCTCCGCAGATCCAAGACCGTCAGGTCATCTGCACGGCGCTTTTCCCTGAAAAAGACAAAAGGCCTTGTCCGTGGCCGCCCCTGGCGAAGAGGTCGGCTGCCATTGACGATGACTATTTGCAGAGCGGGGATGCCCGGGAAAGCGGGTATCTGCCTCAACCCCAAGTCCTTGGCATTCACGGTGCTGCGGGCGGCAAGTGCTCTGCGAATTATGGGGATGTCCGCATTGTCGGGCGTGACGAATCCAACCGATCCAGCCGTGTTATCAGACTGCCCAGACAATACTCGGCCAGCAACGTCGGTAATCCTGTCGTATTCCCATCTTGTAGGGTCGTCGCTCGCGTTGGACCGCGATCTGCCGCGCCAGCGCGCGAATTGGGGGGGCGCAATTATATTGCTCAGTGTGCGCTCGACTCCTCTGCGAAGGGGGAACAAACGAGGCAGCGGTAACCGGTTTAGTCCTACCCAAATCAACCCCGCTCTTTCCTCGTCTGGCGTACCGGTGAATCCAGCTTCTCTCATGAGCATGCGAATGACGGCCTGCTCAACCACCCAAGCTTTTTGCCTGATTACTGGCTGGCCTCCGTCGAAACCAAGTTCGATCAATGTGGGCACCACCGGTGGCGTGATGTCCCTTGCCGTCGGTGTGAAGTCGGTGGTGTTCCGCCGCTGGTTGTTGGGGTTGAACCTGCCTTGCAGTGGCGCGGTGGGCTTGACTGACCAGTTGTAAGTGGTGCCTGCCAAGTTGGTCGCGGCCAGTCGCGCCACGTCTCCTTCCGCGAGGAACAGGTTGTTCAGGCGGAAGGGCACTCGACTTGTCAGGGAACGACGCACACGCGCGTTGGCCTCCGTAGTGGCGATAGATTCGAGTCTGACTACGCTGAAGTCGTCGGTTGCGCTCAGTCCGCGGCGAACGGTCCCAGTGAGGCGCACATCGTCCCGCGCGGCACTTGGTCGCACTCCCGTTACAAGTACGCCGCCCAGTGGGTGGGGCGCCGCCGTGGCGGTGATCCGGGCTCTCGGGTTTCCGCCGGGGGGAATGTTGCTGACGGCCCAATCACGCAGTGGGAGATTGACTTGCCTACCTCTCCAGTAGACCCAGTGCCGGCCCGGTTGTCTGATGTCGAGGAAATTAAGCTCGGGGACGATCCTTGGCCTGTTGTCAATTACAGTTACGGTTAAGACATCTTCCAACATGATCTTGTTGGGCACTTGATAGCGCAAGGTAACCTTCGCACTGCCAACTCGCCTGTTTCTGTTGCTCGGCAATGCTGGCCCAATTGTGACGGTGTCGCGCGGCCCAAGTTCGGTCGTTCCCGTAGGCGTCTCGACTCTTGTTTCTCCGCTCTCCGCAACACGCGTAACCCTGACGTTGACGACATTATGGTCGGGCGGAAGATCCAGGAAAACCCTCGCGTTAGGCGCGTTGCGGGGGCCAGCAATCAATGTGAGGGGAATGGGGCGTGCATTCCTGGCAAGAACCAGCCCGGGGGCTTCCTCCTGTTGTTCCGCAACACCACGCGCCTGAATATCCGCCTGGGGCACGTTTACCCACCAGTTGGGACGCAGGCGCGCGGGAGGTCCTGGTGGACCAGGACGTGGCGGTCTCGGCGGGACGGCACGGACAATCCGCCCCGCGATCCGGACGTAATACAATTGGCCGGGATTGACGGGATGATCCGTAGACCAGACATGAAGGGTGCGCGTGCTGTTGGCGGCATCGAGGCTCCAGAAATCCGCGCCATTGCCGACTACCTGGCTGTTGCCCGCGAATTCGCCTCCGGCGGCGCGGATTCTGACCTCCAGCACAGAGCGTCTGGTAATTCGAAAGGGAGGCGAAAAGAACTCCCCTCCACCAATCGTGACGGTAACTTCTTGTCTGACGGTGGGCACTCCGGCGTGCGCCGTGCCACACAGAGCCCCAGTCGCCATGCACATGCCGAGCATGACCAGTAGAGGGAACAGCGCTCTTGTCCCGGTGCTCATCATTTCGCCCCCCGCGCCTTGGTCAACAAGCCCCTTCTTATCTTTGCCATCTGGTCAATCCTGACCCACCCCGCATCCACATGGTTTGGATAACGTTGAAGGAACCGATTGGCCTCCACGAACGCCTCTTGGTAGCGTTGCGTCTTTATCAGCCGGCTCACGATTACCATCTGGCACTTGGCCGCTTCTTGGCTCGCGGGCCAGCGCTTGATAACTTTCCTGAGTACCGGGAAAAGAGCCTTGTCGTTCCCTTGGCCACAGAGAACCACCCCCTTATGAATAAGCCCCATCCTGGCCTCGTTTGTCTTTGAGTATGTCGACTCGAAATCGGCAAAGATGTGGAGTGCCTTCCCCCATTCAAAAAGCTGGTAGTAGCAGAGTCCTTGCCGGCGTCGAGCATACGCGCGCTGCTCCAGGGTCCCGCCAAGCTTGGATTCCGCGTGGACGCGGTAGAAAATCCCCGACGCTTTCTTGAAGCGCTCCGCCAGGTAGTAGGCGTCCGCCAGGAAGACAGCCAGGCGGGCGCGCTTCCCGCCCTGGCCGAGCATTGCCCGGGGAGAAGGGAAATCATTGCGGTTGCAGGCCTGCACCAGCCATTGCCCGGCGTCGGGCCAGCCCGCCGCCGCCCGCTGGGGGTTCTTGGGGCGCGCCTCGGACGCCTTCCCGAACATGGCCGAGGCCTGCTTGAAGCGCCCCTTGACGTACTCGCACAGCCCCACCCTTTCGTAGATGGAAGCAGCCGCCTCCTTCCAGGTGGGATGGCTGGCCTTGGGCAGGTCCGCCAGGAGAGCGTCAAACACGCCCCGGGCCTTGGTGTAGAGGAACTGGTGCTCAAGGATCATATCGCCCATGCTCAGGCGGGCCTGGGCGCGCCAGGGATCTATGGAATCCTGCTTGATGAACTCCCGCCACAGCTTCTCGGCAGCTTTCTGGTCCTTGGCAAGGAAGTGGCAAAGCCCCACGTAGTACCCCGCCGGGTGGCTCAGGACGTGCTCCGGGTATTTCTTCCAGACCTTGGTGTACAGCCCTATGGCCTGCTTATATCTCTTGGTGCGGCGGGCGGACTCGGCCTTCTGGAACGTCAGCTTGGGCTCACCCGTCTCTATCTCCCGTATCCGGCGGCGGACCCAGTTCAGCTTGTCTCCGATCTGCTTCCCCGAAACCAGGCCGGTGTAATACTTCCCCCGTGACCGCACCAGCTTCAGCGCGTAATCCAGTGCCTTGGCCGCAAGACGCATCTTCTTCAGATCGTCTTTGTATGTCGCCGCCAGACAGCCGAGGTAGTATCCCGCTTCTGCGTTGGAATCGTCCTTGCCGTGGGTCGCCATGTAGCGGTCAATGGCCTTGATGGCTTCTTCCCTTTTCCCCTTGATGGCTTGAATCCTGTAAAGCCCCAACTTGCCCCGCAGCCCCCACCGTGTGCGGCCTTTTTTCTCAAGCTGCGTAAAGGTTCTTTTGGCTTCGGCCAGCATCCCTCTCGCGCCCTCTTTGTGGAATCGCAAGCTGAGGTCGCCATAACGCGCCTGGGCTTCCTCCCCTTGATTGGCTCCGGGCTTTCCCAGAGCGCGCAACCACCGGAGGGCCTGAACGCGGTCCTTCTTCTCCTTGGATGCGGCCAGCCGTCTGGCTTTCTCGAACGGGGTTTCCGGCTTCGCGGGAGTCCCGGCCAGCGCCGCCGCGCTGGCGAACAAGGCCAGCGCCGTCAGCACCACTGACACCCCCAGCGCGGAAGGAGTTCTCATCGCCGGCTACCGGTAGCTGACGCCCCAGAACCTTCCGGTTCCCCGGCAGACGGAGCAGGGATACTTGAAGCGGCCGCCGCCGCCGCCCACCCCGACGTTCATCACTTCGATGGTGCCGGTGCCGCCGCAGTTGTTACAGTTCTCCTGGTAGGCCTTCTCAACCTTCATGAGGGCCTCGGCGCACATGGCCTTGAGTATCTGCGCCTTGGTCGCGGAGGCCTGCTTCTTCCACCAGGTCTCGGGGTCATCCCACTTCTGCCGGCCGCCGGTTCCGCCACGGGTGCCGCCACGCGTGCCGCCGCGCGTGCCACGGGTGCCGCGCGTGCCCGTCGAACCGCCCGGGGTGGTCCCGGGGCGGCTGCTGGCCGCGCCTCCGGCCCCCGCGCCGCGCAGCCAGGAGCCCACCGACCAGTGGGCGTCCTGGTAGGCGGCGGCCAGCTTGGGCTGCTTGAGGCCGGCGGTGCCCACCTCGATCACGCCGCCGAGCCGCTTGCTCCAGACCTCGGTGACCTTCTTCTCCTCGACTTCCAGGTCCTTGCCGATGGAGGCGAGGATGTCCGCGGTGATGCCGCCCTTCTTGTCGGTCACGTACTTCTTGCACTCGGCCAGCGTGCGCCAGCGGAAGGGCCCCTTCAGGATCAGTTTCTGCTCGATCCTGGCGATCAACTCGCGCTTGATCGCGTAGGTCCGCCCGCCGTTCACCAGGGTGACCACGTCGCCCTCGGCGCTGCCCTTGAGCGTGCCCTCCACGGTGTAGCCGCTGGTCAGGTAGATGACCTTGATGGCCACCGCGGGAGTCTCGGAGATGCGCTCGCAAGCGCACTTCTGGACGAAGTGGTCCATGTACATGTAGTAGAGGCTGACCACTTCGCGGTGCAGCATGGCGGTGCGATTCTTCTCGATGATGGGCTTGAGCATGTCATTCTTGGTGTTCTCCTCGAAGTCGGGGTAGTCCTTGGCCAGCAGGTCTATGGCCTTGAGCACCCGGCCGTAGCGGCCGGCGGCCTTGTCCCTCAAGAGCTGCGCGTAGATCTTGCTGGACTGCACCTTCTTGGCCAGGGCGTCGAGCAGGGGCTTCTTGTCCTTGCAGCGCTCTACGTAATCGCCGTCCAGCAGCTGGCACTTGGCGAAGTGGTCGCCGGCCTGCTCGACCAGCTGGTTGTCCATGCACCACTCGCCCATCCGGAAGTGGTCCTCGGCGGTCTTGGGCTGGACGGTGGCCTTCCTGGTCCGGTAGCGCTCCCGAGGGGTGTAGATCAGGCCCTCGTAGATCTCGATGGACTTGGTCTTTCTGATGTCCTTCTTGCTGATGGCCATGAAGGGCACCCGCGGAAAACGGAAGAAACGGTGCGAGGGGCTGCGCCGGTCGGTGAGCTCAATGCCCCGGTAGCGCATGCCCCCGCCCAGAAGTATCTCCACCCCGTCGATCTTCTTGCCCATGGGCAGGCCGCTGGCGGCCTCCTGGCTCTGAACCATGCGCTTCAGGCGCACGCGTTCCATGGGAGAGAGCTTGCTCCATTGAAGCTCGGTGGTGGACTTGGTTTCGAGCAGATACACGGTGAGCTTCTTCTCGTCGTGCTTGACGATCTTGCAGGGGTAGGGCGTGTCTCCAATGATGATCACGGTGGTAACGCCGGCCCGGGCGCTCCCGGGCGCGACCAGCACGGCCGCGAGGAGCAGCGCCGCGGGCAACAATCCGGCAAGAGCAATCCTTCTCGTCATCATCATTTTCCTTCTCCGCTTGTTGCCACGGTCGGGATCCGGCAAATCGCCTTCGCAACAGTATATATGAACCGCTTGCCGTAAGTCAAGCCACATAGACCGCTTGACGAAACGCGCCCCTCCCGATACGCTACCCCTTCGCAAGGCTGGACTTGCGGAGGAACCCGAAGATGCGCGTCGATTATCTGGGCCACGCCTGCTTCCTGGTGACCGGCGATTCGGGTTCCAGGGCCGCCTTCGACCCCTACGAGCCGGACTGCTTCGGCGGCGCGCTGCGCTACGCGGCGCCGGACGTCTCCGCGGACGTCGTCTTCCTGAGCCACGACCACGCCGACCACGGCGCCGCGAAGGAAATCGGCGGCTCTCCCCGGACGGTGGGCTCCGCGCAGCCCGGCGAGCACCAGGGGATCAGCTGGCGCGGGACCGACACCTTTCACGACGGCTCCGGAGGCTCGGCCCGGGGCGGCAACATCATCTTCGCCGTGAAGCTCGACGGCGTTACCTTCTGCCACCTGGGCGACCTCGGCCACCCGCTGACCGCCGCCCAGGCCGGAGAGTTGGGGAAGGTCGACGTGCTCTTCGCCCCGGTTGGCGGGCACTTCACTATTGACGCCGCCGAGGCGATAGAGGTCGGCGGGCTCCTGGCGCCCCGGGTCCTGGTGCCCATGCACTTCAAGACCTCCAAGGTGGACTTCCCCATCGCGCCGCTGGAGGTCTTCATGAAGGCATCCCCATGGCCGGCCGAGGTCCGGCACAGCACCGTCGAATTCAGCGCCGCGGACCTTCCCGCCGAGACGCGGGTCTGGCACATGGAAGCCTCGCGATGAACAGAAGGATCAAGGCGCTGCTGGCCGGCGCGGTGGTCGCCGCCGCCGCGGTCGCGGTCTGGATGGTGATCCCCCCGGGGCACGACCTGGTGGTCTACACCTCGGCCGACGCCGCTTACTCGCGTCCGCTGATAAAAGCCTTCGAGCGGGAGACCGGCCTGAGCGTGGGGTTCGTGCCCGACGGGGAAGCCGCCAAGACCACCGGGCTTTACCACAGGCTCTTGTCGGAGAAGGACCGTCCCCAGGCCGACGTCTTCTGGAACAACGAGATCAGCCGCACGCTGCTCCTGGCTCGCCGCGGCGTCCTGCAGGGCTTCAAGCCGGCAAACCTCAAGGATATCGGCACGGAGTTCCGCGGTAAGAACGGCCTGTGGTACGGCCTGGCCTGCCGGGTGCGGGTGATCGTCTACAACACGAAACTGGTCGCCGAGAAGGACGCCCCCGACTCGATCTTCGACCTGGTGCATGAGCGCTGGAAGGGCAAAGTGGCCATGGCCTACCCGCTCTTCGGGACGGCCGCCACGCACTCCGCCGCGCTGCGCGCCCACAAGGAGATGGGCCGCGAGAAGACCGGCACCTTCTTCAGACAACTGGTCGCCAACGGGCTGCAGGTAGTGGACGGCAACGCCATCGTCGCCCGGCGGGTGGCCTCCGGCGAGGCCCTGGTGGGCCTGACCGACACCGACGACGCCTGGTCGATGATCGACAAGAAACACCCGATAAGAATCGTCTATCCCGACCAGGGCAAGCGGCAGATCGGCGCGCTGGTGATTCCCAACACCGCCTCGATGATCCGCGGGGCGCGCCACCCCGTGGCCGCCAGGAAGTTCCTGGACTTCCTGCTCTCGGACCGCGCCGAGCGGCTGCTGGCCCAACCCCCCGCCCGGCACCTGCCCACCCGGCCGGAGGTCAGGGCCGCCCCGGACGCCCGGCCCCTCTACATGATCAAGCCCATGAAGGTCGACTGGCGGAAGGTCGCCGACGAGGTCGACCGCCAGCCCAAAGAGCTGGAGAGGATATTCCGGCGCCGCAAATGACCAGACCCGAGAGAGCGCTGCCCCTGGCCGCCGTGCTGCTGGCGGTCCTCTGGCCGCTGGCGGCCTTCTTCTGTGAGCCGCTGGGCTTCGACGACCTCGGGGACGACCTGATCCCCGGCCCCTACCTGCGCACCGCGTGCCTGGGGCTGCTGACCGCCGGCGGGGCGCTGCTCCTGGGGCTGCCCGCCGCCTGGGCCCTGGCCGGCTCGGGCCGGGGCGCTCACTGGCTGCGCGCCGGGGCCTTCGCCGTGCTCCTGGTGCCGCCCTATCTGGCCGCCTCGGCCTGGCTGGGCATCGCCTGGCGGCTGGGCCTGCTCACCCTCGACGACCAGGTGCTGGCCCTGCTGCCCGGCGCGAACTTCCTGGGCGGGGGGAATCTGCTGGTCGCCGCCTGGGTGCTGAGCTGCGCGCTGTGGCCCTGCGTCGCGCTGCCGACGGCGGCCGCGCTGGCCGCGGTAGGCCGCGAGGGGCGCGAGGCCGCGCGCCTGGCCCGCGGTCCGGCCGGCTGCTTCTGGGGGGTGGAGCTGCGCGCCGCGCTGCCCGCCGCGATAATCGGCGCCGTCCTCGCTTTCGCGCTGGCCTGCGCGGAGCTGGGCACCACCGATCTCTTCATGGTCAACACCGCGTCCCGCGACGTCCTGCGGGGCTTCGAGGCCGGGCGCGATTACTCGGTCGCCGCCGGCCGCTCCCTGCCGCTGTTGGGGCTGGGGCTGCTGTTGGGACTGGGCCTGCTGCTCGTCGGCTGGCGCGCGCGCTTCGTGGAGCTGGCCCGGGCCAGGTTCTCGCCCGCGCCGGCGCCGCGCTGGGCCAGCCGCTACGCAATGGGGCTGCTGGTCCTGACCCTCGGCGCGGTGCTCTTCGGGCTCCTGCTCAACGCGGGCAGCGTCGGCGCCCTGGCCCGGGCGCTCGGCGAGGAGTTCGGACTGGTGCTGCGCAGCCTGTTCGTGGCCCTGGGCGCCGCGGTGCTGGCTGTAGCTCTGGGCGCGGTGCTGCTCTGGGCGCTGCCGTCTCGCGGAAGAAGCGCCGGCCCGGCGTTGGCCTTGTCTCTGGGCGCTCTCTCGCTGGCCCTGTTCCTGCCCGGAAGTCTATGGGGCATGGGCGTGCTGGCCACCAAGCGAGCGCTGGCCATGGACCCGCCCATCGAAGCCGGGCTTCGGCTCTTGGACAGCCCCCTGGTCCTCTTCTGGGCGGGGGCGGCGCGGGCCGCGCTGGGCGCGACGGCGGTGCTGGCCTGGGGCCGCCGCGGGCTCAATCGCGAACTGTTAGAGAGCGCGCGGCTGGCGGGGCTCTCCGCCCCCCGGCGCACCTGGCTGCTGGCCGGGCTGATGCGCAGGTATCTGCTGGCCGCGCTGCTTCTGGGCGCCGCCCTGGCCTTCGGGGAAATCGGCGCGGCCATACACGTCAGCCCGCCCGGCTGGGAGATGCTCTCCCTGCGGGTGTTCAACGCCATGCACAACGGCCACGCCCACGTGACCGCCGCGCTCGCGCTGGTGACCACCGCCGTCGCGGCGCTGTTCGGAGCGTTGACCGCCGCAGTCGTGTCCAGGAGGCCCGCCTGATGTTGAAGCTCGATGGCGTTCACTTCAGCCACGGCGGGCGGCCGGTGCTGGCCGGCCTGACGCTGGAGGCGATCCCCGGCGAGGTCCTGGGGCTGCTGGGCGCCACCGGAAGCGGCAAGACCACCGCGCTCCGCCTGCTGGCCGGGCTGGAGGTCCCCGCGCGCGGCAAGGTCTTCGTCGGCGAGGGAGTGGCCGCCGGGGACGGCTTCACTTTCGTGGCCCCCGAAGCGCGCGGCATCGCCATGGTCTTTCAGAACCTGGCGCTCTGGCCGCACATGACCGTGGCCGGGAGCCTGCGCTTCGTGATCGAGCCGGGGGTCGAGCCCCAGATGATCGCCGCGCGCGTCCGCGAGATTCTCGACGAGTTGAGCATCGCCCACCTCGCCGGCCGCCGGCCGGCGGAGCTCTCCGGGGGCGAGTCGGCCCTGGCCGCGGTGGCCCGGGCCCTGGCCCAGGAGCCGCGCGCGCTGCTCCTCGACGAGCCCTTCAGCGGTCTGGACGCCGACCGCCGCGAGCGGATTCGCGAGCGGGTCTTCGGCCTGGCCCGCTCCCGCCGGCTGGCGGTGGTCTACGTGACCCACCTGCGCGAGGAGGCCCTGGCCAGCACCGACCGCCTGGCCGTGCTGGACGGCGGATGCGTGCGCCAGTGCGCCGCGCCCGCGGAGGTCTACGCCCGGCCGGCCACCGCGGCGGTGGCCCGGATGACCGGAGAGGTCAGCCTGATCCCCGCGGAGATCACCGCCCTGAACATAGCCACGCCGGCGGGCTGCTTCCCGCGCAGCGCCGCGCCACGCGCCGAGAAGCTGGGCACCGGCTGGCAGGGCCTGGCCGCGCTGCGCCCCGAGGGGCTGCGCCTGGCCGGGGACGGGCCGGTGGCCGGGCGCGTGCTGGCCGCGGAGTTCCGCGGCGGACGGGGGAGGATCGTGGTGCGGACGGCGAGTCCCGGGACGGCCGAGCTGCGCGTCGCCGCTGATCGGCCGCTGCCCGCCGGGGCCCAGGTGCGGCTGGAGCTGACCGGGGACATCCCCCTTGTGGAACGGGACTGAAATCGCTAGCATGAGCGGCATGAGACGGCTCCTGGCGTCGCTTATCGTCGTTCTGCTTCTGGGCTGCGGGTCGGACGACTCCGCCGGCAAGGTGACCGGCTCATGGGGCGGCCCCGGCAGGGAGGCCGGCCGCTTCGTGAAACCGCGCGGCGTGGCCGTCGACCGCAAGCGCGGCGTGGTCTACGTGGTGGACATGAGCGGCCGCTGCCAGAAGTTCACTATGAAGGGCCAGTTCCTGTCTTCCTGGCGCCTGCCGGACGCCCGCCTGGGCACCGGCGAGGGCATGGTCGTCACTGCCAGTGGCGAGCTGCTGATGGCCGACACCCACTACCACCGCGTGCTGCGCTACAGCCCGGAGGGCGACTTCCTGGGCAGCTTCGGGGGGCAGGGCCGCAAGCCCGGCCAGCTGCTGTTCCCCACCGCCGTGGCGGTGGACGCGACCGGCAGCATCTACGTCGCGGAGTACGGCGGCGGCAACCGCGTCCAGAAGTTCGACTCCAAGGGCAAGTTCCAACAGGTGATAGGACGGGGCTCGATCGGCTCGGAACCCGGCCAGTTCCAGCGGCCCAGCGGCCTGGCAGTGGAAGCCGACGGCAACATCCTGGTGGCCGACGCGGCTAATCACCGGATACAGCGCCTGAGCCCGGGGGGCAAACCTCTGGCCAGCTTCGGCCGGCGGGGCTCGGGGCCCGGCGAGTTCCACTACCCCTACGACGTGGCCGCGCTGCCCGACGGCTCGTTCGCGGTGGTCGACAACTACAACAACCGGATCCAGCGCCTGAGCGCCGACGGGAAGCACCTGGGCTCCTTCGGGGGGCCCGGGCGGGACCTCGGCGAGTTCTCGCGGCCCTGGTGCCTGGCGGTGGGATCGGGGGGCGGGCTTTTCGTGACCGATACTCTGAACCATCGCCTGCAAGTGGTGCGTTTGGACGGAGTGGAGGCGCCGGAGGCGGTGGCCGCGGCCGCCCCGCTCCGGTTCGCGAGGTAACCTTGTTCGGACTGCACATGCTCTCGCCCTGGTGGCTTCTGGCCCTGGCGCTCCTGCCGCTGGTGGCCTGGCACGGCCGCCGGAGCCTGGCGGGATTGAGCAGCTTTCGCCGTTGGACCTCGCTGATCCTGCGCATGGTCCTGGTCACCGCCGCCGTGCTGGCCCTGGCGGAGGCCTGCTGGAAGCAGATATCCCGCGAGGTCACCACCGTCTACCT
The DNA here is from genome assembly GCA_965370045.1 of uncultured bacterium. GTDB lineage: Bacteria > Planctomycetota > SZUA-567 > JAKLDR01 > JAKLDR01 > CAZONU01. Next base: position 8,647 of record CBDUSI010000063.1, on the reverse strand, counting down.
GCTGGACCGCTCGGCGAGCATCCCCCGCAAGGAGTGGAGCGAGGCCCTCGCCTATGTGCGCCAGACCTCCGGCCGGCGCGAGGAGGGCGGCCGCAAGGTCGACGACCGCGCCGGGCTGGTGGTCTTCGGCGAGGGGGCCTCGGTGGAGCTGGCCCCCAGCGAGAGGTTCTACCCCCCCCAGCGGCTGCACTCCATGGTCGACCCCGGGCACACGGACCTGGCCGAGGGGCTGCGCATGGCCGCGGCCTCCTTCCCGGCGGGGACCCGCAAGCGCATCGTGCTGATCTCCGACGGGGCCGAGACCAAGGGGCTGGCCCTGGCCGAGGCCCGGCGGCTGGCCGAGATGGGCGTCCGCGTGGAGTGCCTGCCGATAGAGCGCCAGGCGACCCCCGAGGTGATGGTCGAGCGCCTGGTGGTGCGCTCCGAGGCCCGCCAGGGCGAGACCGTCCAGGTGCGGGCCATCATCAAGTCCAACGGCCCGGCCTCCGGCGAGCTGGAGCTGCTGCTCGGCGGCCGCCCGGTGGACCTCAAGCCCCGGCGCTTCAAAATCGATAAGAGCGGCAAGCTGCACTCCGAGACCTTCGAGGTCAAGCTCAAGGGACCGGGCTTCTACCCGTTGGAAGTGCGCCTGCGCGCCGACGACGGCTGCGACACCGTGGACGAGAACAACGTCGGCCACGCCTTCACCCAGATAAAGGGCGAGGCCCGGGTGCTGATCGTCTACTCGCCGGTGGGCAAGCAGGACTCCCACGCCGACGTCCGGAGCCTGGCCAAGGCGCTGGCCAGCGAGAAGATCGAGGTCAAGCTGGCCGGCCCCTCGGCCATCCCGGCCAGCAACGCCGAGCTGGCCGGCTACGACTGCGTGATCATCGCCAACGTGGGGGCCTACGCCTTCACCAAGCGGGGCATGGAGGCGGTGCGCGCCGCGGTCCGCGACATGGGCGTGGGCCTGATCATGATCGGCGGGCCGGACAGCTTTGGCGCCGGCGGCTACCTCAACACTCCCATTGAGGAGGCCCTGCCGGTCTCCTGCGACGTCCGCCAGCGCAAGGTGATGCCCAACGGGGCGCTGGCGCTGATCATGCATACCTGCGAAATGCCCCAGCCCAACTACTGGGGCCGGCGCATCAGCCAGGCGGCCATCGACGCGCTCAGCGACCAGGACGAGGCCGGCCTGTTGCTCTACGACTACAGCAAGGGCTGCTCCTGGCTCTTCAAGCTCCAGCTGGTGGGCCCCAACCGCGCGAAGATGAGCGGGCTCATCAAGAAGGCCCAGCCCGGCGACATGCCCGACTTCGACAGCTCCATGAAGATGGCCCTGGCCGGGCTCAAGAAGGCCAAGGCGGCGCTGAAGCACTGCATCATCATCTCCGACGGCGACCCCTCGCTGGCCGACTTCACCTTGCCGGCCCAGTTCAAGCGCGCCAAGATCACGATCAGCACCATCGCCATCGCCCCCCACGGGGGCATGAGCGTGGGCACGCTCAGGCGCATCGCCAAGGCCACCGGCGGGCGCTACTACTACCCCAAGAGCCCCAACCTGCTGCCCCAGATATTCGTCAAGGAGGCCATGACCGTCCGCCGCTCGGTGATCTTCAAGCAGAGCTTCGTGCCCCGGCTGGCCATGGAGACCGACCCGCTCAAGGGCTTCCGGGGAGTGCCGCTGCCCCAGCTCGACGGCTACGTGGTGACCACGGCCAAGGACCGCGCCGAGGTGCCGCTCACCGTGAAGCTCAACAAGGAGGCCATGACCGACCCGGTGCTGGCCCACTGGCGCTTCGGGGAGGGCAAGGCCACGGCCTTCACCTCCACCGCCGCGGCGGACTGGGCCTCGAACTGGATAAGCTGGCCGGGCTACGTCAAGTTCTGGTCGCAGGTGGTGCGCTGGACCAGCCGCGCCGGGGCCAGCGGCGACTTGCAGGTGAGGTCCGAGGTCAAGAACGGCCTCGGCAAGGTGGTCGTCGAGGCCATCGACGACAAGGGCCGGCTGATCAACTTCCTGGACCTCAAGGGCCACGTGGTCGGCCCCCGGAACAAGGGGCAGAGCTTCGCCCTGGTGCAGACCGCCCCGGGCCGCTACCAGGCCGAGTACCGGGCCGGACCGGCCGGCGCCTACCAGGTCAACGTGATCTACAAGGACGCAGCCGGACGGAACCGCCACCACATCACCGGGGCCTCCAGCGGGTACTCCCCGGAGTACGCCAGGCTGGAGAGCAACAGCGAGCTGCTGGCGGAGATCGCCCGCGCCACCGGCGGCGAAATGCTGACCGGCAACGTCGAAGCGGATCGCCCCAGGATATGGGCGCGGAACCTGCCCCCCGGCTACCGCGTGCACCCCGGCTGGCAGTGGCTGTTTTGGATAATCCTGATTCTCTTCCCGCTGGACGTGGCCATCCGCCGGCTGATGATCGACTGGCGCGCTCTCGCCGGGCGCGCCAGGTCGATAGCCGGGCTGATTATCCCCAAGCTGCGCCCGGCGATGGCCACGGGCCCCGACCCGACCATGGCCGCGCTGATGGCCGAGAAGCAGCGGCTGCGCGAGGCCGCGCCGGCCCCCCAGTCCGAGAACGTCCGCAGCCGTTTCCTGGAGCAGCTTCACAAGGCCCCCGCCGGCGCGACCGCCGAGGAGGGCGACGCCCTGGCGGAGATGCTCCGACGCCACAAGCAGACCCGCAAGACCGAGGAGCTCAAGATCGCCAAGGTCGCGGGAAAGAAACCGCCGGCCGGGGTGAAGCCCACCGGCATTTCCGGCTACGCCGGCACGCTGCTCGACGCCAAGAAGCGCGCGCTGAAGAAGAAGGGCCAGGACAAGGACAAAGACAAGCAGAAAGGCTGAGGAGGAATACCGATGAGCGACCCTGACGTTGCCCGGCAGGCCGAAGAGTTCCGCGCGGACTTCGCGCGGCTCCGCGAGGAGATCGGCAAGGTGGTGGTCGGCCACAAGGAGATCGTGGAGGGCGTGCTCATCGCCCTCTTCGCCGGCGGCCACGTGCTTCTGGAGGGCGTGCCCGGGCTGGGCAAGACCCTGCTGGTCCGCACCCTCAGCCAGGCCATGGAGCTCAAGTTCTCGCGCATCCAGTTCACCCCGGACCTGATGCCCGCGGACGTGCTGGGCACCAACCTGGTGGTCGAGAGCGAGCCGGGCAAGCGCGAGTTCCGCTTCCAGGAGGGCCCCATCTTCGCGCAGATCATCCTGGCCGACGAGATCAACCGGGCCACCCCCAAGACCCAGTCGGCCATGCTCGAGGCCATGCAGGAGCACCACGTGACCGCCGGGGGCGCGACCCGCCCGCTGGAGGAGCCCTTCCTGGTGCTGGCCACCCAGAACCCCCTGGAGATGGAGGGCACCTACCCGCTGCCCGAGGCCCAGCTGGACCGCTTCTTCTTCAAGCTGTTGGTGGAGTACTCCAGCCGCGAGGAGCTCAGCGAGGTGCTGCGCCGCACCACCGAGGGCATCAGCGTGGCGGCCGAAAAGGTCATGGACGGCGCGACCGTGCTCAAGGGGCAGAAGCTGGTCCGCGAGGTGGTCCTGGCCCCGCATGTCAAGGACTATGTAGTCAGGCTGGTGCTGGCCACCCACCCCGGCGGCGAGTACGCCACCGACAAAGTAGGGCGCTACGTGCGCTACGGGACCTCGCCCCGCGGCGCGCAGGCCCTGGCCCTGGCCGGCAAGATACGCGCGCTGCTCGACGGCCGCTATAACGTGGCCTTCGAGGATATCGCCGGCAGCGCCAAGCCGGCGATGCGCCACAGAATGATACTCAACTTCGAGGGCGAAGCCGAGGGCGTGACCTCGGACCAGGTCATCGAGGAGGTCGTGGAGAAGACCCCCCACCAGGCCGCGGACATCGAGCAGGTGCTGGCCGACGCGCCCCAGGAAAAGAAGTAGGGGGGAGCGATTGTGACCGGCAAACAGGCAGCCAAGCGCTTCTCGCGTCTGCTGGACGAGCTCTGGCAGAGACGGACCGGAGCGTTGCGCAGGCTTGTTCCCGGCGCGGCCAAGGGCAAGAGGAAGAAGTTCACGAAGAAGAAGAGGGACCAGTTAATAGACAAGATACTTGATGCCGCCCACCAAGCTCTTGTCCGAAAGCACGGCTGGAAGGAATACCGCAAGGCTACTAACCGGTCCCGCCAGAGACATATCAAGGGCTTTGGCATAAAGGATCGTTACCAGCGGATCATACGCTGGGCGAAAAAGATAAGAGGACCCATCGTCTACACTTTTTGGCGCGGCAACAAGTGTCTCTACGTTGGCAAAGGGAACACCTACAGGCGGCTGCGCAACTACAAGAAATCAATCTACCTTAAGGACGCCGATCTGCTCGAGGTTTGGCCGGTGATCTCGAAGAAGCACCTTGCGAAAGTTGAATGTCTCGCGATGCATCTGTTCGAGCCGCGAGATAACGTCATCGGACCCGCTCGCAAGAAATGGGAACGGAAATGTCCTGTGTGCAAGAACCTGCGCAAGCTGAAGCGAGAACTGAAGTCCTTGTTCCGCATGAAGGGATAGTCCGTGGCTGACCTCGGCCTCGACCCGGAGTTCGTGCGCCGCCTGGCGCAGCTCTCCATTGTCAACCGGCGCATCCTCGCCGGGCGCATGCGCGGGGAGCGCAGGAGCAGAAAACGGGGCATCTCGGTCGAGTTCGCCGATTATCGCGATTACGTTTCCGGCGACGACCTGCGCTTCGTCGACTGGAACATCTACGGGCGCCTCGAGCGCATGTACCTCAAGCTCTTCCTGGAAGAGGAGGACAGGTTCATCTACCTGGTGCTGGACAACTCCATGTCCATGGCCTACGGCGAGCCCCGCAAGATCGACTACGCCGCGCGCTGCGCCGCCGCCCTGGGCTACGTGGCCCTGGCGGACATGGACCGCGTGGCGGTGAACGCCATCACCTCGGGGGGCTCCACCTCCTCGCCGCCGCGACGCGGCAAGGGCCAGGTCTGGCACCTGTTCGACTACCTCGAGAAGATCGAGCCCGAGGGCCAGACCGACCTGGCTTCCTCCTGCAAACGCTTCTGCCTGGAGAACCGCCGCCGCGGGGTGGTGCTGGTCATCAGCGACTTCCTGGACCCCGCGGGCTTCGAGGAGCCCTTGAAAGCGTTGGCCGCGCGCGGCCACGAGGTCTTCGCATTGCATGTGCTGGCGCACGAGGAGGCCGAGCCGGAGCTGACCGGCGACTTTAAACTCATAGACATAGAAACTGAGGCCGCCGTGGAGGTCAGCGCCACGCGCGGGGTGATGCGCGCCTACGCCCGGCAGCTCGACGCCTTCCGCGGGGGCTTGAAGAGCTTCTGCGCCGAACGGGGCATCGGCTACCTCTACACCTCCACGGCGCTGCCCTTCGAGGAACTGATCCTCTCCTACCTGCGGGTCGCGGGGCTGGTGAAGTGAAGACCACGAACTTCTCACCACAAAGACACAAAGACACAAAGAACCTTCGAGTGTTGAACGCGGCGGAGGTTCAATACGCCCGCAAACGACGCGCGCCGCGGGCAGAGCTCTTCTTGGTGCCTTGGTGTCTTGGTGGTTGGATGGGAGCGAAGTGCGATGTTTGAGTCCATCGGCGGGTGGCTCAACACCCACTTCCTGTCGCTCTGGCCGGCGGCCATCGGCGCGGCGGTGGCCATCCCCGCGGTGGTGCTGCTCTACTTCCTGAAACTCAAGCGCAAGGAGCAGGTGGTCTCCAGCACGCTGCTCTGGCAGCGGGTCATTGAGGACATGCGCGTCAATGCGCCCTTCCAGCGGCTGAAAACCAATCTGCTGCTGCTGCTCCAAATTCTAGTGTTGATGGCCGTGGCCGCCGCCCTGGCCCGGCCCTTCCTCCAGGGGCTGACCGCCGGCCGCAAGACGGGGTTCGTCTTGTTAATCGACAACTCCGCGAGCATGTCCACCCGCGACTCCGACGGCCGCACCCGCCTGGAGGCCGCCAAGCGGGCCGCCCTCAAGGAGGTCGAGCGCGTCTCAAGCGACGTGCTCGTCGCGGTGATCTCCTTCGGAACCCGGCCGCGGATACTGTCCGGCTTCACCTCCAGCCGCACCGAACTGGAGGCGGCCATCAAGCGCATCGAGCCCACCGGCGGGGGCACCGACCTTTCCGCGGCGCTGACCGTGGCCGACGGCATGGCCGGCGCCCTGGCCCGCGACATAAAGGGCAGCATGGGCCGCGAGCGCTGCCGGCTGGTCGTATTCAGCGACGCGGCCATCCCCGAAGACCGCCCGGTCAAGCGCGTCGGCCCCGAGGAAATCGATCTCGAAAAGTACGTCGAGCTGCGCAGCTTCGGGAAACCCAGCGACAACGTGGGCATCACCAGCCTGGAGGCCCGGCGCAGCCCCGGGACCGTGAGCCAGATATTCGTGCGCGTGGCCAACTTCGGCGCCGGGATCGCCAAACGCGACCTGCGCATCTTCCTGGGCGAGAAGCGGAACGCCGTCGACGTCAAGAGCTTGGAGTTGGCCCCCGGCGCGCGCAAGACGGTCATCTTCGACGTCCGCGCGCCCAACGGACTGCTGCCCGTGCGCGCGGAGCTCTCCGCCGGCGACGCCTTCAGCGTCGACGACGTGGCCTGGGCAGTGCTGCCGGAGGAGGAGCAGCTCAAGATACTGGCCTACACCACCGACCAGTACTTCCTGCTCAAGGCGCTCAGCAACCTGCCCGGCGGGAATTCGGAGATTCCCATCAGGAACCCCGCCTCGCTGCCCGACGCCGACTCCCAAGCCCCCAGCGAGTGGAAGAACTACGACATGATCATCTTCGACCGCTGCGACCCGACCTTCGAACTGCCCAACTCCGGCGGGTTCATGTTCATAGCCCCGGATAAGCCCCCGCGGCTGCCGGACAGGGTCGTCAAGCTGGAGAAGCAGGTGACGGCCCCGACGATCGTCGACTGGGACCGCTCCCATCCGCTGGTGCGCTTCACCTCGCTGGCCGGCGTGGCCGTGGCCCGGGCCCGGCCGCTGCGCCTGGGGCGCGGGTCGGTCAAGCTGCTGGACTCCGCCGAGGGCCCGCTGATCGCCGCCTGGCAGCGCGACCAGCTGCGCGTGGTGGCCGTGGGTTTCGACATATACGAGTCCAACTGGCCGCTGCGCCTCTCCTTCCCGATCTTCATGGCTAACAGCGCGCGCTGGCTGGCCGAGGCCAGCCCCAAGTGGGGCGGGGCGGGGCTGCGCTGCGGCCAGCCGTTCAAGCTGCACGTCGGCCTCTGGCGGAAGAGCCCGCCGGCCGGCCCGGTCAGCGTGGAGGTCACCGACCCGAACGGGCGCTCCCGGAAGCTGGAGATAACCCCGTCCCGGCCGCGGCTCTACGGGGACACCGAGGAGCCCGGCCTCTACAGCGCGGAGTGGCCCGACGGCAAGAAGACGCTCTTCGCCTGCGCGGTGCTCAACGAGGCCGAGAGCGACAACTCGGCGCGCGACGTGGTCAACTTCGCGGTGGGCGGCGTGCGCGGGGCCACCTGGTCGCTCTCCGACGCGGGAAAGGCCGGCGCCAAGAGCGGGCGCGAAATCTGGAAGTACCTGGCCATCCTGGCGCTGGCGGTGATGGTCCTGGAGTGGTACGTCTACAACCGCCGGCTGTGGGCCTGAGGTGCCGATGAAAACCGAAAGCTCGCCCCTTGCGAAGAAGCGCCGCTTCCCCCTGGCGCGCGCCGCGCTGGGGTTGCTGCTGGCCGCCGGCGCGCTGGGGCTGGCCTTCTGGCCGCGCTCTGGCGAGCAGCTGGCGGTCGCCTGGCGCGTCGAGCCGGCCGGCCTCAGCCCGGGAAGCGGCGGCGTCTTGATGATCGCGGTCAAGCCCGGCCCCGATGCCCCGGAGGGCAGCCGGCTGGTGTGCAACGAGAAGTCCTGGCCCCGCGTGGTGGTGACCGCGCCGGCGGACGTCGTCTTTCGGTCGGGCATCGGCTTCCTTCACAAACGGGACGACCAGGTGCCCCTGGAGTTCACCGTGAAGGAGAACGCGACGCCGGGCGAGCGCGAGATCATCGTCAGCGTCGCGGCCGAGCTGGCCGTGGAGGGGGAAGCGGTCACCCGGACGGCCAAGCTGCGCCGCAGCATCACCTTCACCATAGGCCCGCCCCCGCCCGCTCCGGAGGAGAAACCGGAATGAAGACCCTGACCAAAGAGATCTGGATGAACGTGCCTCGGCGTCGGCAGATCATTTCCATTCACGAGCAAGTCGAAGACCTGGTGCGCGAGAGCGGCGTGCGGGAGGGCATGGTGCTGGTCAACGCCATGCACATCACAGCGTCAGTGTTCATCAACGACAACGAGTCCGGGCTGCACGGCGACTACGAGAAGTGGCTGGAGCAGCTGGCCCCCGAGAAACCCCACAGCCAGTACGCCCACAACGGGGCCGAGGACAACGCCGACGCGCACCTCAAGCGCCAGGTCATGGGCCGCGAAGTGGTAGTCGCCATCACCGACGGCCAGCTGCACCTCGGACCGTGGGAGCACATCTTCTATTACGAGTTCGACGGCAAGCGCAAGAAGCGTCTGCTGGTGAAGATTATCGGAGAGTAGGCCTCAGGCCTCGACCCTCAGCGGCTCGCCGGCCCCGACCGTCACCCTCGCGCCGCTGGCGTCAAGGCGCTTCCGGCGTCCGCTAGAGCATTTTAGCATTGAGTAACTCCGTAGCCGGAGTTTTGTAACCAG
>CBDUSI010000062.1:0-26941 GCA_965370045.1 uncultured bacterium | reverse complement strand
TGCTGGCATACTTCCTTTATCGGCAATTCGTTACACATACTTAAATTGCTCTAAGGACAGATCCTCTGCCTTGCCACGCCTTCACTCAACCCTATGATTTCCAGGGCCGACGGGGTTCTTCGGGGGAACAGGGGGACAGGAGTCTGCCATGCAGCGAAAGATGTATCTGGACATTGACGGCGTGATTGCGGTTTGGGACCACGACAATTCATGCGTGGAGTTGTCCAGGGGCTACGGTTACCTGATGAGGTTCTGCAAGCTGCACGATATACAGCCCTGCTGGCTGTCGATGTGGTGCGACAGTCCCCAGTACATTACAGGTGTCAGCCGGCTCCTGTGGCCGGACTGTTGCTCGACCATGGCCACTCCCCTCATCACCGAGTTAGGCGGCAGGCAGAAGTCCGATTGCATTGACTACAGCGCCGACTTCGTCTGGATCGAAGACGGCCTCAGCGAGTACGACGTCGACAATCTGAAGAAGCACACCTCCCTGCATCGGTTCTTCTGGACCAGTGGCACAGACCCCGATTGCCTCCACAAGTTCATTGCGTTCACGTGCGGGGTGTTCAGTATAGACAACAATCTTGACTACGGCTGCGACCAGTCCCCGGGGATAAGCAGGCCGAAACAGGAGGGCATGGTCTGAATTCTCGCCAAGCTGGCTCTCCCTTCATTGCAGTCCGGTCCACTAAGAGCAACTTCACCGGCTGCCGACCAGTTTCCACAGCTTGCCCTTACCTCTCATACCTTTTCAACAGAGCACGATCGGCTGAATAGTTGAAAGCACTCTAGCGCTTCTTCCTCATCACCACCACCAGCAGCACGGCCAGCAACACGGCGACGGCCGCGCCGCCTATGACCACCGCCCACGGCGGGCCGCCCCTGGCAGCCGCCTTGGCCGGGGGCTTGGCGGGCTTCGATGTGGTCGGTGCCAGGCTGGCGATCTTCTTCGAGGGGGCCTTCCCGCCTATGGCGATCTCCACCGCATTGTCTTCCAGCTCCACCTTCCGGGAGAACTCCTTCCCGTCCGGGGTCCGCCACTTGACGAGGTACTCGCCGACCTCGCCGGTCCCCAGCAGCGCCGGCGGGCCCCACTTGTGGGCAGTCCGCGCTCCCAGGCAGCGGCCCTCCAGGTAGAAGCGGACGGTCACCGGGCCGGCCAGTTCGGCCTCCCTGGCGACCTTCACCCTGAGGCAGGGGGGGGAGGCCATGTCCGCCAGGTCGGACTGCGAGAGGTACAGTGCCCCGCCGCGCATGGCGGTCACCAACTCCAGTGCGCCGTCCCCGTTCAGGTCGGCCCACAGCGCCGCGGCCTGCCCCTCCTCCTCGGCGCCGGGCACGTCGTCCTCCTTGAGCTTGAGCTTCCCGCAGATGGCCAGGCTGCGGAAACCACGGTTGAAGAAGAACTGGCAGAAGGGATCTCCGTCGTAGCCCGCGAACACGTCCACGAAGGTGTCGTTGTTGAAGTCGCCGAGCGCCGCGCAGACAGCCCCGGCCTGGATGATGTAACCGGGCTCGCCGGTCAGGCGCATGACCTCCTCGAACTTCCCCCCGCCGCGGTTCTGGAGCAGGAAGGGCTTCCTGCCCCCGCCGATCAGGAAGATGTCCAGCAAGCCGTCGCCGTCGAGGTCAGCCATGCAAGCGTTGCGCCGCTTCACGTTACCCATGAAGGCGCCGGGGCAATCCTTGACCTCGAAGTTCCCGTCGGCCTTGCCGCGCCAGAACAGGCCGCGCTGCTGGTAGAACTGGACGACATCGGCCAGGCCGTCGCCGTCGAAGTCGGCGGCAACGCATGGGCCCGCCTTGCCCGGAGGCTGCATGTCCTTCTCGAGCCAGGGATTTCTCAGCTTGACTGTTTCGAAGTTGCCCTTGCCGTCCTTGTTCCTCAAAACCACCGGGAAGGTCCTGGCCCCAACCACCATGTCGGCGTTGCCATCGCCGCCGATATCAATGACGGTCAGCGTGGGGCTTCCGGTCTCGATCTTGCCGACCAGCTTCACCTCCTCCGCGGTGAACTTGCCGGCTTCCTTCTGGAAGTAGAGCTTGAGCCCTTTGTCCGAGAGCGAGGCCAGGTCGACGCGCCCGTCGCCATCGAAGTCGGCCCAGGCCGCGGCCCGGCTGGCCGAGGCCAAGCCGGCCAGCTCCTCGAAGCCAGTCCCCTTGTTGATGAACACCTTGTCGCCCTGGGGGCAGGAGGCAAAGAGGTCAAGCTTGCCGTCGCCGTCGACGTCGACCGCCTGGAGCTCCGCGGCGTCCCCGGCCAGCTTGCCCAGCTCGGTGTGCTCGCTCCACGCCACGCCGCCGGCCACCGGCATGATCGGCGCGCTGGGGAACTTGCGGATGAACCGCATGGCCTCGATGAACATGTCGGTGCCGCCGTTGAAGGTGCCGTTCAGGGTGGTGTCAGCCTTCTCGAACTGCCACCTGGTAGCGTCCTTGCCCATGACCAGGCGCACCCAGACGGCCTCCATGTGCAGGAGGCCGCAGCGCTGGCCGTCAAGCTCGCCGCTGGTCAGGAGCGCCGGCTTGGCCCCGGCGGCCTTGAGCAGCTCGATAATCTCCTTCACGTCCTCCTTGCCGCCCTCCTTGGCGAGCACGGCGGTGAACTCCAGGGTCAGCTTCTTGGCGGGGGAGGCGCCCTTGATGACGTCGAGAACGGTCAGCGTGGCGCTCTTGCCGTCCTTGGCTATCTCCTCGACTTTCACGGTGCAGATCAGCTTGGACTGCTCCTCCAGGTGCAGCGGGGTGAAGTTGGGATTGACGTAGGCCCGCCCCAGCGCGGTCCACAAGAGGGCCAGGCAGAGGGCGGCCGCCGGGGCGACCAGCGCGCAGCGTCTGCGGGTCCGGGTCATGGGTGCCTCTCCTCCTTTAACGCTCTCGGCCGAAGAAGCGTTTCCTCTCCGCCGCGCTGGGAACCCGTTTCCCAGCGGCCTTGGCCGCGGCGGAGTAGAGGTCCCAGCTCTGTTCCTGCCAGGACGGGCGGTACTGCTCAGTTCGCGGCGCGGGAACGTTGTCTCCGGACTCGATGAGGAAGTACAGGTTCCGTCGGATGCGCTCGTCGAGGACTGCCTGGGCGGCCTTTCCGGAGGAAGAGGCGGCAAACGCCGCCTGCTCCAGCTTCCGCTCCAGGAATATCCGCGTCTCGGCTTCCTGGAGTCCCTCTCGCATGCACTCGAAACGTGCCCCTCCCTCGGCCCCCTGTGGTCCGGGCCAGAACAGCCACGACACCGTTGGCGACAGGCTTCCATAGCCCATAACGCAGCCGCGGGCGTAGTAGTACTTGCCCCGGTCGGCCCAGCAGTCCGCGCCCCAGCGCCCGATTCCCTGGGCCCCGGACAGGAGGGCATGCTCCGGCGCGATACGGAACTTGAAGGGGTTGCTGACCCCGTAGAGCCAGATTATGGGGGACTCGACGCGAGTGAAGACCAGCCGGAAGCGCGGTTTCTTCTTCCCCTTGCGGTCCAGCGCGTACCACCGCCAGCCCTTGTGGCTGACAGCCGTGAGTTCTCCGCTCTTGCGGTTTCGCCGGACCAGTCGGCCGCCGCCGCGGACCGTGGTCGGGAAGGTGAACCGGCCGGAGGCTCCCCAGTGTGAGCCGCGCGCCCAGCCCACGCCGGGGGCCAAATCCTCGAACATCTTAAACGTGAGTTCGGTCTGTGACGTCGTTCCCGCCCCCTTCCGGGCGATATCGGCCAGGTAGCCCCAGTGCCAGGCCTTCTCCAGGCCCCGGGCGACCAGGCGCTTCTTCAGGCCCACCGCCAGCGGGCGCCAGAACTCCAGCCCCGCCTTGCTGCCCGGAGCGGGAACCTCCAACAGAGAAGTCTTGCCGCCGCCGTCGTCCTTGACGACGTAGAAGTTCTTCTTGCTCCAGAAGGGCGTCACCACGAAGCAAACGCAGTGCGGTTTCATGTGCTTTAGGGCCAGGTCCAGGTAGCGCTCGAGGATCGAGAAGTCGGGCTTGTAGCTTCCGCCGGATTTCTTCCACTTTATCATCGAGTCGAGACCGTTGCCGAACTGGGTCTTGGCTATGACCGGCACGATCAGCACATCGCCGCCGACCTCGCCGAGCAGCTTGAAGGTGTTCTCCATGAGCTTGAAGTGCTCGTTGCTCCAGAGCTTTACCTTGTAGTGCGCGGCCACGCCGTGAGGCGAGCTTTCCAGGGCCATGACGGTCCGGAAGTCTTTCGGTTCCGGCACCGCCCAGTCCATGACCCATAGCCGGACCGGTGCCTTGAAGCTCCGGCCAGCCGCGGAAACCGTGAGCGTTCCCTTGTAGGCGCCCGGGGCCGCGTTCCGGGGGACCCGAATAGTGATCCACACCGGCTGGCAGGAACCGGCCGGCACCGACTTGGGGGCCTCGGCGCCCAGGTGGTCGAAGAAGGAGAACTTGGAGAACGCCGCCCTCATCTGCAGCGCGCCTTTCGTCCCGCCGTAGAAGCGGTGAACCTTGTTGATTCCCGATACATAGCGGATATGCGCCAGGCGCCCGTAGTCCCGAGCCAGGGGCGTACCCCCCTGTCCGTTGGCGTATATAGTCAGGAAGTCCGAGACCGGCGCCTTCTTGCCGTAGCGCACCTCGACCGCCGAGGCGGGAATGCTCTTGCCGCCCGGGCCGGCCAGGGCGCTCACCGAGGCGCGCAGGGCGGCTATCTGCCGGCCGGCGTCCACCACCACCTGGCCCGAGTAGACCCCGCCGCGCGCGCCCACCAGGCGAATCGGGCGGATCGCCGCCCCCGGCGGACCGTAGTCCCGGGGATAGCAGCGCCGGTGGATGTCCTCGCTCCAGACGCGCACGTCCTTGGTGCGCTCCGGCAGGCGGACCGCGCCGGGCGAGCGGCACCGCATCCTGGCCTCCACCAGGAAGGCGTGCTGCCACCGGAAGTCCTTCTTGTCCTTGAACCAGTAGCGCGTACCCAGTCCTTCAACGCCAAGAACAACCGGATTGATGGTGCTGCGGTGGACCTCGACGGCCAGAACGTTGACCCCTTTGCGCAGGGCCTCGGCCGGAACCTTGATCGGCCCGAGCCGCCTGTTCCTCAGCGCCTTGACCGCCTCCCATTCCTTGCGGGTCACGATTGACGGCGTGGAGCGGTGTCCGAACACGACCAGGTCCGCCACCGAAACCTTCAGGGCTGCGGCAACCTGGCCCAGTGTCTTCTTCCGCTCCTTCATCTCCCGGGGACTCCATACCGGGAATTCTCCCCATAGGTCAGCGACCGGCCGCGGTTTCTTGGAGGCCCTCCCCGCGCCCAGGGGCGGCAGGATGTAGGCCTTGTCCGGATAGACTCGGGCGGGCGTCTCGGGGGTCAGCTTGCCCTTCGGCAGGCCGACCCGTCCGATCTCGCGACCGTTGACGTAGATGACCGCCCCCCCGCGACAGACCACCTCTATCGTGAGGTCTTTGGCCCGTGCCGGGTTATCCACCAGGAAGCGCGCCCGGTAGCAGCAAAGCGCCTCGGTCTGGGCCTTGCGGTCCAGGCGGGGGTTTTTCCAGGTGAGCATCGGCAGGCGCTGACGCGGCCAGCCGCCGTCATCGAACTCCGGCTTCGTCCAGTCCGGCGGCGGGGCCGGGGTGCGGACGAAGAGGCCGATGTCGTTGCTGGTGGTGTAGTAGAACGGCCAGGCCAAGCCAGGCTTGTTGATGTCGACCTTGCGCTTCTTGATCAGTTTGCCCAGGCCCTTGTCGGTCGCGACGGCCCTCTGTTTCAGCATCTTGAGATCGACAGGAGCCGGCGTCAGCATGTAGTGACTGCGCCAGTAGCCGGTCATGAAGTCGAGGATGCCGGCGTCCGCCTGGGCGCCGTGGGCCCGCCCGGTAGTGGCAAGCGCCAGTATCGCCGAAAACGCGAGGTACTTCATGGAAGGTCTCCCAGGCTGTGGTGCTTATTCCTCTTAGCCGACATTTTCCAGATGACTCCTCCCGGCGCCCACATGGCCCTCACCCTAGACGGCCAACAGTGTAGCTAGTCGCAACGGTTGATTCAATCCGCAATACCACAACCTTCAGCTATCGCCAGATAGGACCCGCCGGGAGCGGCTTGCCGAGGTGGCCGAGAAGGTCGGGAACGTGGTCAAGTCAGGGCCGGAGAGTGCAGTATCTATGCACAAGAAAGCGGCGGGTGCCGAAAGCCTCAGGCTTTCAAATGGTTATAGTGGTGGGCGAGGCGGGATTCGAACCCGCACGGGGGCGGACCCCCAGCGGCTTTTAAGGCCGCAGCGTATGCCGTTCCGCCACTCGCCCGGCGTTCCCGGGGACTGTCCCCTATCGTTCCTCTTCCCGGCGCCTCTTCTCCCTGGCCTTCTCGGTGACAGTGCGCTCCTTCTCGGCGGGCTCGACCAGCACCACCTTCTGGTTCACGAAGTGAATCCGGCCGGTGGGGTAAACGTAGGTCTTCTTGCCGATGTCGGTGCCGTCTCCGTGGATCGTCCTGGTCGGCTCCCCTCCCATGAGATCCTTGACCTGGCTGGGCATCATGCCCGGGCCCACCGCACTGATGCCCCGGGGCTCGCAGCCGGCCAGGCAGGCCAGCAGCAGTCCGGCAAGAAGCGCAGGGGTCAGCTTTCTCATCGCGCACCTCCTCTCAGCCTCGGTTCCCAGTATCCCCGCCGAGAGGCCAAACTTCAAGGGGCCCGCGCGGGATGCGCTCGGCGAGGCGCCTACTCCCTGAAAAGGACCGTCCGGAAGACGACTGTGCGCTCCCGGCCGCGGCGCTGGTAGTGCACCCCGACCTCCAGGTACAGGTGCACGGTGCGGCCGGTCTCCGGCTCGCGACCCAGCACCGTGGGGGTCACCGAGCAGGTGTGCATCTGGTAGCCGGGCACCGGCTGCTTGCTGACCGCCACCGGCTCGGCGTAGCGGTTGCGGTTGAAGGCCGCGCGCTGCTCGGAGATGACCCGGTTGCCGATGATGGCCGTGACCGTCTCGTCGAGCGCCCGGCGGTGGGTGGTCGTCGCGATCGCGAAGAGGGCCAGCACCCCGCCGATGCCCAGGGCCAGGACGCCCATGGCGACCATCACCTCCACCAGCGAGAAACCGCGCCGGTCGCTCACCGCCGGGGCCCGCCCGTGGCCGCCTCCTCGCTGCGGTAGCCCGGCAGGTAGAAGGTGCTGGTGAAGGTCGTGCCGCAGCGCACTGAGGCGCCGGGGGCGTGGCTGTTCCGCGCCGTGCCCCGCGCGCCGCGCCGCTTGATCGTGAAGCTGCGCTTGCCCTTGGCGGTGTAGTACATCCACTCGTCGTCGACCATGATGTAGCTGTTCGGGCCGCCGGCCTCCGGGAAGCCCCGCGTGGAGGCCACCCGCACGACGCCGTCGCTGTCGGTGATGTGCTCCAGGCTGTCGGTGCGCACCGTGCGCAGTTCGTGGGGCTCGATCACCAGGGTGACCTGCACGATCTCGGGGAACACGTCGTCCTCGCCGTCGTCCTTGCTCTCTGGCCCCACGTAGAATGAGAAATCGGCGAGCACCCCGCGGGTGGAGTCCCACAGGCGCTCGGGGCCGAAGCCCCTCTGGCCGGTGTATTTCGCGGTGGGCAGCCGGGGGACCGACTCGTCCCAGAGAGCGGTGAAGGGGCTGGACGGGTTGTACGACGTGGTGGTGTAGGGGGTGGCGAAGAGCAGGCCGAAATAGAGCACGTCCTCGGCGATGGTCTGGGCATCGGGGAACATGCTGGCGAACTCGTCGCCGGACGGGGAGCGCAGCCCGCGCTTGAGCTGCCGCCCGACGTGCAGGTAGACCACCTGGGCCGACCCGCCCAGGGGCGCCAGGTCCTCGTCCACGTGCCCGTCGCCGTCGTCGTCCTTGAAGTTGTAGGTCTCCTCGTCGGCGCGGCCGGAGCGTGGATCGGAATCCTCGTCGTCCTTGCGGGGCTTATCGCCGGTGTAGTGCAGGCCGGAGGTGTCCAGCCCGTCCCCGGCGGTGAAGGCGTAGCCGCGCTCCGAGCCCGAGCCGAAGGTGCGGGTGATCATCAGCACCTGCCGGTCGTTCTTGTCCGGCGCGCAGAACAGGCGGTTGCGGACCGCCGTGCCGGGAGGGTCGCGGGTCAGGGCCGCCTCCAGGTCCTCGCTCAGGTAGGAGAAGAGCGTTCGCGCCCGGGTGTAGACCTTGCGCTGGCGTTCGGCGGCGTTCCACATGCTCAGCGAGCTGCTCATCAGCCCGACCATCATCAGCCCGATGAGCAGCACCACGGACATGGCCACCAGCAACTCGACCAGGGTGAGCCCCGCGCGGCGCGCGCCGGAAGAGGTCATTGGGTGCTCACCTCCCGGCGGATGACCACCAGCGGGTTGCCGTACTCGATGTAGAGCGTGTCGATGCGCGGGGTCTGCTTCCAGCCGTCGCCCTGGTGCGCCCCGGAACGGTAGTTAAAGAGCACCCGGTACTCGATCTGGTCGGCGCGCACCTGGCGGCCGGCGGCGGTGCGCAGGTCGTGCGGGCCGGGCCCCGCGAACTCGTAAAGCTCGCCCTCGCGGTTGGTGGGGGTGCTGTCCCAGCCGGGTGCGCCGTCGAAGCGCACCTGCAGGCGGACGCGCATGTGGGCGGTGCGGGCCAACACCATGCCGATGCGGTTCCAGCGGGTGCCGGCCGCGGAGTAGGAGCCCTGGAAGTAGGCCATCTCCGAGCGGTCGCTTTCGGGCAGGTAGCGGTCCCAGTAGCGGAAGGGCAGCGGCAGCGCCAGGGTCCCGACGGGGTGGGCCTGGGCATCGGTCCCGAAGGCCCCGCGGAAGTAGGTGCCGTCGAGCGTGCCCCGGGTCTTGCGGGTGTAGCCGACGATCTCCGAGCCCACCAGCGCGTAGCCCTCGGCCTCGAAGCCGCCCGTGGAGCGCAGCTGGACGCTGTTGAGGGTCTCGTCCGTGGCGGTGCGCAGATCGGTGACCGGCACGGCCTCCAGGAAGGTCGCCGGGCTGCCCGGCGCGTGGAGGTCGCTGTTCGAGCCCAGCACCGCGCGGCGCACCCCGCTGAGCCGCACCACCGGGAAGTCGTCCCTGCGGTGGTAGTCCTCGGGGTCGGATTTCTTGAGCTGGAAGGGAATCCTGGGGGTGAAGGGCAGGCGCCGCGTGCTCACCGACCGGCCCGTGTAGTAGATCATCTCGTCGCCCAGCCGCGCCAGGCCCGCCTGGGGCACGGCGTTGGCCGCCGAGGTCGAGGGCATCTGGATCACCACGCCAGCGTCCGTGGGCTTGAGTGTGAGGTCCAAGGGCAGGAAGCCGGCGACGCTGTGCCCGGAGGCGACCCGCAGCTCGTCGATGTCCCCCCTGAAGTTGCGGCCCACGCGGAGGTTGGGCAGGCTGATGGCCAGCTCCCCGCTGGGGAACTTGAGCAGCCGGAGCTGCGAGCCCGAGTAGCTGCGACTGGTGTAGTCGTCGAAGGCCGCGCGCCAGGCATGGGACCAGCCGGTGAACCGCCGGGGGATCGTGCCGGTGTAGTTCGGCCAGGTGCCCTCGTAGACCCGCTTGAGCCGGCGCGCCTCGCTGTTGCCGCTGGAGTCGGTGACCGTGACCGGCTCGTACTGCGGGCTGGAGGCGTTGCCGCACTGCGGCCCGCGCAGCTCGAAGACCGGGAGAAGCTTGGCGCCCTTGACGTGCGGCCGGTAGCCGGTGCCGTAGCGGCTCCGCCAGGAACCCAGGTACTTGCGGCCCTTGCTGTCGGTGTAGACGCGGGGCAGCATGTAGCGCTTGCCGTTCACGGTCAGTTTCTCGTAGTAGTAGATCCACTCCACGCGGTCGCGGTTGCGGGAGTCGTCGATCTGCACGTAGCCGGAGTCGGGGTAGCCCGAGTAGTTGGTGACCAGCAGGGAGGCCTGGCTGATGGTCCGGCGGTCGTTGTGCTTGGCCGCCTTGGTGCTGCGCTGGCCGCGCCGGCAGCTCAGGAACTTGGTGGCCGTCTTGCGGCCGTAGTAGATGCACTCGCGGCCCACCCAGATGTAGCCCGAGCTCTGGAAGTCGCTGGTGCCGTCCACCGGGATGTCCGTCTGGGTGTCGTCGATGCCCCCGGCGACCGGGGGCGGGCCGGGGTCGGCGGGGTTGGCGATCCGGCAGCGGGGATTGGCGCCGATGTCGTCCGCCACCCGTCCCGACACCTTGGGAATGGTGCTGCGCACCCGCACGGAGTAGCCGTAGATCTGCACCGGCGCGCCGCGGGAGTGGTCGGTGGCCTGGGTGTAGCGCCGCCCGCGCTTGACCTTGAGGAAGGTGGTGGCGTTCTTGCCGTCGTACTCGAATATCTCGCTGCCGATTATGAAGGCGCCACGGCTCGCGAATTCGGAGGTGCTGTCCACGTTGACCTCGCGAACGCCGGGCGGCGTGGACCAGTCGTCGAGGTCCCCGGTAAGGGTCGTCCCCGGGAAGTAGTCCCCGGCTCCCTGGGGGACCACCTGCCCGCCATCGACCTCGAAGGCCTGCCCGCCCAGGCGCGTGGACTTGTATATGGCCTTGATGTGGTACCAGGTCTTGGTGTCCAGGTTGTAGGGCTGGCGGTAGACCACCGTGCGGCCCTCGCGGGTGCCGTCGCCCAGTTCCATGACCAGCTCGCCCTGGCGCGAGTCGTAGGAGACGTCGATGAGGTTGCGGGTGCCGGCCCCGGCGCGGAAGATGCTGCCTCCCCAGGAGTCGGCCCTGACCCACACTTCCAGTGAGCCCGGGGTGACGCTGCCGTTCGAACGCCTGAAGCAGGTCCGCGAGGAGTAGGACTGGCCCCGCCCGCCACGCAGGCTCAGGCCGTCGGGGGTCAGCCGCGCGCCGCGCACCGGCTTCTCGTAGTGGTCGGTGAGCACCGTGCCGGGCAGCACTTTGCCGGCACGGCCGGTCCCCAGGCGCAGGTCGCCGATGTTCTCGTTGATGCTCTCGTTGGGCGCGGCGTTCTTGTTGACCAGCGCTACCGGCCAGCTGACCACCAGCTTGCCAACGCCCGCGCGCATCTGCTCCTCGAACTCCTTCTGGCTGCGCACCAGGAAGGTCCCCGGCCAGGCGGTGGGCATCTGCACCAGCTGGCGTATGGTGTGGACCGCCATGGGCCGGCCGGAAGCGGGGTGGTTGACGATACCGCTGGCCTCCACGGTGAATAGGTTGTAGGCCCGGTAGCAGAAGGGCGCGGTGGTTACCCTCAACAGGGTGGAGCCCGGCACCGTGGCGTTCTCGAGGATCGCCCGGCGCTGGTTCTCGGTGATATGTCCCTGGTCGCGGACCGCGGTGAGCGCGATGTTCAGGTCGTCCTTGTTGCGGATCACCGAGCTGACCAGCTTCTGGGCCACCAGACGGGCCTGGTCCGGGTCCACGCCCTGCCCGCCGCGGAGGGCCACCCCGGTCATGCAGGCGGCCAGCACCGGGACGCGCGCGGTGTTCACGTTGATGGCGTGGGGCTGCTCGGTCTCTATGAAGAACTCCGACCCGCCCGGGTGGCGGAAGCCCACGCCGTACTCCAGGGTTATCCGCGCTCCCCGGGTGCTGGGCGTCGAGAGGTACTGGGCCGAGAGCACCCTGCCGTAGCCGCGCACGCGGCCGGTATCGTCCAGGAAGCGCACCACCGTGCCCGGCCCGTAGTTGGAATTGTCTTTCAGCCGGAATCTGCGGGCGTCGGCCTCCCAGGAGGGGTTCAGCAGCTTCTCGCGGCGCACCCAGCCGTCGGCCTTGGGCCGGTAGCTGCCGGATGTAAGATAACGCTCGATGGACTCGTAATCGGCGGGCCCCAGTGCCAGCGTGTAGTTGCGCCCTCCGTAGCTCACGCCGAAAGCGGAGATGCCCTTGATGGCAGAGACTCCCCCGAAACCGGTGGGGGCCCCTCCGCCGCGCGTCCCGCGCATGCGCAGCGCCGAGACCGCCCAGCCCCGCGCGTCGCAGACCAGCGCGCCGGCCCCGTGGTTGTCCGCCTCCGTCCCGAACTGCGCGCGGGTCACGCCCTCCAGGGTGGTCTCGGTCTTTGACGTGTAGGCCAGGATCTCCCGCCCGATGCGCACGAAGCCGTCGATGGTCTTGTCATCGTCGTCGGCCGGGAAGTAGTAGGTGTCGCCGACCTGGATTACCGGGGCCAGGTCGTTGCTGGGCACCGGCGCGGCCAGAATGGCCGAGCCCAGCAGGTTGCCCAGCAGCGCGGGGCTGGCCGAGTTGACGTTGATCTTGCCCTGCTCGTCCTCCACCTTGGCGGTCCAGATTTCGCCGCGGGGGTTGTGAAATATACTGCTGTCCTCCAGGGCGGCGCGCCAGGGCGGGGGCTTCTTCTCGTCCTTGAGCTGCGGCGGCCGGGAGAAGGCGAAGGTTACTTTGAGCTCGGCGAGGGTGTCCCAGTCCGGGGTGTCCCAGGGCTGGCCGTAGTAGCCGGCGCGCTCGGCCGCCTCGCTGGTGCGGGTCAGGCACCACAGGGCGCGGGCCAGGGCGCCCTCGGCGGCGTGACGCGCCCGGGCGCGCGCGGCGAACAGGCGGCTCTCGCGTCGCTCCAGCCCGGACGAGAGCAGGAAGGGCACGCCCACCGCGGCCATGGCGGCCAGCATCAGGACGACCACGATCAGGGCCACGCCCTTCCGGGAAGGCTCAGAGGCTGCTGCAGTACCCCGCTCTGCTGCGGCCGGCTGCGAAGCCCCCGGGCTGCGTTGTCGGCACAAAACGTCCTCGACGGGACTCCGGCCCCCGCCTCCGGGCGTTTTGCGCCTGCCGCCTTGCCCGCGAACTTCTCGCTCGGCCTCGCGACGACCCGGGTATTGCAGCAGCCTCTCAGTCTTCACGGATCTCTCCGGTGAGCCTGATGGTCAGCGAGCGGGTCTCGGTCTTCCCGCCCTCCTTGGGCGCGATGATGCCCACCTTGACCGGCCCGTTGTGGTAGCGGCGGTCGAGCATCCCCGCGGAGTCGAAGCAGATGCGATCAACGCCGCACACCAACTTCATACTCTCGGGCAGGCGGTAGCTGGCCTCGCGGACCGCGCGGTGCACGGCGATCTCGTCGACCCGCCCGTAGAGCGTCCACTCCCCCGAGCCCATTTCCAGGGGCAGGTCCAGCTCCTCCTCGTCGGGCATCTCCACCGGTTCACGGGGGTCGCTGCGGCCGCGGACCACCCCGTCCACCGAGATGGTCACCTCCCGCGGCGAGTAGAAGAGCGCCACGTGACTCCAGCGGTCGATGGGCAGGCGGTAGCCGGCCGTGGTCACCTGCGCCGAGCCCACCTGGGCCTCCAGCTCTCCCCGCATGGTGATGACGAACTCCAGCTCCTTGCCGCGGGTCAGGATGCGCTGCTTCCTGCCCCTTCCGTCCATCGTCGCGTAGAGGTAGCAACTGAACTGCCCGCCGCGCGGCAGGCGCAGGGAGTCGGTCGGCAGGGTGATGCCGCCACCGGTGGGGAACGCCAGGCAGGTGCCCCGGTAGCCATCGAGGTGTATCTCCCCGTCGGACTCATACAGCTTGCGGCCCGCGAAGCCCGTCAGGTGGTCGTCATCGCCGTGCTTGGTGGGGTCGGTGGAGCCCTCCAGGTGCCAGAAGCCCACCAGGCGCAGGCCCTCGGCGTGGAAGCTCTGCGGCCCCTTCCCGGGGCGGGCCAGGATCAGCCGGCTGGGGGCCGACTCCTCCAGCGAGAAGACCCGCGCCCGCCGGCAGGCGCCGGCCAGCGTGCGGTAGGCCAGCTTGCGGGCCGCGCTCCCCCGGAAGGAGACCCACACGCCCACGCCGATGGCCATCAGCATGCCCATAATGGCGATGACCACCAGCAGTTCGACGAGGGTGAAGCCCCGCTCGTGAAGCGCTTCACGCACCACGACCGGCGTTTCGCGCTTCACGGCCGTCGCTTCACGCTTCACTACTTCTTCCAGTTGGTGATGTCGTCGCCCGTGCCCGGCTTGCCGTCCAGGCCCGCGGACTTCAGCCGGTACGTGTCGGCCCTGGGCTCCTCGCTGTAGTTGCGGTGGTGGGTGTAGCGGATGGGCCGGCCCCAGTGATCGACCATCTCCTTGCGCTTGTTGCGGTTGGTGTCCTTGGCCGGGGGGTAGTCGCCCTTCAGGTAGGGCCCCTCGTGCCGCGTCGAGGAGAGCGCCTCGTAGAGGTCCTCGGAGCTCTGGCGGCCCCCCTTGCCCGGCGGGAAGTCGCCATAGTCGCTCTCGTAGACCTCGATGGCGGCCTCGATGTTCTTGAGGATGACCCTGGTGTTGTCCCGGCCGATCTTGCGCCGGGCGGCCATCACCCCGGTGAGGATCAGGCCGGAGAGCAGCCCGATGATGAAGATCACCACCAGCATCTCGATGAGCGTGAATCCCTGTTCGTGAAGCGCGCCTCGTGAAGAATGAGGCCGGCCGGCCGGAGCTTCCCGCTTACTTCTCATCGCTCTTGGCCTTCTTGGTGACCAGCGTGGCGTTGTCCAACTCGACGGTGACATCCTCGTCGAGCGGCGCGCGGCAGAAGGCGCCCACCTGGTAGCCCCGGGCGTTGGCCAGGGTGTCCACGGTGACGTCCTTCACTGCCCGCCCGCCCACGTACAGCCGGAAGGCCCCCCGGTTGGCGCTGAGCACCTCGATGGCCAGGCGCACCTTGGCGGGCTTGCCGTCGGCGCCCTTGGGCCAGTCGATGACGTTCACCGGCGGCTGGGGGCCGCCGCTGTTCTTCACGCGCCAGCAGAGCCTGCCGGTCTCGAACAGGCCCAACTCGACCGTGCCGCGCTTGCTGCTGAGGAACAGCCCGGTCACCAGCCCCCCGGTGGGCGCGGCCCCCACGTCCATCTCCAGCCGGATGAACTTGTGGACATCCTGGCGCAGGTAGAAGCGGGTGTTGCGCCCGCCGACCTGTTTCTGCTTGCCGGAGAGCACCACCCGCCCGGTCCTGGACTCGGCCAGGATGCCGCAACGCTGGTCCTTGCTCCAGCCGGTGGGCAGGCCCGGCCCGTCGAAGGAGTATATCTCCACGTCCTCGCCGCGGCCGGCGCGCAGCAGGCTCAGCGCCGCGGCGGCGTACTTGCTGTCCCCGGAGAGGCCCGCGGCGCGCTCGAAGTACTTGATGGCCTCGGTCTCGCTCTTCTGGCGGTTCTTGAGGTACCCCAGGCCCAGGTGGGCCTCGACGTTCTTGGAGTCTATGGCCAGCGCCCGGCGCAGTTCCCGGTCGGCGTCCCCGTCGCGGCCCACCTGGCCGAGGTAGGCCAGGCCCAGCCCCGCGCGGGCGGTTGCCGACTTCTTGTCGATCTCGACCGCCGCCCGGTAGGCGCGGGCCGCGTCCGGATACTTCCTGGCGGTCAGCGCGGCCGCGCCGGCGGCCAGGTAGGCGTCGACCCAGGCGGGCTTGCCGCCCTCCGAGGAGAGTTCCCCGGCCTTGTTGAAGGCGGCCAGCGCCTGGGCATGGCTGCCCTTCTGGAGGAGGATGTGTCCCTGCAGGTAGTGGACGTAGGCGTCGCGGCACTTGGCGCCGGCCTTCTCCAGCGGGCCCTCCAGGGCGGCCAGGGCGTCGTCGTGCTTGCCGGCGGCCAGGTCGGCAACCGCCTTGGCGGCGGCGACGCGGGCCACGTTCGGGCTGGCGCGCATGGCCGCGTCGACGCTCTTGGCGGCCCCCTCGGCGTTGCCGGCGCGCAGCTCAATGAGCGCCTTGAGCGCGTGGCAGCGCGCCCGGCCGCCGTAGTTGAGCCCATCGTTGATCTCCAGGAGGGCAGCCTTGAAGTCGCCCTTGAGGTAGAGCAGCGCGGCCAGCGCCAGGTGCGGCTCGCTCTGGTCCTTGAGCTTGTCCCGGGCGTCGGTGAGCAGCTTCTCGGCCTGGACCAGGTCGGCCCCGCGGAGGGCGATCAGCCCGGCGACCAGTTGCGCGGCCGCGTTGAGGGGCGAGTCCTTGATGACCTTGTCGATGACGCCCTTGGCGCGCTTGAGTTTGCCGATGCGAGCCAGGATGCGAGCCACGCCGATGCGGTCGTCCTCCGAGGGCTTGTAGGTCAGGGCCTTCTCCACGGCCTGCTCGGCCTTCCTGACCTCCCCCTGTCGGCTCAGGGCAATGCCCAGGAGCACGTGCCCGGAGGCGTTCTCGGCCTGGGCGGCGACCACCTTGAGGGCCTCCTTGCGGGCGCTCTCGGCCTCGCCCCGCTTGAGGTACAGCCGCCCGAGCAGCAGGCGGATGGCCACGTGCTTGGTGCCGTGCTTGCGGCCCTCCTCCAGGGCCTTGACCGCGTTGTCGACCATCTTGGCGGGCTCGAGCCTGAGGGCGGCCTTGGCCAGGGCGTAGTACTTGCCCGCGCCGGGGGCCTTCTTGATCTCGTCGAAGCGGCGGTCGAAGGCCTCCTGGGCGTTCTGGCGGCGCAGCACGCGGCGCACGTTGGCCATGAGCACGATGCGGCTGATGCCCCCGCCCTTGACCTCTATCTTGAGCTCCTTGGTGTTCTGGTAGATTATCTTGCCGACCAGCGGCTCGGCGCTGTCCCGGAGGTAAACCTTGTCGTCGGTGCGGACGATCAGGTCGTCCCTGGCCGTCGCGGCGCGCGCCGCGGGAAGGAGGAGCAGGGCCGCCAGCAACGCGGCGCCCAGCGCCCGGAACGCGGGGCGCATCACTCGGCACCCCCGGCCTTCTCGGCCTTCTCGGCGGCGGGAGCCGGGGCCGGTGCGGCCCCCGGCGGCGCGGACCCGTCCAGCCGGGGCAGCGCGTCGGAGTGCCTCAGGAGCGGCCCGGGGTCCGGCAGGGGCATGACGATCTTGGGCGGACCCATGACCGGCACGTCCAGCTTCACGGGATCGAATACGCGGACCTCCTCGGGTTCGACGAATACGTAGCGGGCGCGGTCGTCCCAGTACTCCCCCCTGGCGAAGAGCTTGGCGGCGCGCAAGACCTTTCCGGCAGGGGCCGGCTCGTCCTCGACCCGCGGCACGGGGTGCCCGTCGCTGCCGGTGGGCAGCGGCGTCGGTTCCTCCCCCGGCCAGAAGGTGGAGAGCGTCACCAGGATGGTGACCGTTGCGACGATCGCGAAGAGCATCTTCTCCTTGTGCTGCTCCAGCGCGCGCGTTTTCGTGGGCAGGATCGGCCTCCTTGCGGCCCCGTTCGGGGCCTGCTAGTAACGGCCAATGGGCAGCGGGCGAGTTCCTCCCGTCGGCCGGCCTCCCCTCCGCGGAGGGGCCGACTTGCGCCGCAGCAACGCGGCGACTCCCACTGTCATTGTGAACGTACGGGCCTTGGGGTCGGTCACTTTCACCTGGAAGCTGTTCAGGGTCAGGAATTGTCCTTTCCGGCTGATGGCCTGGACGAAGGTGATCATGCCGCGCTCGTCCGCGATGACCGTGAGGAACATGGGCAGCATGGCTATGTGCATGTCTCTGACGCCCTTGGTCGGGGGAATGCGCACCGGCCCGTGTCGGATGGACTTGACCCGCAGCCCGGAGCGCTCCACAGCGAGGGTCAGGCGGTCGACCGCGGCCAGGCGCTCCAGGAGCAGCTTCGGCTTCTGCTTGTCGACCATCGCCTGGGTGAAGCCCAGCGGGGTCTTGGCCGGATAGGGCCGGCCCTTGCAGCGCTCATCCTGGAGTTCAGCGAGCTGCTTCTGGAAGTAGAAGCGGGGATCGGCCAGGGCCGCGCCCTTCGCCCGGTACCGGGAGTCCTTGGGTATCTCCAGCAGCAAGCCGTTCAGGCCCTCGATGATCACCTTCAACTCGGCGCGTTCGGCCTTTATCTTACGGATCGCCGCCGAGGCGGTGGGTGGCAGCAGCTCCTTGAGCAACTTCCGCACCACCGCGGCATCCTTCGACGAGATGTTGTCGTCCTTGAGGATCCCGAGCTGGTCGAGTTTCTCGCGTCCGCCCAACCCCCTGACGCCCTCGCGGACCCGGGTAATGGCCTCTTCCTGCTGCGTGTTCCCGGAATCGAGGTCATCGAGCACCTCGTTGACCTGTCCGGCGAGCGTCGCCTTCCTGAAGGCGGTAAGCTTCTCCGCCTTGTCGCGCAGTCGGCGGTTCTCCTTTTCGACCTCGATGGCCCTGCTCCGCCGCGGGGCGGCGACCACGAAGTGAACGATAATCGCGGCGACCAGGGCCGCGCCGACGCAGACCAGCAGCTTGCGGTTGGCCTCCCAGAAGTTCACGGCCGGCCTCCCCCGTCGAAGGCCTTCCCGTCGCCGTCATCGTCGTCGCCGGCCGGCTTCTTCTTGGGCTCGCTGGGGGGAACGTAAGGCGTGGGCTTGCTGGGCAGGCCCCGGGGCGGCCGCGGGCGGCGGGGCTCGATCACCGGGCCGTGGGCCGGCTCGGTGGTCCCGGCCGGCTCGTCGCCTTCTGGCTCCTCGACTTCCTCTTTAACACCCAGGGTGGAAATCCACGCCGTGAGCTTGAAGGGCCGCCCCCGATCACCCTCGTCGCCGGTCTTAGTCTCCGGCTTGTCAATCTTGAAGGCCAGCTTGGCGCTCTCGGCCTGGAGCTTCTTGCAGTAGTTCTCCAGGGCTATGAAGGCGTCCTTCTCGACGACCACGTCCTTGTTGGCCCAGCCCTTCACGGTGACCTCCACCTGGCTGACCTTGGCGCCCGTCTCGGGCGGCGAGGCGTCGAGCTCGGTGAGCACGATGCCCTTGGGGGTGACCTCGCGGAGCAGCTTGAGGAAGCCGAGCAGCGGCACGTTGCGCTGGGCCGGGCCGGCCAGCATCTCGGCCCGCCGGACCAGCCGCCGGTTCTGCTTGGCCTCCTTATTGACCTCCTTGAGCTTCTTCTTGAGACCGGCCGTCGCTTGCTTGAGTTCCTCGTTGATTCCTTCCGCGTGGTCCTTGCGGCGGTCGGCGCTGACGATGTTCACGGCCATGAGCCCGGCGAGCATCACCCCCGCGGCGATGGCCCAGGCGGTGCCTCGCCAGAACTTGCGCTGCTTGATTATCGCGTCGGGCATCACCTCCAGGTGAAAGAGGCCCTCGTCGGCGGCGGCCATGGCCAGGCCCAGAGCCACGGACATCTCCGCGCCCACCCCGCCCTCGAAGAGGGCCTGCTGGTCGGCCGGCAGCGAGGAGATGTCCATTCGCGAGGCCGGGTCCATGACGTCGACCGGCAGGCCGGTTTTCTTGGCCAGGTACTCGGACAAGCCCTCCAGGCGCGAGCCCCCGCCGGAGAGAACGATGCGCTCGACGTCCAGCCTGGTGAGCTTGGCCTGGGACTTGCAGAACATGGTCGCCGAGCGCAGCGCCCCGGCCAGACCGTCGGCCACCTCGCAGAGCGCCCCGGATATCTTCATCTGGCTGGGCTCGACGCCGCCGGTCTCGCCCACGTGGATGGCCGCGCGCCCGCACTTGTAGCGCTCGGCCTTCTCGTAGCCGAGGCCCAGTGTGTCGTCAATCGCGTCGGTGAACTGCCGCCCGCCGCCCGAGGCGCTGCGCGCGAAGAACAGCACCCCGTTATCCTGAATGACCAGGTCGAGGTTGTCCCGGCCGATGTCCAGGATCGCGGCGGTCTCGCCCGGACGGAACTGCGCGCTGGCCAGGAAGGCGTTGAAGAGGGCCACAGCGTTGGGGCAGCACCACTCGGCGCTCAGGCCGGCCTCCTTGGCCAGGCCCATCTGCCGCTCGACGTAGTCGGTGCGGCCCACGGCCACCAGCGCGACCATCTCGTGGGTCAGGTCCCCGGGGATGTCCAGGCCGGCGAAGTCCCCGCATACCTCCGCGCCGCTGGTGCCCTTGATCTCCAGGTCCATCATCATCTGGAGCTTCCAGGGGGGCACCGGCGGGGTGGTCACGTACTTGACCATCAGGTCGCGGCCGGTGAGGCCCACGGCGCCCGAGCCGGAGATGCCCGCGCGGCGCAGGTCGCTGCGCGTCGATCCGGGCAGGACGCGCGGGGGCAGCGCCTGGACCTTGCCGGGCTTGACCGGCGGGGGTGGCGGGGTCGGGTCCGGCACCCGGCAGGCGCGCAGCACCTGCCAGGTTCCGCCGCGCCTGCGGACCTTCACCGCCTTTATGGCGTTGGCGCCGAGGTCAATGCCCAGTCCGGAGGCCATCAGTGCGTCCTACGAGGGGGTATTCTTCTCTCCGCTCCGGTGCTCAGCCCGCCGAGGTCTTGGCGGCTTCCACCGTGTTCTTGAGCAGCATGGCCACGGTCATCGGCCCGACGCCGCCGGGCACCGGGGTGATGAAGCCGGCCACTTCCTTGGCCTTGTCGAACTCCACGTCGCCGACGGTCTTCTTGCGGGGCTTGCCCTTCTTGTTGAGCTTGGGCTCCCCGTCCGGGCCGATGTCCGGCACGCGGTTGATGCCGATGTCGATCACCGCCGCCCCGGGCTTGATCATGTCGCCCTTGACCAGCCCGGGCAGGCCCACGGCCACGCAGACGATGTCCGCGCGCCTGGTCCGCTCGGCGAGGTCCTGGGTGGCGATGTGGCAGACCTCCACGGTGCAGAAGTGGTCGAGGAAGAGCAGCGCCAGGGGTTTGCCCACTATCTCGCTGTGGCCCACGACCACCACGCTCTTGCCGTAGAGGCTCGGCGTGGTCTTGCCGGCGGCGATCATCTTCTGGGCGAAGTCCGGCAGCGGGTCGTAGCTGGGAGCCAGCTCCAGGCTCTTGGCCAGCAGGAACGCTCCCTGCGCGGTGCAGGGCGCCAGTGACATGTCGCCGTAGACCACCCGGCCCATGTTGGCCGGGTGCATGCCCTCCACGTCCTTGTTGTAGGCGATCTCCAGCTGGGCCTCGCGCGCGTCGACGCTCTCGGGCAGCGGCATCTGGAGGATGACCCCGCTGACCGCCGGGTCGGCGTTGAGCTTGGCGATGTGCGCGGCCAGCTCCTCCTGGCCCGTCTCGGCGGGCAACTCGTCCAGGCGGTAGGAGATGCCTATCTTCTCGCAGCTCGCCCGCTGGTTCTTGATGTACACCCGGCTGGCGGCGTTCTCGCCGACCTGTACGGCAACCAGCTGCGGCTCCCGGCCGGCGGCCTTGAGCTTCTCGACCTCGGCCTTGAGTTCGTTGGTGAGCCCCTCAGCAATCGCGTTCCCGTCGATCATCTCAGCAGTCATCTGTTCAGTCCCTCTTCCTAGTCAAGAATTAAACCGCCAATCCCGGTGTCCGGGCCGGAATAATATAGAGGATAAAGCCTAAAAGCACGCTGTCAAGCGGCTTCTGGCCCGGGGCGGAGGCCGCTGCGGGTGACCTATCCCCCTTTTGCTGCTAAGTTTCCGTCACGATGAACGCCTTGGATACGTCCCCAATGGTAGAGGAGACCATGTTCGGACGGAACATCGTGGTTCTGCTGGCGGTCATCGGGTTCCTGGCCCTTCCGGCCGGGGCCCGCGCGGACATCATCGTGCTCAAGAACGGCCGCGAGCTTCAGGGCCGGCCGGTGCGCGTGGGAGAGATGCTGCGCATCGAGCTGAAGCCCGGCGCGACGGTGGTCGTCAGGCATGACCAGGTCCGCGAGATCCGCCCCGGAACGTGGAACGACGAGTACCTCCGGCGCCGGGCCGCGCTGAAGGCCCCCGACGTCCGCGGCCGTTACCAACTGGCCGTATGGTGCAGGAACAAGAAACTGATCGCCCAGTACGAGGCCGAGCTCAAGACGATCCTCAAGCTGGAGCCCGGCCACGACGCCGCGCTCCACCGGCTGGAGAAGCTCCGCGAGAACCGCGCCGCGGCCGCCAAGCGGGCCCTGGCGCGCGCCAAGTCCGCATCTGCATCCGCGTCCTCATCCTCCGACGGCCTGCAGCACTTCAGCAGCCGGCACATCGCCGCGACCAGCGACGGGGTGCCCGGCTCGGCGGAGAGGATCGCCCGGGAGGGAGAGAAGGTCATCAAGGACTTCGCCAAGCTGCTGGGCATCGAGGAGTCCGACCGGCGGCTGCAGTTCTTCCGGGTGCAACTGCGCCACTATCGCAGCGTGAAGGAGTACAAGAAGGTCGCCAAGATGGCCGGGGTCGGTGGCAACTCGGGCTTCTACAGCTCCCGCGAGGCCGTTTGCCACGTGCTCGGCAAGGGGGACGGGACGCTGCGACCCACGGACCTGCGCACCGTGCGCCACGAGGTGACCCACGCGCTGGTCTGGCGGGTGCTGGGCATCTCCGCGCGCGACCCCTGGCTCCATGAGGCCCTGGCCACGATCATGGAGCCCCAGGGCGAGTCGGGCATCGCCCGCACGCGGCTCTGGTTCCTGTCTGTCAAGGCCGCCGACTCCGAGATCAACGTCGCCGGGCTCTACGCCTCAAAGTTCTCTTCGGGGTCACTGGGCAAGCGGCTGATCTCTTACGCGCGGGTCTGGTCTTTCGCGCACTTCATGCTCTACGGCGGCGACGAGAAGCGCCGCAAGACGTTCCTGAAGTTCCTGGCCGACGCCCGGGGATGGAAGACCAACATCCGCGAGGTCTTCGAGCGTCACTTCCCGAAGAGGAAGCAGCTCGAAAGGGAGTGGCGGGCCCACGTCAACGGACTCATGGCCAAGCACATGCCCGCGCACCTGCGGAAGAGGCTGCCCGAACTGGCGCCGGTCTACGACAGCCCCCGCAGGCGAATGCCCCCCCCTCGCCGCCGTGTCAGCGCCCCGCCTCCACCGGAAGGGACTTCTGCGCGGCGTATTCCAGTTTCACGCCGACGATCCTCCGATTGAGATTGCCGCAAACGTAAACCACCCTTACCGAAGCATGCTATTCTGGCAGCAGCACTCGTGAATTGCTGCTGCAATCGGTGATTCCCAGGACCCAAGGCGCAAAAGTTGCTTGAGCGCAGGGGCGAGATGGGGAGAATTACGCACTGAACAGGTCGGAGGCGCCACTGTGCGCATAGGTTACGACGCAACCCTGCTCAGGACCCAGCCGGCCGGCGTGGAACGGACGGTGGCCGCGCTGCTGAGGGCCCTCATCGAGTTGGACAGCGGCGACGAGTTCGTCGTCTATTGCGGCCGGACCTTCAAGGCCCCCGAGTGGCTCGAGCGCGAGAACGTGCGCCTCCGCCGGATGCTCTTCCCCTCGACCTGGAAGTTGGCCCGGGTCTTCTGGCAGCAGCTGCGGATGCCCTTCGTCGCCGCCAAGGACGACGTCGACGTCTTCCATGGCCCGGCCTACGTGCTCCCCAAGTTCCTCCACGCGCCCGCGGTGTTGAGCGCCGCCGACGCCATCGCCCTGACCCACCCGCAGCTCTGCCGGCGTGGCACGGTGGCGCACCTCAAGCGCTTCCTGGCCAAGAGCTGCCGGCGGGCCGGCCGGATCATAGCGCCCACCGAGGCGTCGGCCCGGGCTCTGGCTCGTGTGGCCGACGCCGCGCCGGAGAAGACCCGGGTCGTGCCTCACGGCATCGACGCTCGCTTCAAGGTCATCCCCGAACGCGGCGAGCTTGAGCGGGTGCGCGCGAGCCTGGGGCTGCCGAAGAAGTTCGCGCTGTTCATCGGGCAGATCGAGCCCAAGAAGAACCTGGTCCAGCTGGTCAAGGCCTTCTTCGCGGCCAGGATGCACCTGGACCTGCCTCACAAGCTACTGATCGTCGGCAAACTCGGCTGGGGCTGGAAGCCGGTGGTCCGCGAGATCCGCAGCCTGGGCCAGAACGCCAACATCCTGTTCACCGGTTACGTTGGGGACGAGGCCTTGCCAGCCCTCTACAACATGGCCGAGGCGCTGTTCCTGCCCTCCATCGTCGAGGGCTTCGGGCTGCCCGCCCTGGAGGCCGCCGCCTGCGGTACCCCCG
Source organism: uncultured bacterium (assembly GCA_965370045.1). Taxonomy (GTDB): domain Bacteria; phylum Planctomycetota; class SZUA-567; order JAKLDR01; family JAKLDR01; genus CAZONU01. The sequence continues at coordinate 3,395 of CBDUSI010000062.1, read as the reverse complement.
TCCTGGTCAGCCGCGACCCGGCGCTGGTGGAGGTGACCGGCGACGCCGCCCTCTCCGTCGAAGCCGGCTCGCTCCCAGAGCTGCGCGCGGGCATCGAGCGGATACTGACCGAGAAGGGCCTGCGCCGCAAGCTGGCCGAAGCCGGGCCGCGCCGCGCCGCGAACTTCACCTGGGAGCGCGCCGCCCGCGCGACTCTGGACATTTATCGGGAGCTGATCGAGGAAGACCGCCGCGACTTCGCCGAGATCAGGAAGAAACTGGACGATATCTCCCAGGAAGAGAAATAGTGAAGATCGCCGTCGTCCTGGAACGCTTTCCCAAGCTCAGCGAGCGCTTCATCGCCCGGGAGTTGGCCGCGCTCGCGAAGCTGGGCCTGGGCTTCCACATATTCACTCTGGGAGCGGGCGAAGCGCGGGCCTCCGGCGAGGAGCCCTTCAAGTCCCTGGAGTCGCGCGTTACCCGCCTCCCGAGCTGGCACTCCCCGGCGATGCTGGCCGCCAAGCTGCGCCATCCGCTCTTGTCCCTGCGCGAGCTGCTGCTGATCCCCGACTACCTGGCCAGCCTGCCGGCCGACCCCCGGCGCACACTGGGCGCCTTCTTGAGGAGCGACTGGTCGGCGGTGCTGCTCCGCGCCGCGGAGCGCGCCGGCTGCGACCTCATCTGGTCGCAGTGGGCCTCTCTTCCGGGCGCCGTAGGGCTCGGCGCGGCATACATGGCCGGGCTGCCCTTCGCGCTGAGCTGTCACGCCTGGGACGTCTTTGTCAACCGCGCGCTGGTCGGCGCCCAACTGAGGCGCGCGCGGCTGGTTACCACCTGCAGCCACGCGGCGCGCGAACATCTCCGCAAGCTCTATGGCCCGGCGGCGGACAAGGTCGAGATGGTCCACCACGGGCTGCCCGCCCCTTCCGACCCTCCCCCGCCCCGGCCGGAGCGCGGGGAGCGGCCCTTTCGAGTGCTGGGCGTCGGGCGTTTCGTAGCCAAGAAGGGCTTTCATCACCTGGTCGCCGCCGCCGGCCTGGGGAACTTCGAGGTCGAACTGATGGGCGACGGCCCAGAGAGCGAGAAGCTCAGGGGGCTCGCCGCCGAGCTCGGCCTCTCCGAGAGGGTGCGCTTCAGCGACTTCGCCGCAGCCGCCGGCCTGGCCGCGGCCTTCGCGCGCGCGGACGCGATCGCGGCACCGTCAGTAGTAGCCGCCGACGGCGACCGCGACGGGGTGCCCAACGTGCTGCTGGAGGCCTCCGCCGCCGGGCTGCCGGTCGTGGCCTCGAGCACGGGGGGAATCCCCGACTTCGTGGAGGACGGGCGGACCGGCCTGCTGGTCCCGCCCGGAGGGGCCGCGGCGATCGCCGATGCCGTGGATCGTCTGGCGCGCGACGCGGAACTCGGCGCGCGGCTGGTCAGCGGCGCGCGGGAACTTCTGGGCGAGAAGTTCAGCCTCGAGAAGAACGCCGCCCGGCTCGCCGAGCTGCTCCGCGCCGCGGCGGGGTGAACCGCTTAGCTCGGCTTCTCGGCATACAGGCGCAGGTCGCTGCCCAGGCCGGCCAGGCGCGCGAGGTACTGCGCGAGGTTGGCCATCGGCCCGAAGCCCGGCCGCCCCCCCCAGAAGACCGGCCTGATGATTCCCTTCAGTCCCAGCTCGCCGAGCAGCCGGGCGAGACCCGAGCGGCGGAAGAAAACCAGGTGGGTGGGGTTGCTGACGTTGAACCAGCGCGCGCCCTCAATGAGATAGCGCCAGCAGTTCATGTTCGGGATCGTCAGGCAGAGCACCCCGCCCGGGGCCAGCGCGCGGACCAGCCCGGCGAGGACGTCGCCGGGGCGCGGGGTGTGCTCCAGGACCGCCCAGGCGGTCACCAGTCCGAAGCCCCCGGCGGGCAGCCCGGCCAGCGCCTTTTCGGGCTGAGTGCGGACCTCCAGGTCCAGCCGCTCCCGGGCGTAGCGCGCCGCGGTGTCGGAGAATTCCACGCCCGTGGCCTCGAAGCCCGCCTCCCGGCACTCGGCCAGGAAGTAGCCCGGCCCGCAGCCGTAGTCCAGCACGCGCGCCGGCGGGGCGCCTTGCTTCGGCGCCAGGCGCGGGTAGCGCCGCAGGAGGCCCCCCAGGACCGTCGCATATAGGACCCGGTTCCGCTTGCGCTCGCGCTGGCGGGTTTCCCCCTCCAGGGTGTTCTCCGCGCTGTAGTAGTGCTTGGCGTAGAGCCCGGCCAGTTCTTCAGCGGAGTGATGAACGTTGGCGTAGAGCAGACCGCAGCGCGGGCAGTCGAGAAGCGCGTCGCCTTCCCGCTGATGGCGCACCTTGGCACCGGACGCGGGCGCGTCGCAGAGCGGGCAGGATTCGAGGGTTTCCAAGAGGGGGTCCCTACCGGCGTGACGCGTCCATGGCCTTGAGCTCCTCCTCGATCTCGTCGCTCTTGGTCTTCAGCAGGCCTCGCTGCAAGACACGGCGGGCCTCGCCGTGCTGGCCCTTGAGTTCATATATCTGCGCGGCCTTCAGGAAGAACGTCGCCTTGCGGCGGGCAATCTTCAGGTAGGGAAGGATTGCATCGAGGGCCTCGTCGTAGCGCCTCTTGGCAATCAGCGCCTTGGCCAGGCGGAGGCGGCCCTCCTCGTGCTCGACGTTCAACTCCAGGCAGCGGCGGAGCGCGGCGATCTCCGCCTCCGAGCCCGCCTCCCCGCCAACGGCGGCGTGGGCCCGGGCCAGCTCACGATATCCCTGGGCGTGCAGGCGGACCAGCTTCACGTGGCGCTTGAAGGCCTCCACCGCCCTCTCGTTGTTCCTTTCAACATTCTTGGCCGACAGGAGCACCCGCCCGCGCCAGAACTCCAGGGGCAGGAACTCGACCTCGCCCGGCGCAGTGACCTTGACCGTGTCCAGCGCAACCTTCCACTCTCCGGCCGCCGCCGCGCCCAGAGAGGCCAGCGCGGCGGCCTCGCCCTTGCCGAGGAAGAGGCGCCCGCTCACGCTCCGGGCCAGCGCCGCGTTGGCATCGGCGTCTTTCGTGAAGACCCCGGGGAAGTACAAGATGGCGGCCTGGCTGTAGGGATCGCGCCAGCCGGCCCTCACCAGGGCGGCCAGCGCGCCGGCGCGGTCGCCGGCCTGGACGCGGGCCTTGGCCAGCAGGCGCAGGACCTGCGGGGCCTCCGGCACCATGCGGGCCAGGCGCTCGGCCTCCTCGACTGTCCCGCGCCGCCAGGCGCGCAGCTTCTGCGGCTCCATCGTCGCCGCCTGCGGCCTGCGCACCAGCATGATGCGAGACTCCACCCATTCGTAATGAGCCAGGAACCGGGAGCGGAAGTACCCCGGCGTGCGCGCGGCCACCTTGTAGTAGCCGCCGGCCTGGGCGTCGTCCGGAGGCTTGCGCGTCTGTGCGGAGTAGAGCCGCGTCGGGTAACTCAGTTCG